>NZ_JAWLSC010000050.1:0-1465 GCF_033142465.1 Rhodococcus sp. IEGM 1318
GATAGTGCCCCGTGGCGTGGTGGACTTCGGATCAGGTGAGCGTTTCGCGTTGTGATCAACGAGTCATGATGAATGTTAGGCGATTTGGTGTTGTTTCGCCAGAGATTCGGTAGCGGTAGCCGCGGCTCGTTCTTTGTCGGCGATGACTTTTCTGAGTTCGTCCATGCTGACATCAGAGACGTAGCGTCGGGTGACCTGCCACTCGTCGTGGGCTTCGATGACCACAGCGGTGGCCAACCGTAGGAACGCGGCCGGGTTGGGAAAGATCTCCACGACATCAGCGCGGCGTTTAATCTCCTTGTTCAGGCGCTCGATCGGGTTGTTCGACCAAATCTTCTGCCAGTGCGCTTTCGGGAACGCGGTGAACGCCAGGACGTCGGCTTTGGCCTCACGCATCATCTCCGCCACTTTCGGAAACGACGATTCGAGGGTGTCGGCGACCTGATCCCACTGGGCATGAATATCGTCAGGTTCGGTGTGCGCGAAGATCGTTTTCACCGCCGCCATCACCGGCGGAATCTGTTTCGAAGCGACTTTGCCATGCAGGTTCCGCATGAAATGGACTCGGCATCGTTGCCACGCAGCGCCGTTGAATTGTTGTGCAACAGCTGCTTTCAGACCTTGATGAGCATCAGAGATCACCAGATGCACTCCGGTGAGGCCGCGGGCTTTGAGGCCGCGCAGGAACTCGCGCCAAAACTCGAACGACTCACTGTCACCGACTGCGGTACCGAGGACTTCGCGGGCGCCGTCGATCGATACGCCGGTGGCTACGACCATCGCATGCGAGACCACGTGAGCGCCGACGCGGACTTTGCAGAAGGTGGCATCGAGGAAAATGTAGGGAAAAGTGGTGTGCGTCAATGTTCGTTCACGGAAGCGTGCGATCTCATCATCGAGTTGCCCACAGATCCGTGAGACCTCCGACTTCGAGATCCCAGAATCCACGCCGAGCGCGGCAACCAGATCATCCACATTGCGGGTCGATACACCGTGGACATAGGCCTCCATGATCACCGCATGCAGGGCTTTGTCGATCCGCCGCCGGCGCTCGAGTAGCGACGGAAAGAAAGATCCCGACCGCAACTTCGGGATCTGAACTTCCACATCCCCGCTGGTGGTGGACACGGTCTTGGGGCGGTGGCCGTTGCGCTGGGTGCTGCGGCCTTCGGTGCGCTGGTAGCGGGCGGCACCGATCTTTTCGGTGGCTTCGGCCTCGATCAAGGCTTGGAGGCCGGCGCGGATCAGTTCGGCGAACACGGAGGCTGAATCAGCGCTGGTGAGTGCATCGAGCTGGGCGAGCAAGGCAGAATGGTCGTGGGCCATCGCGTAGATCTCTTTCTCTGAGTCACTGTGAGAGGTACTCATTGATCACTACGCGATGGCCCGCCCCGAGCGGATTACCGACACACGTTTCTGCTGGTGTCGACCTTATCTAAAGTCCACCACGCCATGGGACTCACCC
>NZ_JAWLSC010000051.1:0-1389 GCF_033142465.1 Rhodococcus sp. IEGM 1318
GGGACTGTTTCTTAATCGGTGTTTCGGCCCCAGACGCTGAGTGAATGCTCAGCGAGGGAGGTGCCGTGATGACGACACTGGAAGATGTGGCGAAGAAGAAGACCGAGCCGCCGTCGGCGGAAGCTGCGGCGGCCGCGGAGTTGGTCAGGTTGGCGAAGGAGCAGGGTCTGTCGCTGACCGGACCGGACGGACTGCTCAAACAATTCACGAAGACCGTCCTGGAAACCGCGCTGAACGAGGAAATGACCGAGCACCTCGGGCACGACAAGAACCAGGCGCAGCCGGATCGGGAATCGACGAACATCCGCAACGGAACCCGATCGAAAACCGTGTTGACCGAGGCCAGCGGCCATATTCCGATCGACGTCCCACGTGATCGGGAAGGGACGTTCGAGCCGCAGATCGTCCAGAAACGCCAACGGCGGTTGAACGGTGTGGATGAGATCGTGCTGTCGTTATATGCCAAAGGATTAACGACCGGTGAGATCGGTGCGCATTTCGCCGAAATCTACGGTGCCTCGGTCTCGAAGGAAACTATTTCGCGGATCACGGACAAGGTCATCGAGGAGATGCAGGACTGGTCTGCCCGACCCCTCGACGAGGTGTACGCAGCGATCTTCATCGACGCGATCGTCGTCAAAATTCGGGACGGGCAGGTCGCCAACCGCCCGATCTACGCGGCCATCGGGGTCAGTCTCGACGGCCACCGTGATGTGCTCGGATTGTGGGCCGGAACCGGCGGTGAAGGCGCAAAGTTTTGGATGTCCGTGCTCACCGATATCCGTAACCGCGGCACCCGGGACGTGTTCTTCCTGGTCTGCGACGGACTCAAAGGCCTACCGGAGGTCGTCGAACACGTCTGGCCGGCGACTACGGTCCAAACCTGCGTAGTGCATTTGATTCGCAATACGTTTCGGCTCTCGTCACGTCAGCATTGGGATGCGCTCAAGCATGATCTCAAGCCGATCTATACGGCACCGTCCGAGGCGGCCGCTCGGGCAGCGTTCGACGATCTCGCCGAGCAGTGGGGAACGACGTATCCGGCGATTATCAGGTTGTGGACCAACGCCTGGCAGGAGTTCATCCCGTTCCTGGACTACGACATCGAGATACGCCGAGTCCTGTGCTCTACCAACGCGATTGAATCGTTGAATGCCCGGTATCGGCGAGCGGTGAAAGCGCGTGGTCATTTTCCCACGGAGACTGCTGCACTCAAATGCCTTTACCTGGTGACGCGTTCACTGGACCCGACGGGCAAAGGGCAGGCACGATGGATAACGAGGTGGAAGCCTGCTCTGAATGCGTTTGCGATCACCTTCGCTGATCGTTGGCCGGGATCGGAAACTTACTGATGGAAACCGGCCGAAACACCGTTAGCGAGACAGACCC
>NZ_JAWLSC010000052.1:0-1352 GCF_033142465.1 Rhodococcus sp. IEGM 1318
ACGTGTACTCGGCCGGCACCCGACCCGGTGACGCGGTCAACGCCCTGTCCGTCGAAACCCTGCTCGAGGTCGGGGTAGACATCACAGGTGAAACTCCGACACTGATCGATCCGCAACTGGTGCGCGAGGTCGAAATCGTCGTCATCCTGGGCAGCGAAGCGAAGGTCGAACCGGTCGACGGCACCGACTTCGAGAACTGGGACACCGACGAGCCGTCCGAACGAGGCATCGACGGAATCGAACGAATGCGCCTGGTCCGCGACGACATCGCCGCCCGCGTCGACGCTCTAGCCGCCCGTCTGGCGACCCGCTGACACCGGATCGGTAGAACCCGCACCATCGAAGACCCGAGAAGCAAGAAAGAGAACATCACCATGAGCACCATCGAAGTATTCGAACCCGCACTGTGCTGCAACACCGGCGTCTGCGGCGACGACGTCGACCAAGCGCTGATCACCTTCACCGCCGACCTCGACTGGGTCGCAAGCAACGGCGGCACCATCGCCCGCCACAACCTCGCCAACGACCCACTGGCCTTCGCCGGTAACGACACCGTCGCAGCATTCCTCGAGATATCCGGCTCCGAAGGACTCCCGCTGGCGCTCGTCGACGGAGTCACCGCCCTGACCGGCACCTATCCGACCCGCAGCCAACTCGCGAAATGGGCAGGCATCACCGAACCTGGAACGGCTGAGGCGCCGGCCGGGATCGCCATGCTCGGACTCTCCGACACCTCGGCGTGCTGCTCCACCGACGACGACTCCACCACCTGCTGCTGAAAGCGCCGACACCGCAATGAAGTTCCTGAATAACGCGCCCCGATTCCTGTTCTTCACCGGCAAAGGCGGTGTCGGTAAAACCTCCATCGCCTGCGCGAGCGCGATGACCCTCGCTCGCGCCGGCAAGAAAGTGCTGCTCGTGAGCACCGATCCAGCCTCCAACGTCGGGCAGGTCTTCGGTGTGAGCATCGGCAACACCATCACCCCGATCCCCGCCGCTCCCGGATTGTCTGCGCTCGAGATCGATCCGGAACAAGCCGCCACCGACTATCGCGAGCGGATCATCGGTCCCGTCCGCGGGCTGCTCCCCGAGAAGGAGATCGTGGCGATCGCCGAACAACTCTCCGGGTCCTGCACCACCGAAATAGCGTCGTTCAACGAATTCACCGGACTGCTCTCCGGGCACGACGACATCACCGCGGGCTTCGACCATGTCCTCTTCGACACCGCCCCGACCGGGCACACCATCCGGCTGCTCCAACTCCCCGGATCGTGGACCGAGTTCCTCGACGGCGGCAAGGGCGACGCATCGTGCCTCGGGCCGCTGTCCGGACTCGACAAGCAGCGCACCAT
>NZ_JAWLSC010000053.1:0-1048 GCF_033142465.1 Rhodococcus sp. IEGM 1318
GTCGACTACGTCATCATGGGACAGGTCCTCACCGCCGGCGCCGGCCAGATGCCCGCCCGCCAAGCCGCCGTCGCCGCCGGCATCCCCATGAACGTCCCCGCCCTGAGCATCAACAAAGTGTGCCTGTCCGGCATCGACGCCATCGCCCTCGCCGACCAACTCATCCGCGCCGGCGAATTCGACATCGTCGTCGCCGGCGGCCAGGAATCGATGTCCCGCGCACCCCACATGCTCGAAAAAAGCCGCGAAGGCTTCAAATACGGCGACGTCACCCTCCGCGACCACATGGCCTACGACGGCCTCCACGACATCTTCACCGACCAGGCCATGGGCCTGCTCACCGAACAAGTCAACCAACAAGAAACCGCCCACATCACCCGCGCCGAGCAGGACGCCTTCGCCGCCGCCTCCCACCAGAACGCGGCCCGCGCCTGGAAAGACGGCTACTTCGACAACGAAGTCGTCCCCGTCTCCATCCCCCAACGCAAAGGCGACCCCATCGTCGTCGCCCAGGACGAAGGCATCCGCGCCGACACCACCACCGAATCCCTCGGCAAACTGCGTCCCGCGTTCAGCAAGGACGGCACCATCACCGCCGGCTCCGCCTCCCCGATCTCCGACGGCGCCGCCGCCGTGATCGTGATGAGCAAAGCCAAAGCCGAAGAACTCGGCCTGACCTGGATCGCGGAAATCGGTGCCCACGGCGTCGTCGCCGGACCGGACTCCACCCTCCAGTCCCAGCCCGCCCGCGCCATCGCCAAGGCCTGCGCCAAGGAAGGTATCGACCCCACCGACCTCGACCTCGTCGAAATCAACGAAGCATTCGCCGCCGTCGGGATCGCCTCCACCCGCGAACTCGGCCTCGACCCCGCCAAGGTCAACGTCAACGGCGGCGCCATCGCCGTCGGACACCCCCTCGGCATGTCCGGCGCCCGCATCGCCCTGCACCTCGCCCTCGAACTGCAACGCCGCGGCGGCGGCATCGGCGCAGCCGCACTCTGCGGCGGCGGCGGACAAGGCGACGCACTCATCGTCCGCGTCCCCAAGG
>NZ_JAWLSC010000054.1:0-870 GCF_033142465.1 Rhodococcus sp. IEGM 1318
ACGAATCTTGGTCAACAACTCGGCGGGTTCGATGTTGTCGATCGCGGCGACGATGAAGCAACTCCACCCGCGCGCAGTGTCGGACGGGTGCGCGGCCAGGCGTGCCGTTTCTTCCTCGTCGACCGAGTGAGCGAGCGCAGCGCCGACGTGTCGCATCCGAGCGAGGATGCCCAGAGATTGTGCTTGCGTGACTGACGAACGCAGTTCGTCAGTCACACACGGGAAGATGTTTTCGAGCAGCAACGCCTGGTCCACGGACAGCGCCTCTGCGAGGGTGCGAGATGCGACTCGACCCTCATTCAATTCGAGTAAGCGTTCGGGATCGATGCCCGTGCGGCGCCGCGAACCATGCTCAACCACCGGAAGTGTCCGTGTCTAGGTTGCGCTGGATGGTGGCCATAGCCCGGGTGGCTGCCGCTCGATCTTTTGCGCCGATGTCAGCACTGAGGTGATGCAACCAATCCGTGTACATGGGCGTCAGCGCCGCAAGGAGGGCTTCGCCCGCCGAAGTGACCTGCAACGAAATGGAGCGACGGTCCCCGACGACGCTTGTCCGACGGACGAGGTCACGACGTTCGAGCCCGTCGAGCAGGCCCGTGACGGTGGCACTTTTCACCTCCAAACGATCAGCGAGGGCACCGGGGGCAATTCCAGGTTCCGCGGACACGGCCAGGAGCGCCGCCAAGCGTCCTTCGGACATTTCGTATTCGGCCAGCAGCTCGGTGCATTCTGCGTCGATCCGTCGCGCTGTTGTCAGCAACGCCATAACCAGTCGGTTGGCCTCGTCGTCGCCGATCCGCGACAGCAACAGCTCTTGTTTCACACCCACGAGATTTTTCATTAGGCACCATAATATCAGGCGACTTATTA
>NZ_JAWLSC010000055.1:0-750 GCF_033142465.1 Rhodococcus sp. IEGM 1318
TTCCGGACACTTGCCACTGCACACCCAATCTTGGTGTCTTGAAAGATATAGAAGCATCCCGGCGAGTCCGGAGACTTACTGATTTGAGAACTCCGCAATTCGCGTAGTTCTGTGTTCACCGTAGTAGAACGCCTCGAGTTCGACCGGCGGCACATCGCCGCAGTGCTCGTAGAGACGTCGGTGGTTGAACCAGTCCACCCACTCCAACGTGGCGATTTCCACATGTTCGACCGTTCGCCACGGCCCGCGCGGTTTGATCAACTCGGTCTTGTAGAGACCGTTGATCGTCTCGGCAGAGCATTATCGTAGCTCGATCCGGTAGCTCCGATCGAGGCATCGATACCGACCTCAATGAGCCTGTCGGTGAACGTAATTGACATGTATTGCGACCCGCGGTCGCCAAAGATGAATGAGCCCGGACAAGTCGGTAATCCCTTCTCTGCGGCGGGTCCAGATTGCGTGCTCGATCGCATCGAGCACCAACGGTGTCGTCATCGTCGTCTCAGTCCTCCAACCCAGAATCCGCCGTGAATACGCATCGATGACGAACGCGACATAGACCCAACCTGACCACGTCGAAACGTAGGTGAAGTCAGCTACCCACAACATATTTGGCGCAACCGGGTTGAACTTTCGCTGCACCAGATCCTCCGCGCGACGGCCTTGTGGATCGGATAGTGCCCCGTGGCGTGGTGGACTTCGGATCAGGTGAGCGTTTCGCGTTGTGATCAACGAGTCATGATGAATGTT
>NZ_JAWLSC010000056.1:0-707 GCF_033142465.1 Rhodococcus sp. IEGM 1318
CCGGCGAGCGAGGCGAATGCGGCCTCGGAGCGCACCCGACCTGCATGTGACCACGCGATCAGGACAGTCGCTGCAACCACTGCCCCGACCCCGACCGCGGCAGTCAGTTCCGGCGCATTGGTCTTCACCAATGCGTCGAGAGACTTTCGATTGTCAACCAACTCCGCATCGAGCGCACGAATCCTCTTGGCTAGTCGCACGGCCTCTGCTCGGCACGTCGCAGTGGTGGCGTCCTCGGACCGAGCCCGCCAGGTTGCGATCTCCTTTAACTGACTGTATGTCAACGATTTTCGTGCATCCACACCAAGTTCGACGGTGCGAACCAAAGCCGTCAACGCATTGATGGTGCGCACCCGTTCACACGTCATCTGTTCTCGAGCGACCACGAGAACGCGCATCGCCACTCGCGATCCGTCCGCTCGTGGTCGACGCAGTCGATCGATGTCGACGGACAGAACTGATCGGGCGATACGAGCGGCGTCGAGATCGTCGGTCTTACCGACTCCTCTGCGATCCGCCGACCCCATCACGGAGGGTTCGGCTACCGGGAATCCCGCCGCGAGAACGCGGTCGGAGAGTCCGGCGCCGTAGGAGCCGATGCCTTCGATGACAACGAGGGCGGCTTGTTGACCTACTCTGCGTGCAATCCACGTGCGGGCCCGATCAAGACCCGCCGGGCTTGCCGGAAAACTTGCTTTGTCCTGCAC
>NZ_JAWLSC010000057.1:0-687 GCF_033142465.1 Rhodococcus sp. IEGM 1318
ACAAGTCTGTTCGAAGGCTCTGACGGATTGTAAGCGCACGGTTTCAGGTACTATTTCACTCCCCTCCCGGGGTACTTTTCACCTTTCCCTCACGGTACTAGTCCGCTATCGGTCACCAGGGAGTATTCAGGCTTATCGGGTGGTCCCGACAGATTCACACCAGATTTCACGGGCCCGGTGCTACTTGGGTTTCCATTACAACAGTCACAAAGTTTTCGTGTACGGGATTCTCACCCTCTACGACAGGCCGTTCCAGACCACTTCCACTAACCCTGTGATTTCTTACTGTTGGCCAACACGGCAGCATTGACAAAATGAACCCCACAACCCCACGCACACAACCCCTGCCGGGTATCACATGCACATGGTTTAGCCTCTTCCGCTTTCGCTCGCCACTACTCACGGAATCACGGTTGTTTTCTCTTCCTGTGGGTACTGAGATGTTTCACTTCCCCACGTTCCCTCCACACGCCCTATATATTCAGGCGCGGGTAACACGACATCACTCGTGCTGGGTTTCCCCATTCGGACATCCTCGGATCACAGCTCGGTTGACAGCTCCCCGAGGCTTATCGCAGCCTCCTACGTCCTTCATCGGCTCCTGGTGCCAAGGCATCCACCGTACGCTCTTCATTACTTACAACAAAGATGCTCGCGTCCACTGTGCAGTTCTCAAACAACACACAA
>NZ_JAWLSC010000058.1:0-583 GCF_033142465.1 Rhodococcus sp. IEGM 1318
GGACCTACGACTTTCCCTGCGGTGGTGTGGACCTCACCGCTGAGCCTGTCCTGCACGTACTCACGCAATCGACCGTTGATGACCATTTTGGCGACCCTGGGCCTGCGAGCACGACGCTCGGCATGCCATTGAGCTGTCGATGCTTTGTACTCGAGTCGGTAGGTTCGCGTTGACGCGTTCCGGCGCAGCTCCCGCGAGATCGTCGACGGGCTGCGGCCCAGACGGCGAGCAATTTCTCGGACTCCTTCGCCTTGTGCACGCCACAGCGCGATGTCCTCACGCTCGGACGAGGAGATGTACCGTCCAGAAACACTAGGGGGCAGTTGCGGATTCACTCCACCAGCATGCTTGAACCAACGATGAGCGACCGGCTCTGACACTCCGGCGGTAATCCCCGCGTCAACGGTTTTCGCTCCACCGGCGATCGCGATCCAGAAGTGAACCCGGTCTTCACGCCAGGCTATTGTCGGTCGCCCTGGTGAAGCGATCTGTCCTCGATATTCCCGGACTCGTTTCTGCCTCTCGATGGCTCTCATCGAACACCTCTATCGGGTAGGTGTTGCGACGACCGGTTGAATACGCC
>NZ_JAWLSC010000059.1:0-581 GCF_033142465.1 Rhodococcus sp. IEGM 1318
TCACCACGGTGATCTGTTTGCGCGCGCCAGGCATGACGATGTTCCGGATGTCGATCTTCACGTGGAATATCTTCATCACCAGCATCTTGATCTTGATGGCGTTCCCGTTGCTGACCGCTGCATTCATGGGCCTGTTCGTCGACCGTCACCTCGGTGGCCATATCTTCGACCCGGCGTCAGGTGGAGTTCTGTTGTGGCAGCACCTGTTCTGGTTCTTCGGACACCCCGAGGTGTACATCATCGCGCTGCCGTTCTTCGGCATCGTCTCGGAGATCTTCCCGGTCTTCAGCCGTAAGCCGATCTTCGGATACACCGGATTGGTCTACGCGACACTGGCGATCTCAGCTCTGTCCATCGCGGTGTGGGCTCACCACATGTATGCGACGGGTGCTGTTCTCCTGCCCTACTTCTCGTTCATGACGTTCCTGATCGCCGTGCCGACAGGTGTGAAGATCTTCAACTGGATCGGCACGATGTGGAAGGGGCAGTTGACTTTCGAATCGCCGATGCTGTTCTCGGTCGGCTTCCTGATCACCTTCCTCTTCGGCGGTCTGTCTGGCGTCATCCTCGCGAGCCCGCCG
>NZ_JAWLSC010000005.1:0-429912 GCF_033142465.1 Rhodococcus sp. IEGM 1318
CACCTTCGCTGATCGTTGGCCGGGATCGGAAACTTACTGATGGAAACCGGCCGAAACACCGTTAGCGAGACAGACCCGATCAGTTCCACGTCCTACGCTCGCGCTCTCGGCCGGATGTACGGGCGCATCTGGAGTGTGCCGACTGCGACGCTTCGTCAGGCGTGGCGTTGGATAGCGGTCGTGTTCGTAGTAGCTACATCGGTGGTCGGGGCGGCCCTGTGCCGAGAACTGAATGGTGTGCCGGGGGTGGGCAGACTCCTGGAATTTGTTGCTGTCTACGTGGTGTGGGCGCTCGTCTGGACTGCCGTGCCGATGCTGTTGACGGCCAATCGCATGACCACTCGTATGTGTGTCGGGTCCGGGTTGCTCACCGCGACGGGTCTGAGCGGACTGCACGTGGCAGGCACCCTTTTCCTGCCCCGTATGACCAAGACCTCTCAGGACGAGTTCGGCCTCCTGGGCGTGATGTTCACCGTCATCGGCTGGCTGTTCGTCTTCTCGGCCATCGTGGTTGTCGCGTCGTCGATCGTCGGATCGGTGGCCAAAGATTCCGGCCCACTGGGAATCTGGCTGCGAACCTCACGCTGAGGCGCTGCCTCCACCTGCAAGCGCCTGCAACACGGTCGGATAGACGTCGATGCCCAGTAGCACGACGAGGAGCGAACCCGGTACGAGCGGAAGCCATCGCTTGACGCCCAGGACCATTGCCAGGCTGAGCAATCCGATGATCACCGTCGGTCCGTCGACCTCACCCAGTTCCTTCACCAATGATGATCGTGAGCGCCAGACCCACGATAAAGCCCTTCAGAACCGGCTCGAAGATGAAGGAGGCGATGAAGCCGAGGCGCATGAATCCCGCCAGCAGAGTCGCGCCGAGAACGAGATGGAGGATGGGCACCCACAGTGGAGGGTGTGCGCTGGTGAACCTGGAGTGCCGTCAAAATGGTGTATGCGCCGGCCAGCGCGACTATTCCGAGATACCACCCGACCGGGTACGCGATGCTGTTGATCCGCGCTCGTTCGGAAAGGAGCACGCAACAACGGCAACCACCGCCAGTGGGCTCATGATGATCCCGAGCGCCAGCGGGATCTGTTGCAGTAGCAACGATCCCATAACTACCTCCAGTTGTCAGAGACCGCCGATGCCCTTACCGATGAGAACAACACCGATAACCAGGATCAACACACTCATCACTGTGGCGTTGTTGTCCTGCAACCACACCTTCAGCTTGGCCAGCGGACCGCGCAGTCGCTCCGCGGCAACGAGGTAACCGATCACGGGGACGCACACTGTCGAGGCCGCGATGATCGTGAAAACCAGAATGGCGACAACAACTTCTCCGGATCCAAGCGAGGCGGATCCGATCGAGATTCCGGCCGCGATACACATCATCAGATTCTTCGGATTGATCGCAGCCAGAGCGAAGCCCAAGCCGAGGCCTTTGGGAGCGGTCATGTCGTCGATGGCTTGCATCCACTTCGGGGTTTCGTGCTCGCCTCCGCGTCCGCGCCATTGCTTCGCTCCGAACGTAAGAAGCAACACACCCAACGCCAGCTTGATCCACGAAACCGTCGCTGACGGATCACCTTCGGAGTCGCCGAGCTTGCTGGACAAGAGCACGAAGATCACAGTGGCGACAACGATTCCGAGTATCCAGCCCAGAGCGAACCCGACGCTCGTGCTGCCGGCTCGCTTGGACAACAACATCAAGATTGCGGCGATGATCGGGATCGGCGATACCGCGACGCCGACCGCGAGGGGTAACAGATCCCCGATGACAGATCCCATGCCGACCTCTTCTCTCTCCCGGTCGACACTAGGGGCGGGGGCCCTGCGCAGCCTCACACGAAAAGGATGAACAGAACCGTGGCGACATTCACCCGTAGGGGATGAAGCCCGAGGAGCGTGCGCAAGTAAGACTGGATCCCACGGATGCGGAGTCCTGGATCGAGCAGCGACGCCGATTGCACTTGACGACACCTGATTTCGAGACTCGGCGCGGGGCGGGTCCGAACCTCATGGCCCTACGAAATGGAGCGGACCCTGATGAATGCTCCCACTCGGTATCAATTCCTCATCGACGGCGAAGTGTCGGACCGCGTCAAGGCCGCGTTTCCCGAATTCAGTGTTGCGAGCGCGGCCGGCGGATTCACCAGTTTGTACGGACCCGTCGCGGACCACACGGCCATGCGAAGCATCATGGCCCGCCTCGATTCCCTGGGATTGACGGTCGCCGAACTGCGAAGGCTCCCGGACTGATCCGAGACGTCGGACTGCCTCGCGCACGAGCGATGGTCCCGACCGAGTCGATTCGGTCGGGACCAACAGCTCCCGCAGTTATTCGGTGCCTAGACTCTGTCCCTGTCCCAGGTCGCGACGGCCCAAATCACTACGACATCGAGCGCGATGACAAGGATCGACCACACTGGGTAGTACGGCATCCACAAGAAGTTGGCGATGATCGAGAGCGACGCAATGACGATTGCCGCCGCCCTGGCCCACACTGCACCGGTGAAGAGGCCGAGGGCCACCAAAATTCCGATGATGCCCAAGATGATGTGGATCCAACCCCACGTCGAGATGTCGAACTTGTACGTGTAGTTGATACCCACGACAAACAGATTGTTGTCAGCGACGGCCGCGATGCCCTGAAGCAGAGCGACAATGCCTGCGGTGAGCAGCAGAATTGCTGCTGCAAACGTCGTACCGACCGCGAAACCCTGCCGGACAGGGTGATTCGCGGGTTCCCGCGGTGGAGCAGTCATCAGCGTTCCTTTCGACAGAATGCACTTCCCTTACTCAGTCTCGAGGGGCTGGAAAGCGAAAACATCACCCGCCGCGGATGAACCGCAGGTCATCGACCCGTACCCGCTTGCCGGCGTCGCAAACCAACATTGACAGACTGGCACCGTGCAGCACACCGTAGTCGTGATCACCGATATCTATGCTCCACCTGCGGTGATCTTCGATCTCGAACTCGACATGGACGAACACTCCGCCTCGCTCCGAGCAACAGACGAGCTGGCTGTCACCAGTACGGGTAGATCAACGCTCGGAGAGAGCGACGAGGTGTCTTTCACTGCTCGGCACTTCGGGCGGAGATTCTCGATGACAAGCCGGATCACGCAGTACAACCGTCCCTACTCATTCACAGACGAGCAGGTCCGCGGCCCCTTTGCCGCAATGCAGCACGAGCATATCTTCGACAGTCAGCCGGGCGGCTGGACGCGAATGCATGACCGCTTCACGGTTACGGCCCCGTTCGGCATGCTCGGACACCTGATACTGAGGTTGGCTGTCGCCCGCTATCTGCGGCGTCTTCTCGAGCAACGGGCCGCGCACATCAAGAGCCGTGCAGAAGCCGGCACCCCTTTCACCGACTGAGTACCCTCTCTGACGCGCCGCAGAGAGTGCTCACTCGACAAAACCAGTGCCCACTCAGCAGCAGTCGCACTCGTGCCCGCTCTTGGGCGCAGCCACGACCGGGCAGCACGGATCACCCTTCCACGCGTTGATGCCTTCTTTCACCGCGATGACGGCGATGACCAGTGCCGCAATCGGATCCGCCCACGACCAGCCGAGCAGCGAGTTGAGCAGCAAACCGACAAGCAACACCGCAGAGAGGTAAGTGCAGAGCAGCGTCTGCTTCGAGTCCGCGACCGCCGAGAGCGAACCCAACTCCCTACCCGCTCGGCGCTGCGCATAGGACAGGGTCGGCATGATCGCCAAACTCACTGCAGCCAAGACTATTCCGACAGTAGTGTGCCGCGCTTCACCCAGACCGAACAGTGACCGAATCGCGTCGAAAGACACGTACGCGGCAAGCCCGAAGAACGAGAAGGCAATCACTCGCAGTGCCGACTTCTCACGACTCGCCGGATCCGGAGCCGAAAACTGCCAGGCGACCGCTGCCGCCGAGGACACTTCGATCACCGAATCAAGACCGAACCCGAACAGGGCCGCGGAAGACACTCGCGTCCCCTCCGTCAACGCGATAATCGCCTCGACGACGTTGTAGCTGATCGTGATCGCCACGAAGATGCGAATTCTTCTCGACAAGAGCGCTCGTCGGGCAGCCGACTGACCGACGTGATCGAGCGGCGCAACCATCAGCAGCACCCCTCTGATTCGCTGTCCGGGCAGTACGACGGATCAACCGCGAGAACGACCCCGAGCAGGTCGTCGAGAGCCTGACCGATATGTGCGTCGGCGAGTTCGTATCTGGTCCGGCGCCCTTCCGGGACCGCCACCACCAAGCCGCAGCCACGCAGACAGGCCAGATGGTTGGACAGCTTTTGCCTGGTCACAGCCAATGTTTCAGCGAGGTCGGACGGATACCGGGGCGCGGTCTTCAGCTCGAGCAGTATCCGTGTTCGAGTCTCGTCGGAGAGAGCATGACCAAACCTCGCAAGCACCGCCACGTTGGTCACCACATTCATGCCGTCGATATCCATGGGTACGACAGTACATCGAAATCTGTATTCAGAAAACAGTGAACTCAAATGGTTCAAGATCCGGCCATCGGGTACCGCAAGCCTGGAACGCCCGACCAGACTTCGACCAGCGGGAGCCCGCATCAGATGAACCGCACAAAAATCGACGATCGCATAGCGATGCCAGAACTTCCGAAAACCGGCAGCATCTTTCATGCCTCCTGGCCCGTGCGAACAGGGGACATTCACACCGACAAAAGCCTGCGCCTCGACGCGATCGCGCGATACCTCCAAGACGCGGGCTTCGACAATCTTGTCGACCGCGGCGCCATGGAGACCCATCCACTGTGGATGGTGCGGAGGACGGTGATCGACGTACTCGAACCCGTCGTCTGGCCGGATCGAGTTCACCTGCAGCGCTGGTGTTCCGGACTGTCCAGCAGGTGGTGTTCGATGCGGGTTCGCATCAGGTCCGAAGCCGGCGGGTTGATCGAAACCGAGGCGTTCTGGATCAACATCGACCCGAAGACGGGAATGCCCGCAACCATCAGTGAAAAGTTCACCGCCGCGCTTGCATCGACCGCAATCGACCAGCATCTCCACTGGCGGCGGTGGATCGACCCGGCCCCGGACACGACGCCGTCAGCGGATACGCCATTCCCATTGCGCTCGAGCGATTTCGACCCCTTCGATCACGTGAACAACGCGATCTACTGGCAGCCTGTGGAAGACGCGCTGACCGATGACCTGAAGCGCGGACCCTTTCGGGCGATCCTCGAGTACACGCAGCCCATCAAGAGAGGTGAGCAGGTGACTGCGCGAGGGGGCGCGAACGCCCTGCACATCGACGCCGGCGGCGAAGCACGAGCGTCGGCGCGCTGGTTCGCCTTGACTCCGAAGAGCAGCGATCAGGGGTGAAGCTTTCCGAATCCCACGACGGCAGAGTCGGATTGCCAGTCCAGATCGTGCACCCGCACCTTGCCGAACTCGTTGCCGCCAACCGTGATCGCTGTATCGCCGTCCACTGCCACCACGATGTTGGTGTGCTGACCGACCCATCTCGAACTGTCGTAGATCACCACATCACCCACGTTAGGGGTGTACCCGCTGCCACTCTCGGCGTACGCGCCGATCCCCTGGTAGTACTCCTGCAAGGTGTACACCCCCGGAATGCGCCAGCTTCCGGAGTTCGGGTTCGACAATGGCCGACCCGCTTCCCTCATGATCCAGCTGACAAAATCGGCGCACCACTCTTCGTCGATACCGTCGGAATAGAAAGTGCCCGGACGGTCCTGCTCATGCTCGGATTGCAGTAGCTCGAGCACCCGACCTTGATCCGACGTAAGCACACTCGCATCCACCGCCGGGAACTCAGCCGTGTCCCAGGGCAGGTAACGCGATGGCGCGACCGCGACGACAACCACCCCAACCACGATCACGAGGCCGAGCACCCCGGCAATCCAGAGCAAGATGCGGCGTCGGCGGTTCGATTCGGCAGGACTCACCCTCACGAGTGTGCCAGCCTGCCGCGAACCGAATCGCCGGCCACCCCGATGACCTGGTAATTCTCATCAAACCCACACGAATGTGCCATCGAGCTATTGCTATGGCACCAAAGTGATGCCATAGTGATGCCATGGATTTGACACCGTACGTCGACAACCTTCGCCACGAACTCGCGGTGGCGGCCGAAGCAGGCGGAGAAGACGCAAAGGCACTCGCCGATCGTTTGACCGCACCGTTGGAATCAGCAGTGCGACTCACCCTGCTCGACGCATTGTCTGCGGCAGCTGCCGAGATCACCCGGGACCTCGCCCCCGGCTCGGTGGACCTGCGCCTGCGGGGACGCGAACCCGAATTCGTGGTGGCACCGGCTATCAGCGAACCGGCTCCGGCTCCCGTCGAAGAAGAAACGGTTCCGGCTCCGCGCCCTGTCACGGAGTCCGACGACGCCTCGATGACTCGAATCAACCTGCGTCTGGGGCAAGACCTCAAAGACCGGATCGAGGCAGCGGCCCGGGAAGCCGGGATCTCCGTCAACGCGTGGCTGGTTCGCTCGGCTGCAACCGCTCTGGAAGGCGGCATGAACAGAAGCATTCCAAGACAGCGCACGTCCCAAGGTTCCGATAGCTTCACCGGCTGGGTGCACTGACACCGGCCTACTTTTTCGCACCACCCTCTTTCATTAACCGAGACAACCTCATCGGGAGTATCACCATGCCCACATTCAGCACACCCGACCCCATCACCTTGAGCTTCGACGTGGCAGTCGGGCACATCCGGATCACGGCGAGCGACCGCAACGACACTGTCGTGGAAGTGCTGCCCAGCAACTCGTCTCGCGAGGTCGACGTTCGAGTCGCCGAACAAACGCGCGTCGAATTCGCGGGTGGCCGGCTGCAGATCAAGACTCCGAAACAGCGCGGCCTCGGCATTTTCGGGAAGACAGGATCTGTGGACATCTCCGTTCAACTTCCCTCCGCTTCGGAACTCGAAGGCACTGCCGCAGTTGCCAGCCTCCGCGCCGACGGCACTCTCGGACGATCACGCGTGAAGGTCTCGGCCGGCGATTGCACACTGGACACCACAGGACCGCTCAACGTCAGCACCGGGGCCGGCGCGATCACCGTCGAGCACGTGGCCGGAGACATCGACACGAGCACCGGGTCCGGAAGTATCCGCATCGGCCGCGTCGACGGCAACGCGGAGGTCAAGAATTCCAACGGTGACATCAACATCGGCATGATCACCGGCGCGCTGAAGGCGAAGACCGCCAACGGAAGCGTCGCCGTCGAGCACGCCGAATCCGACGCGAGCGCCGCAACCGCCAACGGCGACATCCGTTTCGAGACGATCGAGAGTGGAGTCGTATCCGCAAAGACGGCTGCCGGGCGAATCCATATCGGTGTTCGATCCGGAACCGCCGCGCGATTCGACGCTCATACATCCTTCGGTCGCGTCGACAACCAGATGAATGCCACGCACGGACCGGCTTCGACCGAACGCCGGGTAGACGTCCGGGCGCACACCAGCTACGGCGACATCGTCATTCGACGTTCGGAGCCTCGAGAAGAATCCAACAAGAAGATCTAGCGAAAGGAACGCTGATGTCCCGTAAACCAGCCATCACCGCGACGGGCCTGAAGAAGGCCTACGACGACAAGACGGTACTGGACGGAATCGACATCTCCGTCGACCGCGGAACCGTCTTCGCGCTCCTCGGACCCAACGGCGCCGGCAAGACAACCATCGTGGAAATCCTCTCGACCCTCGTTCCTGCCGACGGCGGCGACATTCGTATCGCCGGGTACAACCCTTCCGACGATCCCGACGCGGTGCGTTCGCGTATCGGCGTCACCGGGCAGTTCTCGGCGGTCGACGACTATCTGTCCGGTGAGGAGAACCTTCTCCTCATGGCGGACCTCCATCATCTCGGTAGAGACGAACGTCGAACTCGCACTGACGAACTCCTGAAGAAGTTCGATCTGGTCGACTCCGCAGACAAGCTGGCCTCGACCTACTCGGGCGGCATGCGCCGACGGCTAGACCTGGCAATGACGTTGATCGGGCGGCCGGAGATCATCTTCCTGGACGAACCCACCACCGGTCTCGACCCCCGGAGTCGACGCACCATGTGGCAGATCATCCGGGAGTTGGTCAGCGACGGTGTCACCATCTTCCTCACGACGCAGTACCTCGAGGAAGCCGATCAGTTGGCCGACCACATCGCCGTCCTCGACCAGGGACGGATAGTCGCCCAAGGTACGGCGACGGAACTCAAGCGGCACATCCCCGGCGGCCACATTCGACTCCATTTCTTCGACCGAGATCAACTCGATACTGCTGCAGCTGTTTTCGACGAATCATCGCGTGATGACGCCGCCTATGTCCTCCAGGTCCCCAGCGACGGGGGTGTCCGCTCGCTGCGTTCTCTTCTCGACCAACTCGACGCCCACTCGATCGACGTCAAGGAACTCTCCGTACACACACCGGACCTGGACGACGTGTTCCTGACTCTGACCGCCACCGAAAGGACCGACGCGCGATGACCACCATGACGCTTGCCTATCAGGACTCGAAAACCATGCTGCGTCGCAGCATTCGACACATCCTTCGATATCCGTCGATGACGGTGATGCTTGTCGGGATGCCAGTCGTCTTTCTGTTGCTGTTCGTCTACGTGCTCGGCGGGACGCTCGGGAACGGCCTCGGCCCAGGCGGTGGTGGCCGAGCCGAGTACGTCAACTACGTTGCACCGGCGATCATTCTGATGACCGTGGCATCAGCGGCACAGGGTACTGCCATCTCCGTCGCAACCGATATGACCGCGGGGATCATTGCACGATTCCGCACGATGGCGATCACGCGTACGTCCGTCCTGACGGGTCATGTTCTCGGCAGTCTCCTTCAGACGATCGTGAGCCTGGTAGTCGTCATCGCCGTGGCGATAGCCGTCGGATTCCGGCCTACGGCAGGCTTCGTGGAGTGGGTCGCGACGTTTGCCCTCCTGATCCTGGTCTCCATCGCCATGATCTGGTTGTCCGTTGCCTTCGGCCTCGTCAGCAAGAGCGTCGAGACGGCAAGCAATCTCCCGATGGTGTTGATCCTCTTACCTTTCCTGGGAAGCGGATTTGTCCCCACCGACTCGATGCCGACCGTGTTGCGATGGTTCGCCGAGTATCAGCCGTTCACTCCGATCATCGAGACCCTTCGAGGACTGCTTCTCGGCGAAGCGATCGGGAACAAGGCGCTCCTCGCGATCGGATGGTGCGTCGCGATCACTCTCCTCTCCTACCTCTGGGCGCGGAGTTTTGTTCAACCGACGCCCGGTGCGCTGACCTCGAAACACACGATCTTCAAGAACAGGTACGGTGTCGCTGTCGTCGAGTTCCGAGGCGATGGCGACGTCGTGTGGAAACCCCATGACGATCAACTCGCGTCCTGAGGCACAGTCCCGCAGGCGGTCCTCGTACGAATCCGACACCGCCGCCCAGGCATCCGCCGCCATCCGCGCCTCGGGCGATACGTGGCCGTCCCAGCCGGCCGCGGTCAGTGCGGCCACGACAGCACCAGCGCCCCACAGATCTTCCACCGCAGGACGCAACTCTCCACCGGGCCACTTCTCCCCGGAAGCGACAATTGCCACTCGGGATCGCGGACCATGCTCGTGCACAATCCAATCGGCGACGGCGGAAGCGTTCCTCAATGAAGCGCCGACACACACCGCAACCTGGGACGCCAACGCAAACGCGATAGTCGACCCGTTCGGCGAAGGCAGTACCAGCCGACTCGGCACCTCGGCCTCGCGAATCGTCCGGGGAGACAGACTGATCTGCCCCTCCCTGGCCACACTTCGTCGTACTGCCAGGGCCGCATCGGCATCACGTGCGTAGTCGACCGCACTCTCGTCGTTCCAGGAATAGGGAAAAACGTCGATTCCCGCGTCAGCGGCGACGCTCAACGTCGTCGTGAACGAGAGGACGTCGACCACGACGGCGGTATCGACTCCCGCAGCGATCGCCTCGGCGCCGCGCAGGCCCCAGTCGAATCGAAGTCCGTACTCGAGTTGGCGATGCTCCGGATTCATCGCACCAGCATCTCAGAAACGAATCAGGTTGTCCGGCACGCACAAATCCTCGTGCTCGTACAGTGCTCGCACGGCAACTGGATCGTCGCCGGCGCACACCTCGGCGATATCGTCGAGCAGTAGGTCGTAGTCGGCGCCGGTCTTTCCGTCGTAGGCGTCCGTCATACGACCCCACTCGTCCCACGGCAGGGTTTCGACCTTGTTCATCGCGGCAAGATCCTTCACTGCGTTGCCGCGGATCTCGGCAGGCCCCCAGTTCTGGGTGCCGTACACCCCGAACTGGGACCCGTCGATCTCGCCGCGTCGATACGCCAGCCACGCCTCGCCGCCACTGAGGAATTCTCCCGGCTGCAGATCGTGGGCGTGAGAAAGCACGTTCTGTCCGAGGATCTCCGAGTCGATGCGGATCCACCGCTTGCCGGCGTTGTCCCAGTACTCGGTAATCCAATGGTCGACGCCCTGTCCCGGTTGAAAGTAGGTGGCAAACCCACAGCGGACCCGCGCAGCAAAACCGCGATAGCGCAGAAACGCACAACTCAAAACGGCAAAGTGCCGACAGGTTCCGACGAGCCGCTTGTCGGGTTGCCGGGCAGAGGTCACCGGTGCCGGATCGAGCGCAAGCAGGCGTTCGAGCAGAACGCTTGCCGGCCGGATCTGGTTTTCGTCGAATCGGTCGGTGGGCAGATTCAGCGACCGCGCATCGGTGGGTTGGACCACCAGGTACGGCACTACCCGGCATATTTGCACGGGGTCGGTGGGGAGTGACTCGAGGGCGAGCGGGTCCACTCCGTCGATGCGGGTGAACGGTCCTGCTGATGTGTAGTCGAGAACCGCCGTCATGGGCGGAGACTAACAATCCCTGCCGACACTGCCGCTCCACTATGGTTAGGGTCCCATAACCATGAAACCCGAGGTTGCTGTGAACCCAATGTTGAGCCGCCGTGCCATGCTGTCCGTCACCTTCGCCACAGCAGCAGGTTTTGCCCTTGCTGCCTGCGGCGACAGCGCGAAGGACGAATCCACTCCCGGCACCGAAGGTGCTCACGCCGAGGCCAACGCCTTCCCGGTGACGATCGACCACAAGTTCGGCTCCACCATCATCGGGCAGGCACCCAGCCGCATCGCAGCGGTCGGCATCGGCGACGCAGACGTACTGCTTTCCCTCGGGCTGACTCCCGTCCTGGTCCCGGTGTGGAAGGGATCGACCGACGACGGAATCGGAGTCTGGGCCGACTCGGCAGTCCAGGGCGCCGAGCCGACACCATTGGCCAACGCCACCACCGATTTCGACATCGAAACGATCGTGGCAGCAGCGCCTGACCTGATCATCGCCGTCAACAACGCGATCGACGAGGATCTGTACAAGCAGCTCAGCGCCATCGCGCCGACTGTGCTTCACGCCGCCGATCAGACGGATTGGGTTCTGCCCTGGCAGGAAGTCACGACCCGCATCGGTACGGCTGTGGGCGTTCCCGCGCAGGCAAAGCAGGAGGTCCAGGAAGTCGAAGACCTCATCGTTCGCACCCGCGCGGAGAACCCCCAGTTCGAAGGCAAGACAGCAGCTCTCGTCATTCGCTGGAGCGACGGAAATCTGCGAGCGTTCAGCCCCGAGGCAGCGCGCGCTCAGCTGCTCACGCAATTGGGATTCACGGCTCCTGCCGCACTGAAGGATCGGTTCGCGGGCAAGCTGAACTACGAGATCTCCGCCGAGAACTACGACCTCCTCGAGTGCGACTACCTGCTCTTCGACAACTACGAAAAGGCTCGCCCCGAGATGGAGACGCAGCCGGCGTTCACCAATCTGAACGTGGTCAAGACCGGCGGCCTGATCAGCTTGGACCCCATCGTCAGTGACGCGGTGTCCATGCCGAACCCGCTCACCATTCCGTTTGTGCTGGAAGATTTTGTAGCAAAGATCAATCAGACAATCGCGGGTCGATAACCTTCGTTCGACCGGACCACACCCACAACACCACAGCCGACACGGCCACGCAGACCGAAACGATCACCCATGGTGACGCCGGCGCTGCGTGGCCGTTGTCGACTAGGTCGTACACGAATCCGACTCCCACGGTTCCCAGGAGCGCGAGCAGACCGCCGATCGTGTTGAGCATGCCGAAGTGCGCTCCGAGGTTGCTTTCACGACCGAGGATGGCAATGGTGTCTCGCATCGGCGGCACCATCAACATCTGTCCCAGGTGCAGCAGCCCGATCCACACCGCCAGACCGACTATCTGCGTCGACGCCGAAGCTGCGGAGTCGACGCCGGTGACCAGCGGCACCAGGAACGACACCGAAATGAGCACAAGCCCGAAGGTGATCGCGCGTCGATGCCCGATGCGGTGGGCAACCGCGACCGTCGGTCCCTGCCCGACGATCACCAACACCGCTGCGCCCACGTAGAACCATCCCAGCGCCGACTGCGAACCGATTCCGCGCTCGAGCTGTTCCGGAAGCATCAGGTACAGCTGGCTGTACGCAACCAGCTGAAAACTGCAGAGCGTCGCGAAGAGCAGAAAGTTGTTGTTGGTCAGGACGCTTCGCCAGACGTCGCGCAGCGTATAGGTCGACACCTGGCCGTCGTGGGCATCGCCCGGCCGCGGGAACCAGATGAAGAACCCGACCCACATGATCGCGAACAGCAACCCCGCGCTCGACGCCGTCCACGAGAACGGAAACATCAACAGAGCAGCACCCAACGCCGGACCGATCACGGTTCCCAGACGACTGCACATCTGTTCCACTGCAAACAGATCCGTACGACGCATGACTCCTGAGGTTTCGAGTTCGCGTCCGTATTCGGCGTTGGCCGACTCCACTGCGGGTGCGAACAGAGCTGCGGCGAACCCGACCAGAAGCACACCGACGATCACCGCCGCCATACTCTCGGCCAATCCGAGCATCAGGAAGCCGACCACGCGAACTGCGATGCCCAGCAGAATGATCGGACGCTTGCCGAACCTGTCGGCAAGGCTTCCACCGATGAAGAACATGCCCTGCTGACTGAACATCCGGAGCCCGAGGACCAGGCCGACAATCCAGGCCGCGAATCCGAGGTCCTCCGAAAGGTGCACCGCGAGAAAGGGGACAACCAGATAGAACCCGATGTTGAACAGCACCATCGAAAGAAGGAGCAACTTCACCACCGGCGGCAGGACACGAACCTTCGCGAAGGTCTTGTTACCGGGGAAACGCTCACTGAGTACCACGACCAAAAGACTATTGCCCGCGCGGTGTTCTGTGGAAATCTGCCATTTTGCTATTGGTTAACTGTCCGTTTAGGTAGCGATGGTAATCATCTTCCGGGGGTTCGAGCACACGACAACGAGAGCCGGGATTTGATGAATGGATTGACGCGCCGCCAGATGGTCAAGGCGATGGCGGTAGCCGCAGGGACAGTCACCGCGAGTGCATTTACCTTGGGTGCCAATGCCTCCGTCGCAGGAGCGAACCCCGCGACGGAGATCAAAGTGCTCTCCCTCAATACCTGGCACGGCGGAACCAAGATCAACGGTGGCCTGCAGCTGATCGCCGACATGATCATCTCGACCCAGGCGTCGATAGTTCTCCTGTCGGAAGCCGGCACTGCGACAACTGTATTGGCCGACATGCTGACCAAATCAGGAACCACCTTCTACGGAGCAGCGTCCTCCGACGTGGGGATTCTCTCCAAGTTTCCGATCGAGGAGACAGCCGACCTGAACTCGATGATCAAGGCAGTCGTGACGGTCGACGGCAAACAAATCGCTGCTTACTCGGCACATCTGGCCTACACGTCCTACGCGACCTATCTACCGCGCGGATACGGCGCGGGTGTTCCCAAGCCTGGAGAGTTCTCCGAGTTCGGCTGGAACAAGATGCCGTCCGGTCCGGTCACGGACCCCGAGACGGTTCAGCGTGTGAACGTCAATTCGGGACGACCCCTGGCAATTTCGACGTTCATCGACGATGCGGCCGCAGAACGAGCGAAGGGCAGGTCCGTCATCCTCGGCGGCGATTTCAACGAACCGTCGGCCCTGGACTGGACCGACGGCACGCGAAATCTGTTCGACCACAACGGTGTCGTCATTCCGTGGGAATCCACCCGTCTGCTCGACCAAGCCGGATTTGTCGATGCATACCGCAGCAAGTACCCGAACCCGGCTACACACCCGGGCTTCACCTGGCCGTCCGACAATCCCGACGTCGACACCTCACAGCTCACCTGGGCACCCGAGGCAGATGAACGCGATCGGATCGACTACATCTTCGCCGACCGCGCTTCCGACCTGAAGTTGGGATCTGTAGGAATCATCGGACCCCGAAAGACGATCGTGCACAACAAAAGAGTGGAGGAGAACTCCCAGGACAACGTCATCGCTTCACCGACGCCGTGGCCGACCGATCACAAGGCCGTTCTTGCGACGTATCGTTTTGCCAGCTTCGGCGGCGGATCATCTACCGGTTCGTGGAACGGTTCCTGACAGGGCATCTCGTAGCCAGTCGATCATCATCGGCGTCAACTCGGGCAGCTTGCTCACTGCGCAGTGCCCCGCATCCGGGATGACGTGTACCTGCGTGTTCGGGCGCTCTTCGAAGAGTGTTGTGTCCGAGAGCGGGATGTGAACGTCGTCGGCCCCGTTGACCACAAGCATCGGGGCCCGGCCGTCGTCGGCGGTCATCAAGACACTGCGATCGAACGCACGGAGACCCTGTACCAGCGCCTCTTTGGTTGCCGGGGCATCGAAACCCAGTGCGTTTCCGACGATGTCGCCCATGCCGTAGACCAGGCGCTCGGCGTTCGCAGCCTCGAACGCACCCTTGACCGGGGCACCGATGTTGATCACCGCATCGACGGCGCCGGTCAACCCCGAGCGCACGGCGAAGTTGCCGCCGAAGGAGACTCCCAGGTGCGCCACCTGCCCGTTGCCGAGAGCGCGAGCCGTCGATACGAGCCCGTCGATCACCTCGTCGCCGAAAGCATCGAGAGGAACGGGTGATTCACCAGTTCCCGGCTGATCGAAAGCAACAACCGTCACCCCGGCGTTCTTCGCGAACGCGCTGGCCAACGGATGCATGTCCATCTTCCAGCCGTCGACGCCGCCGCTGAGCAACAGGACGGGTGCGTCTTCGTACCGTCCGTCCGCCGAGAGGATGTGTACCGGTAGCTCGATCTCGCCGTTTCCGTAGGGCAGGGACAGGATTCGACGCTCGAACTCGAGCCCGAATCCTGGTGCTGCCTTGACGTATTCGTCCACCTGATTGCGCAGAGCCCGTCGACGGGATTCGTTGGCCAGCACCGGGAACTTGGCGATTCCGTAGATCATCGCTGCCAGGGAATGATTGCTGGCCGCGGAGTACTTCGCCGCCAGCGCCGACCACTCGTACGACCAACCACCCGGCGCGTCGGCCCAGGTCGAGTTGATGGACGCGCGCAGTTCCTCGAGATCCGAGACGGGGAGCCCGAAGCTCAGAAACTGACCTGTGCGCTCTTCGAAGAGGCCTCGGTGATCGACAGGAAATTCGTATGACATGGGAAAACACCCCTCAATTCATCTCTAATGCAACGACCAGTTGCATTAGCTCAGTGAATCACGCGTCTCCAGCTAACACAACACCTTGTTGCGATAAGGTTTACCCATGACCTCGACACCACAACGGCCCGGAGGGCGAAGCGCCAGGGTGCGCGAGGCCGTCCTGGCTGCCACCGCGGCCGAACTGTCCGAACGCGGATTTGCAGCGATGACCATCGAGGACATAGCCGCCCGTTCCGGAGTCCACAAGACCACCATCTACCGGCGGTGGAGCACACTGTCCCAGTTGGTGGCCGACGCGGCCGTCGAAATATCGGCAACCACCGTTCCCATCCCGGACACCGGTTCCGTCGAATCCGACCTGCGCGAGATGGCCAGATCGATAGTCGCACTGGTAACAAGCGAGTCGGGCGGCGCGTTGGTGGCTGCACTGTTCTCTGACGCGGTTCGTACGCCAGAAGTGGCAAGACTCAAGCGCGAGTTCTATTCCGCACGTTACGAACTGGCCGATATCGTGGTCCGCCGAGCAGTCGAACGCGGGGAAATCTCCGAGAAGGTCTCAGCTGCTGATCTTCTGGCGGCCGTCGCCGCGCCCATCTACTATCGCCTGTTGGTCGCCGATCTACCTGTCGACCAGTCGGTTGCCGATCGCGCTGCTGCCGGCGCGCTCGCTGCGGCGCACGCCGGAGCACTCGATCAGACCGAATGAGCCAGTGAATTCAGCGCTTCCACGATTGCCTCGTTGAATCCACCCCCGCCATGCCCGGCGTCGTCGAGCACCACCAACTCACTGCCCGGCCAACGCTGGTGGATCGCCCAGGCAGTATCGAGTGGTCCGGAAATGTCATACCGGCCGTGCACGAGAATCGCGGGAATCTCGGCGAGACGGTCCATTCCGTCCAGGATCTGATTCGGCGCGAGGAAGCAATCGTTGGCCCAGTAGTGCGTGACCAGCCTGGTCATCACCCGACGGAAGTCCGGATTCTGGTATCGAACACTCGGAGTCCACCCCGGCATCAGCGACACATGTACGTCTTCCCAGCGGCACCACTGCACCGCAGCATTCTCCCGCACAACAGGATCCGGATCGGCGAGCAGTCGCGCGTATGCCGCGGGAAGGTTTCCGTCACGCTCTTCCTCCGGCAACGGCGCGACGAACTCTTCCCACTCGCGCGGAAACACTCTGCCCATGGCGCGGGTGATTCACTCGATTTCGCCCCTCGTCCCGCCGGTGATCGCGCCCAAGGCCATCGCGATCACCCGCTCGGGAAACGCCTGGGCGTACACCAGCCCCAAACTCACGCCCCAGGAAAGTCCCGTGACGATCCATCGCTCGATACCGAGATGCTCACGAAGACGCTCGATGTCTTCCACAATGTGCGCCGTCGTGTTCACGGTCAGATCGACGTCCGGACTGCTCGCAAGAGGAAGACTGCGCCCACAGCCCCGCTGATCGAACAGAACTGCGCGAAAGGCTTCGGGATCGAAGAAGCGCCTGGCACCGACAGTGCATCCCGCACCGGGACCGCCATGGAGATAGAGAACAGGAATACCCGTCGGATTCCCGACGGTCTCCCAGTAGAGACTCTGACCATCCGCCACTTCCAACAGACCGGACTCATACGGTTCGACGGGCGGGTACAGGACAGCAGTCATAGGCGGTGATTCTTCCATCAAGCCGGCTACTCGAGTAGGCAGCACGCGGCCGAGCAATGGCCTAGCGTGGACAGGACACCACTGCGACGGGAGTACACCAGATGCGTGATGGGTTCAGGTTGCCGGGGTACGGCGGCGCAGCGGTCTTCCTTCGCAGTCATGCGGTTCCCGCCACTGTCTTCGAATCCGACGTGCCCACACTTGTTTTCGACGTCGGGCTGCTCAGCCCCGATCGGTTCAATCAGTACCTCAGCCGACACACGGATGAGGGGTTTGTCGAGCGGCTGGCGGCGTTCTTCTTTCACGCGGCCGCAGACTTCCATCCCGAAAAGTCGCTCCCGCCGTTTACCGACGAACGACTCGGGCTGATGATCTCGGTCTGTTCCAGCACCGATCGAGAGGTGGAACTCGACTTCTCACTGGCCGAGGATCCCGAATCGGAGGACACCGAACGCGACGAGATGACCTTCGAGACAAGCCGAGTCGTCCTCGCGACCTCGGCGCAGACGGTTTCTCGACTGACCGGTGGAGTAGCCACCCACTTCGACGGGGAGTTGTAGAGACATGGGTTTTCTCTTCGAGGTTCTCGATTTTCCCGAAGGCAGTCGGATGACCGATCTGTGGAACAACACGTGGGCCGAGCCGGCAACCGGAGAGGAGATCGCGTCCGGCCACTTCATTCACCTCGGAGACGATCAGCACGTCGACGTGGAGACAGATTTTCTCAGTAGTCACCTGCCCTTCAACGTGGCAGGCTTCGGCGGAGTCTTTCCCGACGGCAAACCCTGGATGTTCGTCATGCAGAAGGCACCGGCCGACCTCGCGACCAGGCTGCGCGGTGAGGACGATCCACACTCGCTTCTGCGCGGATCACTCGACCGCGCCATATCTTTCAATCCCGATGCACTGGTGGCCGAGGAATTGTCCTGGAGGCATGACGATCTGGTGAAGGTGTACGAGGAAGAGGGCATCCCAGCAGCATCCATCGTCGGCTGGTCGGCCGCGGATCTCCTGCGCGGCCTCTTGGCGCAGTGTTGCAATGCCGAACTTGCCGCCGTCGTCGCCGGATACCCCGAATGTGCCTACCCCGAATCGGCGCATGCGTGCGAAGCAGACGTGTTCGCCGACGTGTTCGCCGGTTGGGTCAGCGGAATGCGGTGATGTGACGGAGGAGACCCCATCCTCTCGATATTTCGGAGTAGACTCATTTATGAGCGGGATCCGAAATGAGACGAGGTGAGCGGGATGACGAAATCGGACCAAGAGTTGGGTCGTCGTGAACGCAACAAACTCGAGAAGCAGACACGCATCTTCGACGCCGCGGCCGAACTGTTCGCGGAAAAGGGCTACAGCGCAGTCACAACTCAAGAAATTGCCGATCGCGCCGATGTAGCCGGTGGCACCCTCTTTCGTTACGCCGCAAGCAAAGCCGAGCTACTGCTCATGGTGTACAACGCGGAGTACCGCAAGCAGATCGAACTGGGAGAAGAGCGTGAGGCCAAATCGACGGGCACAGAAGATCGTGTGCTCGAGCTTGTTTCACCCCTGCTGATCGCGAGTCGCCGAAACGACGAGAACACTGGTATCTACCAACGCGAAGTGTTGTTCGGCGAGCCCAGCGAATGTTTCCGGGCCGAAGGTCTGGAACTCTCGCAGCGCCTGCAAACGCGGATTGCGCAAATCTTGCTCGAGGGGCACCCCAAACACACCACCCGAACCATCACTGCAGCGCGAACGATTTCCAACGTGCTGCACTTCGAAATAGCCCGCGCGGCATTGGACCGGATCACGGCTGACGAACTCACGAACATCGTTGCCGCACAAGTTCGATTGACGCTTGCCGGACTACCCACCGAAAAGGATTGAGGATCAAAAATGACTGAACTGAAGCAGATCACCGTTCTGGGTACCGGAGTTCTCGGCTCGCAGATCGCCTATCAGACCGCCTATCACGGATTCGACGTCGTCGCGTACGACATCAACGCCGAGGTCATCGAGAAGGCCAAGGCTCGGTTCGACTCGTTGGCCGCGGCCTACAAGGCCGAAAACGTCGAGGGCGCCAAGGAAGGCAAGGCCGACGAAGCGCTACAACGTATTACGTACTCATACGATCTCGCCGAAGCCGTGACCAAGGCCGATCTTGTCATCGAGGCAATTCCCGAGGACATCGCCATCAAGCGCGACACCTACGAGAAGCTCGCCGCAGTAGCTCCTGAGCACACGGTGTTCGCAACCAACTCCTCGACGCTTCTGCCGAGCGACCTCAAGGAGTTCACCGGCCGCCCCGAGAAGTTCCTCGCACTGCACTTCGCAAATCACGTGTGGGTCAACAACACTGCCGAGGTCATGGGCACCGAGTCCACCGACCCCGCCGTGTACCGCGAGGTCGTCGAATTCGCGAAGAACATCGGCATGGTGCCGATCGAACTCAAGAAGGAGAAGGCGGGCTACGTACTCAACTCGCTCCTGGTCCCGCTCCTCAATGCAGCATCCGACCTGCTGATCGACGGCATCGCCGATCCCGACATGGTCGACAAGACGTGGCGTATCGGCACTGGAGCCCCGTTCGGCCCCTTCCAGATCATGGATGTCGTCGGGTTGACCACCGTCTACAACATCTCCTCGCAGGGCGGCGAGAAGCAGCGCGCGTTCGCCGACTACATCAAGAAGAACTACATCGACGAAGGCAAGCTCGGCGTCGCTGTCGGCGAGGGCTTCTACAACTACAAGGGCTGACCGACTTACCGGCTCACCGCGCGGTGGCTACGACTTGAATTCACGTGGTAGCCACCGCGCGGACGTCTGTTGTCAGCAAGTCCGAAACCACCCTGAGCGATTGTGACGCAAGCTTCTTCACGTGCGAACCCATCCTCAGGAGAGATCCCCACATGCGTCGTTCCGCCATCTCGGCACTCACAACACTGGTACTGCTCGGCGCCGGAACACTGGTCAGCACACCCGCTGTCGCTGCTCCCCTCGCGTGTGGCGGAATCTCCACCGGTTCGTTCTCAGGCTCCGTCGGCGGCTCGGAGTACCTGTGCGCCAAAGAAGGTGACCTTCTGGACGTGCGCATCGGCGACGTTCATGCGACGCAGCCTTCCCTCGGCTACGACGAGGTGTACTACAAGCTCGGGCGATACACGCTCGGAAAAGATGCGATCAACAAGAAGTTCGACGACTGGTGCGAGGCGAACGGCCAGATCCAGGCTGCGACCGCTACTCCCGCCTCGACGCTGAAGGACCCGTCGTCCTTCACCTGCCAGATACCAGTGGGTCAGGAAACCGCCGAGAGCATCGCGCCCATGAAGACCGTGGTCGTCGGACCCCGCGGCGATCTCTACCTGACCGACGGTCACCACACCCTCACGTCCTTCATCGAGACGGCAGACGGGGGTCCCGACCTTCACGTGCGACTTCGAGTTCTCGGTAACCTCAGCGGCCTGAGTGAAGGGGCCTTCTGGACCGAGATGGAAAAGAACAAGTGGGTCTGGTCGCGTGACGTGGACGGAAACCAGGTACCGGTCCAGTCCCTGCCGAAGAGCGTCGGCCTGGCCAACTTCGCCGACGACAAGTACCGCAGCCTGATGTACTTCTCCCGCGACATCGGATTTGCCGCTGGCTCGATCCCGTTCCAGGAGTTCTACTGGGGTGCGTGGGTCCGCGACACCGCGCCCGTCGACCTCACCAACTGGAATCGCGACGACCTCTCCAGCTACCTGGAGACCGTGAAGTCGGTGACCAAAGCACAGACCGCGTTGGCGGGCGATGCCGTCGTCGACAGCGGATTCACTGCCACCGATCTTGGTGTCCTGCCAGCCTGGAACGACGGCAAAGCCGAGTCCAAGGGAGCTTTCGCAAAGCTGTCGAAGCCGTACACCGACGACAAGCCGGGCAAGATCGCTTACGCACTTGCCTACAAGGCAACCCTCTGACTTGCTCGAATCCAAGTCGCACCCAACAGACTGGCCTGACCCGTGACGGTGTCCTGACGCGTCTCGACCTCGCCTTCTCTCGTGATCAGTCCGAGAAGATCTACGTCCAGACCCGCATGCGCGAGCATGGCCGAGACTTGTTCGACTGGCTCGAAAACGGTGCGCACGTGTACGTCTGCGGCGACGCGACCCGGATGGCAAAGGACGGCGACGACGCGCTGCACGAGGTGGTCTCCGAGCACGGTGGGTTGGGTGCGGACGCCGCCGAGGATTACGTCAACAACCTCAAACGATCGAAGCGGTATCTACGGGATGCCTACTGAGATGTGCCCGCACCGTGGCGAATGCCGTTGCGCAGCTTTGGCGCGCATGTCGGACCTGGACGCACTACTTGCGCGTCCAGGGTTCCGCGGTGGACTGATCGACACCGCACCTGAGGTAGTCGGCAAAATGCTGCCACTCTTGGACGACGCCGTAGCGATCACCGTTGCAGGTCCGGTGGCTGTCAACGACTCGGGCAAGTACGCCGTTCCAACAGTTCCCGGCGATCCGCTGGTCTGCACGCCCGGACTCGTCTCCCTACGTTTGAAGCCTTCCGCCCTCGGTTCGGTGGTGACCACTGACGCAGAACAGCACCTGCCCCCGACGCTTCGGATGTTCGGTACCCACGAGTCAAGTTCACACACTACGTATTTGACCCCGACCTCGGATCGTCTCGCCTTCGAAGCGATGCGAACTGCACCGAGCACTGTGAGGGAAACAAGCCCTCCCGTCCAGACATCGAATACTCCCGCCTTTTGGGCCGAGGCCGATCAGCTGACACAGCTCGACTTCATCCTCGCGGACAGCGGCACCGAACGTCGTAGCGGCTTAGTCGCTTTGGGTGCCCTCGGCTACCGGCGAGTCGATCCTCACCTCATGGCTGCCGGGATGGAGCACCTGTCCTACCACCAACTGCCCGTCACGAGTGTCGTCGCCGGCAACGGCTGCCTGCAGATTCATCGCGGTGACCTCGACGCCGCAGCCATGTTCGGCGGGACATTGACTCTAGCCTCGGACACGTGCCGAACGATGATCGATCTGAACGGCGTCTCGGAGTGCTGGCTGACCCGCACCCACGGAGTGCACGGTTTGACGACGTCTGTCGAGGTGTACGACTTCCGCCGCAAGTGCGTAGCCGTGTTCACTCAGACTGGCCCAACCGAATCCGCGGTCATGAGCGTATGGGAAGACGTCATGAGCAGCATTTCTGCAGCATCCTGAAAATTGCAGTGCGTTCCATTCAGGTGTAAGAAATCGGCGCATCGCGATAACTGGACAGGACGACCGAAGCCTAGCCTTGGGTTTCGGTCATTTGTCGTGTCTGCACCCGGACGCTGATTCAAGGAGTTATCCATGCCCCGCCCTCTCGTCGAACCGTCGCTGGTCCCGGCTTTGCGCCCGGCGCTTCCTGCATTGGCCGCCGGGGTGGTCGCGGCGGCAGCGTCGGGGGTCGCGATGCTCGGTGCGCTCTGGAGCGTCGTGCAACTCGTCGGTGAACCCTCGATGAGCCGGGCCGGGTGGGCATGTGGGCTGTGGCTCACCGGGGTAACGCTCGCGGCCACGTCGTCATGGCTCTCGCATCACGGCGAGTCGCTCTTCGAGGCCAGGCTTCGACGCCAGCTCGCAGCTCATCTCGTTCGACTGCCCGCAAGTACGCTGTCCCGCTACAGCGGAGACGCACTGAGGAGGCTCGTTTCGGACGACATCTCAGCGCTGCACCATATGACTGCGCACCTACCGGCCGAGTTCGCGACACTGATCGTGGTCCCGGCGGTCACGATCGCGGCGCTGGTCGCCTCAGCCGGCCCCGTGGCGCTTCTCGCTCTGGCTCCTGGCATCGTGGCAGCACTGTTCTACTTGTTCGTGATCCCCAGAATGGCCGCTCGGCACAGCGCCGAAAGCGCGGATGTCATGGGCGACATCGTGACCGCTGTGGACGACTATGCCCGCGGTATCCACGTCTGCCGGATCTACGGCGCGCAGACCGGCGCTGCCGCCGACTATGCAGAATCGACAGCACGGTTCACCCGGGGAATGCAGGAGCGCGTTCGACTCGTGGCTACCCCTGCGGCCGTCGCGGTTGCCCTTATGCAGGCGACGGCGACGTTCGCGATCGCCTATGCCGTCGGATATCGCGGGGATGCAACGACGTTGGCCGCCACTATTCTCTTCAGCCTCGCAATCGTGACACCGGCCCTGCGGCTCGGGCACGGCCTCGACTACGTCGCGGCTGGACGCGCTGCTGCAGTCCGGCTCGCCGCTGCCCTGGACGAACCCACCCTTCCTGCCGGTGAAGCACTCACCGTTCCGGCGTCGAGTCCCTCCGACTGCCTGGAGATCGTTGACCTGACTGTCATGATCGCGGACCGCAGAGTCGTCGACGGCGTCACGCATACATTCCGCCCAGCCGCGATCACTGCGATCACGGGACCGAGTGGAGCGGGCAAGTCGACGCTCCTGAAAGCACTGGCCGGCTTCGAGATCCCGGAACTGGGTACCGTCCGCTACGCGGATCAGAGCGTCGTCACGATCGACGAGAACCTGCGGCCACAGTCCATTCTGCTCACACCCCAGGGCGCAGACGTGCTGCCGGCCACGGTGCGCGAGAACATCGCGCTGGCCGCCCCCGATGCAACGGACGCGGAATACACCGCCGCACTACGCCGGGCACAGATCGACATCAGCCTCGACACCGACGCCACTTCACTCTCCGGCGGAGAACGTCAGCGAGTCGGGCTCGCTCGGGTATTCCTCTCGCCCGCAACAGTACTGCTGCTCGACGAGCCGACAAGTGCGCTCGACGATCGGACAGCGGCCGAACTGCTGAAGGAACTGCGCCACTTCGCGCACGACGAAGGAAAGACGATCGTGATCGTCACCCACGACCCTGCTCTTGCAGACGACGCCGACGATCGACTCGACCTCGTCAGTCCCAACTCGCACAACGCCGCCTCGCGCAATGCCGCCCTGACTGGAGCCGAACAATGAACAGCGCCAACGTAGCCCGCCGCCGCTTGATCACCATTGGATTCGGTTGGGTGTCCGTTGCTGTCCTCGAGGCGATCGCGTACACCACCCTCGCCCTCTCGATCGCTGATCACCGGTCGCCGGTTCTCGTGCTGGCCACGGCCGCAATCGCTCTCTTCGTGACCGTCCTGGTCTCGCGGGGCGGTTACTTCACCGGGGCTCGACTCGTCGGCGATCTCTACGACGCGCTCGGCGACGCCTTCGCCCGTGCAAAGCTGTCGTGGTTCACCGACGCCAACCGGGCACTGTTCGCCACCGTCGCCGGCCGCGGAATCCCGTCACTGATGAGCGTTCCCGCGCACCAACTTCAGACCTTCCTCGTTGCACCACTGATCCCGCTGCTCCTGCTTCCCGGAATCGCGGTCGTTGCGGGACCCGGCGTCATGCTGATCGTCGGCGGACTGCTCGCCGTTTCGCTCGCCGCTCAGACGCTAGCCCAACGCGCGCTCAGCCGAGCGGACGAGCGCCGACACGAGGCAGAGCTCGCAGCAACGCAGTCGACGCTCGAACTCACCGACCATCTCGAATTACTGCGTACGGCAGCCGGTCCCACACGTTCCGTCGAACGCATCGAGCGAAGCTGGCTGGATCAGGAAACCGCGCTTGCGCGGACCAATCTCGCCGCGGCACCAGCGACATTCATCTCGGCGATCGCCACCATTATGCCGTTGGCAGGCGCAGTGATTTTCCTCGCCGCCACCGGATTCGACGATCCCGCATCCGCTCTCGCCCTCGTCATCCTCACCGTTCGCGCCGCTGCGCCGCTCGACGAACTCGCCCTGGCCGGAATCGGAGTCAACGAACTGCGCGCAACGGTTCGCGACTACCGCGCCGCGACTTCGGCTCCCGCGCTGCCTGAACCCGCACCCCAGGACGCCGCGCGCCCTGTTGGAACGGACATCAAGGTCGTCGGGGTGGACCACGCTCCGGTTCTGCATGGCATCAACGCGGAGATCCCCGCTGGTGAGCGTGTTCTCGTCGCAGGGCGCTCCGGTACGGGGAAGAGCACACTTCTCGGGCTGCTCATGCGTTTCGATGACCCGGACGACGGCAGCGTCACTCTGGGCGGAGTTTCATTGCGCGACTTGCCCTACGACGACCTGGCGGCGCACATCGGCTACGTGCCACAAGATCCACTCGTGTTCTCGGGCACGCTCGGCGAGAACATCGGACTGGGAAGACCGGGCGCTACCGAAAGCGAGATCGAGGACGCCGCAAGGCGCGCTGCCCTCGGCGCCGTTCTCGAACGCTCGACGCTCGGCATCCATCAGGACGTCGGACACCAGGGTGCCGCTCTCTCCGGCGGCGAACGTCAGCGGGTGGCGATCGCTCGCGCCTTCCTCAAAGACGCTCCCGTCCTGGTGCTCGACGAGGCTACTTCGGCTCTCGACGAGGGCACCGAGCGCCGCATCGCCGGCGCCGTGCGGGAATTGGCGGCTACCGTCTTCGTCGTCACCCACCGCGACCCCGCCATCTGGGAGCCCACCCGCACGATCACCCTCTGACATAACTTGCCCTACAGCCAGGCCTACATCGATGCGGCCTGGCAGACTCAGCGAAAGCCTTTGCCCCGTAAAGCGAACGGTTCTTCAGATCAGCTTCCTGTGAGGACCAGCGCTGGGAGCATTGATGAGCCGACGGCGGCCGACCCAATGCCTAGAGGAATCAGCGCCGACATCATGTTTCGGTAGTCAACGGCCTCGATGGGCGGAAGCCCGGGGATGGGATTGGGAACGGGAGCGTGACGTTCCCAAGCCCCACATCGATTCGAAGTGAAGCTAGTGTCGCCCCACATGATTTCTACTGTTTCCGGCCCACCGCCGAAGTTGTTGTCGATGATGTCCCGGCCATAACCTGTCCGTTCCCAGTAACAAGACCGGCCGCCGGAGGTACTCCAGAGACCAGGCAGCATCTGGCCCTCGCCACTGCCAACTCGGTAGGTGCCATCGGTACCGGCCGGAATATACGTACCTGCGTTTGCGACACCGCCACCCACAAAGATCAAACCGGCAGATGCTGTGGCACACAACAGTGCCCCGACTAACTTTTTCTTCACTGACTCTCCTAAAACTCGCAAACTCGACCAGCGAACCTTAGGCGACCGACCGGTCGGATCGCGCACACCTGTCCGAATTGTGAAGTATTTCACCCCGGAGTGAACGAAGCCCTCGACGATCAGGTCCAGCGTCGACCCCGTGTTATCACTGCGACACGAACGACCCGCCGCCACACAATCCTGTGGCGACGGGTGAGTGCTTTCCGTTCTGCAGTTGTGTGTCTACAGCTTCGCGCTGATGAGCGGCACGATATGTTCAGCCGCCCATATTGTTCCGATCGGACCACCACTCGTGATCGCCCACAGAACATCCCCGCCGTCGGCGGTGCGAGGAGGCAGGCCAACCCAATGACCGGAGGACACAGCTCCCAGCGCTTGGAAAAGCTTCCCGCCGGTCAGCTTGTCGAAATCCTCCTCGCTGCCGGCGGCACTGCGGCCGATCAGGAGGAAGTCCGCATCGATGTTCTCGAGAAGTTCCTCGCCGACAGTACTCTGGGTGACGAACTCTTTTGCGTGCGGGTTCTCGGCGAAACCGAGCTCACCCAAGAATGTTGCCGGAGCCGAACCGAGCGCCGAAAGATACTGCAGCCCATTGCCGGTGCCGTAGAAGATCGCCCAGGTTGCAGTCAGACCCGCGAGTTGCGGGTTCTCCTGGCGCACGTTCGCAAAATACTGGTCATGGTCGGCCACGATCTTTTCGGCCGCCTTCGAGAGGTCGAGCGTCTCGCCGAGTACGCGGATCGACTCCTTCCACGGCACGAGCATCCGCGACTTCGTGTCGGGGCTCGTCACAACCGGTGCGATGGAGGACAAATGCTCGTAGTAATCGCCCAGGGACAAACCACCCAGGCCGTCAGCCCAGCCGACGGCGACGATGAGGTCCGGTTCGCTCGCGGCGATCGCTTCGACGGGAAGTGTTCCACCCATCGCGAACTCGAAGGTATCGAGATTCTCTGCGTCGTAAGGCAACAAGTACGACTGGGAAGCCGATTCCTTCACCATCGACGAGGAGAGGACGGGTTTGACGCCGAGCGCGAGGAGCATTTCCGTGTCGACGGCGTTGGGCACGATGGCGGCGATCCGCTCCGGTCGCTTCTCGAGAATACTTGTACCGTATGGCGATTCCAGGGTCAGCGGGTAGGTAGTCGTTCCTTCCGCAGCCGGAAGGGCGTTCCCCTCCGAACCGGGAGGGGATGCCGTTTTCGAGTCTTCGGCCGAGGCCGAGCACCCGGTCACGAGTAGCGCTGCGGCGAGCGCGGCCCCGATCAGTCCGGTGATCCGTGATCGTCTGGTGCGCAGGACTGTCATTTCTGCCTTTCGGTGTTATCGAACACTTTCGGTGTTGCTGAGGTGAAGGTGTTGGGTGAGCGATGGAGCCAGGTCAGGAATCTGCACGCACGGCCCCGCCTCGTTTCCAGTAGCCGGTGAAATCGATGTCCGTCCTCGCAATTCCTCGATCACGAATCAAATGACGACGAAGCGAGCGAACCGTCGCCTGTTCGCCTGCAAGCCAGCCGAATACGCGCCCGTCAGGCCATTCGACAGCACTGACCGCGTCGAGCAACAAAGTAGTAGCGCCGGACTCGGCCCCCTCGCGTGGCAACCAAGTGACACTCACCCCGGACAACTCGCGCACCGATTGGATGTGAGCCGAGTCCGCAATTTCGACGAACACATGCCCCCTGGCATCGGCGGGCAATTCCTCGAGAAGACGTGCGATCGCCGGCAACGCGGTCTCGTCACCGACGGCCAGCAGATACTCGTAATCTTCCGGGAGTCCCTGCGATACAGAGGGGCCCGCGATGTGCATTCGGTCGCCCGGACTGGCGTCCCGCGCCCAGGTGGTAGCCACTCCCTCGCCGTGAACGACGAAATCGACGTCGAGTTCCCTTGTTCGCGGATCGTAGCGGCGCACGGTGTATGCGCGGGCAAGCGGACGGCGCCCCGCAGCGAAAGTCACACTGCCGTCGACCATTACCGGCAGCACCGGGTCGGATTCGCCGGGGTAGGTGAACAGCAACCGGATGTCGTCGTCGAAGCCCGTACTCGCGAAGGCGGGTTCGGCAATTCCGTCGGCGTTGGTGAAGGTGTCGAGTTGGGCTCCGGTGAGCGTCACTCTCCGCATGCCCGGCGTCACCTCTGTCACCCGATGTACCTCGAGTTCGCGCAAGGTAACGGGGTACGCCCTTGTCGGACGGGTGTTTCGGGGCACGGAAAGTCTCCTCGGAAGCGCACAGACGGGGGTCCGGCCCACGTTCGATCACGGCGGGAGGGCCAATAAATAAAGCTAGCCTGCCCTAATCAGTTATGGTTATCCGTGCGTGCCGACTTCTTACACTCATCGGTCGGCTGGAAGAGAATGCATCGACGTCGGGAGGGCATCGTGGGACCACGGTTGGTGTTCCCCGCAGGCGAAGTCCCCGAGATCCCCGCGGCTCGGCTCGCCTCGATCGCGAATGAACGCGAGCCACTGCTATTCTGGGTACATACCGGGCGCGCAGAACTGCAGATCGGCGGCCGTACCCGCAGTGTGACTGCGGGGGCGGCAATCTGGGTACCGGCGGGAATCGCGTACAGCATCCGGGTCGATCCGGGCGCGGTCGCATTTCCCATCCCACTGCCCGCGGCCGACCTGCCGCCCGCGTTGAACCGGGTCATCGACTTCGAGATCCCAGCAGACTGGCAGGACTGGCTCGTCCACCAATTCGCGCACAACTTGGGATTTCTTCGGGGCGAGACGGCAGCGGGAGCCGGACTGATCGAGCTTGTCGCGGGAGCCCACGCCAATGAGGTCAGCGCTTCGGTGCCGCACTCCCCGCCGAGTTTGCCTCGCTCGGCCGAAGCCCTCGAGATCGCTCGCACGCTTCTACGGACCCCAGCCGATGACACGGAACTTTCCCAGTTCGCCCGGCAACTCAAGATCGGTGTCCGCACCCTGCAGCGCCGATTCACCGAGGAGACGGGGTTGCCGTTCGTGCGCTGGCGCACCTCGGCCCGGATCGCGGCAGCAACCGCTTACCTGGACACCGGCCGTGAAATCGGTTGGACGGGTACGCAGGTCGGATTCGCAACTCCCGCGGGATTCACCCGCGCCTTCCGTGAACACACCGGCATGACACCCAGCGCCTACGCACGTGCACACCGAGGTTCGGCGCCGATCCAGGAGAACGAAACGTTGGCACAGAGCGTCGCACTGTTGTCCGAGGAAGGCGCCCCGCCAGGCTCGGCACCGATACCGCCGACGATCCCCGCAAGCGGAACATGGGCTAGGGTCAACGACTTTCACGTCGTCGTCTGGATCTATCGAGGCTCCGCCCGGGTTACTTTCGGCGACCGAACGTGGAATCTGAGGCGGGGCGACGCAATGTGGCTTCCAGCGGGGGTGCGCAACAGTGTCGAGATCGCGGAAGGCTCTCTGCTACTTCCCCTCGGGTCCCAGCCGGGCGCCTCTCCGGTCGCCGCACCGCCGCCACGTGTGCTGCACTTCGCTCGCGAAGCGGAGACGTATCTGTTGCACACGGTGGTCGCGAATTACACTCACCTACGCCCCGAGATCCACGACCCGGCGCGAATCTCGAGGCTGGTCCGCAGCTCTGCAGCGGCTCGTCCACACGGCAGCCGTCAGAGCGATCCAGTCGAGACGATCCTTGCCGCACTACGGGCCGACCCCACCGATTCCCGCACGCTGTCGGAGTGGAGCGCTCGACTCGGCGTCGACGAGAACTTGCTCCAGAAAGACTTCACTGCGGCCACCGGCCAGAGCTACCCACGCTGGCGAGCCCAGTTACGCATGACCCTCGCGCGTGCCCATCTCGAGGAGGGTCTCTCGGCCGGAGAGACTGCCCGCCGACTCGGCTACGCGCACGCCTCCGGCTTCACCAAGGTCTTCATCGCTGCCCACGGCATGTCGCCGCGGGATTACCAGCGCCGCGGGTGGCGAGGCACGACCGAAGGACTCATCGACCCGTGAACCTCCGTCGGATTCACACCTACCGCTCGGCGACGCCCTTCGATTCCGGCGACAGAGCCGGGAACCAGATATCTGTCAGAACCTCGGCCGCCTGAACCCGCGTCACATCGATCGTCCCCTGCACGGCCCAGCGTGTGAAGAATCGCTCCAGCTGACTCACGAGCAGTTCGACGCGCAACCTCGCCTCGTCGTGCTGTTCCACCGGCCACCGGCCCAGATATTTGGGCATGGCGTTCGGTAGTTCGGTCATACCGTCTCGCGCTGTCTCGCGGAACTCCGGTTCGAGTGCCACGGCCTCGTCCCAGGCCGGCAGCAGGCGCTTGTTTTCGTCGAACCAGTCGAAGGCACGTTCCAGCCATGCGGTGAATTCCACGCGAGAGTTCGTGTCGAGGACTCGATCGAGATCGATGTAGAAAGCGAACGCACTCGCCGCCATCCCGGCCGCGCCAATCGTCTTGAGCATCTCCACCTTGCTGGCGAAATGCACGTAGAACGTGGCTCTACTGCATCCGACGACCGAGGCGATGTCGTCGACCGTGACTGCCGCATATCCCCGCTCTTCGAACAGGGTGCGTGCGGCGTCCACGAGTTTGGCCCGCGTCGCGCGTTTCTGCTCGTCGCGAAGGGTTCCCCGCCTGTTCTTCGGGCCATCGGTAGTCGTGCTCACGTCGCCCACCTTGCTCGCATTTCGACCTTCTGGCAAATCACCGACTTACCGTCATCGAAAAACATTGCGTCATTCATTGACACATCGTCAGCGAATGGCGCACTATGACTCAAGTCACTTCTCGGGCATCGATTCTTTTTCTCGCACGCCCGAGACAGAACAGAAAGCGATGGCGAATGAGCCCCTCCCCCTTGCCGAGCGTGTGCATCATCGGCGCCGGGCCCACCGGAATCACGACGGCCAAGCGAATGAAGGAATTCGGAATACCCTTCGACTGCTACGAAGCGTCCGACGAGGTCGGCGGAAACTGGTACTACAAGAATCCCAACGGGATGTCAGCCTGCTACCAGAGCCTGCACATCGACACATCGAAGTGGCGCTTGGCATTCGAGGACTTCCCGGTCTCCGCTGACCTTCCCGACTTCCCTCACCACTCCGAACTCTTCCAGTACTTCAAGGACTACGTCGAGCACTTCGGCCTGCGTGAGTCGATCATCTTCAACACCAGTGTTGTTGCAGCAGAACGTGATGCAGACGGACTGTGGACCATCACGCGCTCTGACGGCGAAGTTCGCACCTACGACGTCCTGATGGTCTGCAACGGACATCACTGGGATCCCAACATCCCCGACTACCCGGGTGAGTTCGACGGCGTGCTGATGCACAGCCACAGCTACAACGACCCGTTCGATCCGATCGACATGCGCGGAAAGAAGGTAGTCGTGGTCGGAATGGGGAACTCCGGCTTGGACATTGCTTCCGAACTGGGGCAGAGATACCTCGCCGAGAAGCTCATCGTCTCAGCGCGCCGCGGAGTCTGGGTACTCCCGAAGTATCTGGGCGGCGTGCCGGGAGACAAACTGATCACCCCGCCCTGGATGCCCCGCGGTCTGCGCCTGTTCCTGAGTCGTCGATTCCTCGGCAAGAACCTGGGAACCATGGAGGGCTACGGACTACCCAAGCCAGACCACCGTCCGTTCGAGGCCCACCCGTCGGCCAGCGGCGAGTTCCTGGGACGCGCCGGGTCGGGCGACATAACCTTCAAGCCTGCCATCACCAAACTCGACGGAAAGCAGGTTCACTTCGCCGACGGCACTGTCTCGGACGTCGACGTGGTCATCTGCGCCACCGGCTACAACATCAGCTTCCCCTTCTTCAGCGATCCGAATCTTCTGCCGGACAAAGACAACCGATTCCCACTCTTCAAACGAATGATGAAGCCCGGAATCGACAACCTCTTCTTCATGGGACTGGCGCAGCCCATGCCGACGCTCGTCAACTTCGCTGAGCAGCAGAGCAAGCTCGTCGCGGCCTACCTCACCGGCAAATACCAACTGCCGTCCGCCAGTGAGATGCAGGAGATCACCAAGGCCGACGAGGCGTACTTCCTCGCCCCCTATTACAAGTCACCGCGCCACACGATTCAGCTCGAGTTCGATCCCTACGTCCGCAACATGAACAAGGAAATCGCCAAGGGCACCAAGCGTGCAGCGGCCTCCGGAAACAAGCTACCTGTTGCGGCCCGTGCAGCAGCACACGAACTCGAGAAGGCGGATCGCGCATGAGCACGGTGAACGGTCACTGCAACAACGAGTTCGACGCCGTCCGCACCGCCTTCGAGGCTCATCTCGAATCCGGCGAAGAACTCGGCGGCTCCATCGCCATCACCGTCGACGGAGAAGCCGTAGTAGACATCTGGGGCGGGTACACCGACGAATCCCGCACCACTCCTTGGGGTCCGGACACTATCGTCAACACCTTCTCCATCACCAAGACCATGACGGCTCTGTGTGCGCTCCTGCTGGTCGAACGCGGCCAACTGGACGTGTACCAGAAGGTTGCTCACTACTGGCCCGAATTTGCGGTAAACGGCAAGGAGGACATCGAAGTTCGCCACCTCCTATCGCATACGTCTGGCGTCTCCGGTTGGGAGCGCCCGATCGAACTGAAGGACATCTACGACCTCGAGACGTCCACCGCTCGCCTCGCTACCCAGAAGCCTTGGTGGACCCCAGGTACGGCGTCGGGCTATCACGCGATCAACTACGGCCATCTCGTCGGTGAAGTCATTCGTCGCATCGACGGTCGGACCCTCGGCAGGTTCTTTGCCGAAGAGCTTGCCGGTCCACTGGGCGCCGACTTCCACATCGGTACGTCCACAGAGCATTTCGGTCGAATAGCCACCATGGTTCCGCCGCCCGCGTTGGAGTTCGACCTGTCCACGCTCGACCAGGACAGCATCTTCATCAAGACCCTGACCTGCCCACTGCTCGACTACCCAGAGGTCAACACCGCGCCCTGGAGGGAGGCCGAGATCGGCGCAGTCAACGGCCACGGCAACGCACGTTCTATCGCTCGGGTCCAATCCGTGATCTCGAACGGTGGTGTGCTCGACGGCCAGAAGCTGCTCTCGCAGAGCACCATCGACCTGATCTTCGAGATCCAAGCCGACGGTATCGACCTCGGGATCATGACTCCGCTCAAGTTCGGCATCGGATACGGACTGCCGCACCCGGATACCGCACCCCTGGTTCCAGGTGGACGCGCTTGCTGGTGGGCCGGTATCGGCGGCTCGATGCTGGTCAACGATCTGGACCGTCGGATGACTTTCGCCTACGTCATGAACAAGATGGCGCCGGGGCTGATCGGATCCGACCGCAGCAACTCCTACCTGAGCGCCGCATACAACTCCGAGGTCAGCGAGGTCAGTTCATGAAGGCAGCTCAGCTCATGGGGCCCGGACTCCTGGAAATCAACGATGTGCCGGTCCCGGAGATCGGTCCGTCCGAACTACTGATTCGGGTTGGCGCCGCGGGAATCTGCCACTCCGATCTGCACCTCCTGCACTTTCCGTACAAGATGCGCGAAGAACCGCTGACCATCGGCCACGAGATCGCCGGCACCATCGAAGCCGTCGGGGCCGGCGTGGACGGTCGGTCCGTCGGGGAACGCGGTGTCGTCTACCTCTGTTGGTCGTGCGGACAGTGCCGAGAATGCATGAGCGGCAACGAGAACATGTGCCTCGCCGCCGGACGCACCGCGATGCCGCCCTGCCCCGGGCTCGGTCCCGAAGGCGGGATGGCCGAGTACGTCAAGATCCCGGCTCGCTCATTCGTACCCATCGGAGACCTCGACTTCCTGCAGGCCGCACCACTCGCCGATGCAGCACTGACGAGCTACCACGCCATTCGCGGCGCACGCGAACATCTCCAGCCCGGTGCCACCGCCGTCGTGATCGGCGTCGGCGGACTCGGTCACGTTGCAGTACAGATACTTCGGGCAATCAGTGCCGTGCGCATCATTGCCGTCGACGTCGGACAGGATCAACTCGATCTCGCCAAACGTTGCGGCGCCGACATCACGCTCGAATCGGGACCGGACACCGCGCAGCACATCCTCGACCTCACGTCGGCCAGAGGCGCAGAAGTCATCTTCGACTTCGTCGGTGTCGATGCAACGGCTCAGATGTCGGTTCAAGCGGTTGCGCCGAACGGCGCGTATCGCATGGTAGGTCTCGGAGGCGGAAACCCCGGAATCACCGCCGAAGCGGCCGGCGGGCCAGGCTGGCCGTGGGGCGCATCGATCCGGAAGTCCTATGGCGGCACCAGAAACGACCTCGTCGATTCCATCGCCCTGGCACAGGCCGGTCTGGTAACCGTAGAAGTAGCCCGCTTCGACCTCGCTGATGCCCGAGACGCACTCGACCGTCTCGAACACGGCAAGGTCACCGGACGCGCAGTGCTCGTACCCTAATCTTCGAAAGGCACTTCACGTGACTACTTCCGCTGATACACAAGCATTCATCGCGTCGGTCATGGCTGGGCTGACCGGCCCCGGTGGTCCTTTCGAGATGCAAGTCGAGGATGTACTCGGCAGCTCGATGCCCGTCATGAAGAACCGTGACAAGGCACTCGGCGACGTGCTCGCCGCATCCTTCGATTACGGATCACGCGACTACCTGGTGACCAAGGAACGACGCTTCAGCTACCTCGAGCACGGCGAGGCCGTAGCAGCATTGGCCACCGCGCTGCGTGAGCGGTACGGCGTTCGCAAGGGCGATCGGGTGGGGATCCTCGCCGCCAATACGCCGGAATGGGTGATGACCTTCTGGGCGGCTCAGTCGCTTGGCGCCATCGCCGTCGGGTTCAACTCGTGGTGGGTGGCCCGTGAGGTGCAGTACGGCACCGATCACACCACGCCCACCGTGGTGATCGCCGACGCGAAACGCGCACAAGTTCTTTCCGAAGTGAACACCGGTGTTCCCGTGCTCACGATGGAAGAAGATCTACCGGCTCTGATGGAGAAGTATTCGGGTTCGGCACTGCCCCGCACGTCCGTCGACGAGGACGACCCGGCCGTCATTCTTTACACGAGCGGAACCAGCGGCCGCCCCAAGGGAGCTGTTCACACTCATCGAAACGTGTTGGCCGTCATCGACTACCACCGCTACAGTGATCGCCTCGCCGCGGCGTTCACCGGCAAACCCAGCGATGGCAGACCAAGCGACTTGCGGTATCTGCTGACCGCACCGCTGTTTCACATTGCAAGCCTGCATAACCTGGCGATCCCACGACTCGCGACGGGCGGAGCCGTGGTCATCCAGCAGGGCGCCTTCGACGTCGACGAAGTCCTTTCCCTCGTCGAACGCGAGAAGGTCACCAACTGGGCGGTGGTCCCCACTATGGCAACCCGTCTCCTCGAACATGGCAGTCTCGAGAAGTACGACCTGACCTCACTGAGCGCCTTTGCACTCGCGTCTGCGCCGTCATCTCCGGCCTTGCAGGACCGCCTGCGCGCACGACTGCCTTTTGCGCAGCACACCTTGGTCGACAGCTACGGGCTCACCGAATCTTCCACCGGCATTTCGGTTGCCACGCCACCAGAACTCGCCGCGTTCCCCGGAACTCTCGGACGGCCCATCATCGGTGTGAGTGTGGAGGTCCGTGATCCATTCGGTGTTGCGGTTCCCGACGGCGAGGAGGGCGAAATCTGCGCTCGCAGCCCGTATGTGATGTCGGGATACTGGAACGACGAGACTGCGACTGCTGCCGCCATCGGTCCCGACCGATGGCTCCGAACCGGCGACTTCGGAGTTCTCGAAGACGGCCGACTCCGCCTGACCGGCCGCCGGTCCGATCTGATCCTGCGCGGCGGCGAGAACGTCTACCCCCTCGAGATCGAGCAGACTATCGACGAGCATCCCTCGGTACTCGAATGCGCTGTGATCGGGATTGATTCGGCAGACCTCGGCCAAGAAGTGGCGGCCGTTGTCGTTCTTCGCAGCGAGGGAGCAGCGACCGAAGAAGAACTACGCGACTATGTCGCCGAAAGACTGGCGTACTTCAAGGTGCCAGTCAAGTGGAGACTGAGCACAACTCCTCTGCCTCGCAATGCAACCGGGAAGACGATACGCGCAAAGGTGGCTATCTCATGACCTATGACGCCGTGATCAACAACGGTCTGTGGTTCGACGGCACCGGGGCGAACCCAGCTGTCCGCAATCTGGGTATCCGAGGCGGGCTGGTCACTGCCATCTCCCTCGATTCACTCGACGAAACCGACTGTCCCCGTGTCATCGACGCGCGGCGCAAGTGGGTGATCCCGGGCATCGTGGACATCCACACTCACTACGACGTCGAGATCCTCGAAGGCCCGGCGCTGAGCGAATCTCTCAGACACGGGGTCACGTCGATCTTTGTCGGATCGTGTTCCCTGTCCACCATTCACGCCAGCCCGTCGGACGCAGGCGACCTTTTCGGCCGCGTCGAAGCTATCCCACGCAAGCACGTCGTCGAAGCACTCACGCGGGCCAAGACCTGGAACTCCGCGAGAGACTATGTTGCTGCACTCGAGGCGCTTCCGCTAGGTCCCAACGTTGCAGCCTTCATCGGACACTCCGACATGCGAGCCGCCGAGATGGGACTGGATCGTGCTACCAGGAAGGACGTGCACCCCACCGACACCGAACTCGCGTCGATGGAAGCACAGTTGACCGAAGCTCTCGACGCAGGATTCGTCGGGATGTCCAGTCAGCAATTGTTGTTCGACAAACTCGACGGTGAGACCTGCCGCTCACGCACGCTGCCGTCGACGTATGCAACCACGAAAGAACGACGCCGACTCAATGCGATCCTGCGCCGCCGAGGACGGGTATTTCAGGCCGGACCTGACCTCTCCAACCCGATGGGTACCGGAGCGATGGCGTTCTCCAGTGCGGGTATCTGGCGTAAGCGACTCAAGACGAGCATGCTCTCGGCGGCTGATATCAAGTCCAACAAGTTGGCCGTGGTAATCCTCGGCCCGCTGGCGCACCTGGTCAATCGACTCGGCGGCGACCTGCGCTGGCAGCACCTACCGGTTCCTTTCGAGGTATATGCCGACGGCATCGACCTGGTTGTCTTCGAGGAGTTCGGATCCGGCGCTGCAGCACTGCATCTGACCGACGAGATGGAACGCAACGTTCTGATGCAGAGTGAGGAGTACCGGCGACAGTTCCGCAAGGACTACGACCAAAAGTTCGGTGTCAAAGTTTGGCATCGGGATTTCTTCGACGCCGAAATCGTATCCTGCCCGGACGAATCCCTGGTCGGCAAGAGCTTCGGGCAGGTCGGCGTCGAACGAGGCGGCCTCCACCCTGTCGATGCCTTCCTGGATCTGGTCCTCGAACACGGCACGGAAGTGCGTTGGCGCACAACCATCTCGAACCACCGGCCGGAGATTCTGGACAAGTTCGCCCAGGACAACGGCGTCCAACTCGGGTTCTCCGACGCCGGAGCGCATTTGCGCAACATGGCGTTCTACAACTTCGGCTTACGACTACTACGACGTGTCTACGATGCCCAAAAGGTCGGCCGTCCCTTCATGACCGTCGAGGCAGCGGTGCATCGCCTCACCGGCGAACTCGCCGAGTGGTACGACGTCGACGCCGGGCACCTTCGATTAGGTGACCGCGCCGACCTGGTTGTGATCGATCCCGCCCATCTCGACGATTCACTCGAGGCGTACGCCGAAAGTCCGGTCGTGGAGTACGACAACCTCTCCCGCATGGTCAATCGCAACGATCAGACCGTCACCGCAGTGTTCGTCGGCGGCGAGTACGTCTTCGGCGACGGAGAAGCAGCACCCGTTCTCGGCAACCGCCGAACCGGAAAGTTCTTGAAAGCAGGTGCCCATTAACACGTCCAGATTTGCCGGCAAAACCGCGGTTGTCACCGGCGCAGCATCGGGTATCGGTGCAGCCATCGCACTACGACTTATCGGCGAAGGCGCACAGGTAGCCGGAATCGACATCGATGCAGAGGGTTTGAAGGAGATAGCCTCCAAGCACGGCGCGTCTTTCCTCGCCGTTCCCGCCGACGTCACCAAGGAATCCGATGTTGCCGAGGCTATTGCCGCTGCGGCTGCGGAATTCGGCGGTATCGATCTGGCTTTCAACGTTGCCGGGGCGTCGAGGGTGGGGCAGATCGTCGACCTCGACGAGGCCGACTGGGACTTCACCATCGACCTGGTGCAGAAGGGCGTCTTCCTCTGCACCAAACATGAAGCGCGGCATATCCGAGAGCACGGTCGCGGTGGTGCGATAGTCAACGTGTCCTCATTGAACGCGCACGTGCCGAGCCCCTACGGGAGCGCGTACGCGACAGGCAAAGCCGGGGTCGAGATGTTCAGCAAGAATGCCGCGATCGAACTCGCTGCGTCGGGGATCCGGGTCAATGCCGTTCTCCCCGGCCTGGTCGACACGCCACTGGTCGCGCCGGTCATGAACTACGAACCCGCCCGCGACATGTTTCTCAGCCGAATTCCCATGTCCCGAGCGGCAACTCCCGACGAGATCGCGGGCCCCTGCCTCTATCTCGCCAGCGACGACGCCTCGTACATCACCGGAACCAGCCTGGTCGTCGACGGCGGCTGGGAGGTCTCGAACTACCCGGATCTGACGACGCTGGGCAACTAGGTTCAGTTGCCGGGCAACACACATTGAGTATCGAGACCGAGCACGTGGTTGAGCCGGCCGAAGGCCAACCACGATCCGAGGCACATGCTCAACTCGACGATTTCTCGCTGGGAGTAGTGAGCTGTCATACGTTCCCAGAACTCGTCGTCGAGCCCGTGGTGGTCGAGGGCGTATCTCTCGGCGTATTCGGCAGCGAGACGCGTCCTGTCGTCGAAGGCATCGGTGGTGCGCCAGTCGGTGACAGACTGATCGAACGTCGACTCCACAGTCTCGCCGTCACGCTCGGTGCGCCAGTCCTGACAGAAGATGCACCCGTTGATCTGAGCGATCCGAAGCCTGGCCGCCTCGAACTCGCGGAGTCCGAGAGTGCCGTCTGTGTAGACCTTTTGGGAGAATCCGGCGGCCGCGGGTCCGATGCCGGGGACCATCTCTCCCCACACGTAGCCGATCGGATTCTTGCCTTCGGGTATGTCGATATTCATGTGAGTACCTCCGAGTTTCGGGCACCGAGCTTGCCGACGCCGGGTGCGAGCGGAACGTCCAGCGCGTCGTAGAGACCGGGTTCAGCCTGACGTAGCCACGGAATTGCGTTGACGAGACGTCCTACGGCCGTGGCATTTCCACCGGCCGCGCGGTTTCCACCTTCATCGGTGGCTTCGACGTTGATCTCGATTCGTGGTCGTCCTTCGACGATCACCTTGTGCGCGCCGTCGCCTCCGTCTGGCGGGAGCGGCCAGTCGCGGGCACAGGACGGATGAATACGCGTGACGTGTTCGATCACGATCAGGGGTTCCCCGCCGACGATTCCCTGAACCTCGAATCGCAGTGCGCCTTGGGTTCCGGCCGCGAACTCCCCCATATGTTCGGTCGACACGGTTTCCTCGAGCGGGCGGCGCAGCAAGGTCTCGCGGATCTCGTCGAGTTCCACCCCGAGTGCCCGCGCGATGAGCCGAATCTGCCCGCCCCAGACCATGGTGGGTACGGTCGGCGCGACCATGGGAGGTTCGTAGTCCATCGGCTGACCCATCCCGATCAGGTAGCGGACAGAATCCGGCTGTTCGTAGGTCGTGTAGTCGAAGATTTCCTGACACCGGATCTGGTCGATTGTCCCCGCGAGCCCGCTGACGAGAATCGGCAGGATATCGTTGCCCCAGCCTGGGTCGATACCGGAGACGAACAGAGCGCCGCCGCCCGCCTTGGCAGCAGCTTCGACGGGATCACGAAGTTCGGGAGGCGCAGATTTCGGGTCGTACAGCGCATATACGGACGGCGTGACCACCACAGCTCCGGCGGCCAGTGCCCGCGTGATGTCGGCAACCGCGTCGTCGGGCCGAATGTCGCCGGACGCCGCGTAGACCACCGCGCCGGGAGACGCTGCGAGCACGGCATCGGCGTCGTCGGTAGCCGCGACGCCCAGGTGCACTCCCAGATCGGCGAGGTCACCGGCGTCTCGCCCGACCTTCTCGGGGTTCGCAACGATGACGCCGACAAGTTCGAGGGCCGGATTGGCTGTCACAGCGCGAATCGATGCACGCCCGACGTTGCCGGTACCCCACACGACAGTCGGAATCTTGGACTCGGCTTCATTCGAAACTGCACCCATCAATCGGACATTACCCAGCTCAGCGCGTCAGGTCAGCAGAACTGCAAGAATTCGTTTCACTTCATCCGGTCAAAAATGCCATTGCCTGCGCAGTCAGTGCGCCGTCACCCCGCCTCCGGTACGTCTCGGCGGGTCGGCCGTTACCTGGTCTGCTCATCTCGCCGGTACTTTCGAGCGCGTCGAACACCTGCCGGCGGAAGCTGTCCTTCTGGAACGGACGATCGAAGATCACCTCGTACAGTCTCCGAAGTTCGGCGACGGTGAACGTCCCGCCCGACAATCCGTCCGGATCGACGTACGACGCATACCTCGTGCGTAGGTCCGTGACCGCGAGTCGCACCATGTCGGCGTGATCGAACCCGAGTCCGCTCACTGCCTCGTCGTCGTACACATCGACGAGAAGCGCCGAATCGGGCAGTTCCGATTCCGGTAGGCCCGCGGTATGCGCGACCGACAGAACCCAACCGCGGTCGTCGCGGTCCGGTCGGTCGAAGATCGCCAACTGATGGAAGCTCGTCTGGGCCAACTCGGCCTTGACCGACAGGGCACGATCGGCTGCGGCCGTGAGCAATTCGCGTTCGTGCAGAAATGTTCCCGGTAGCGCCAGCGCACCGAGGCGGTGCCGAACGACCAGAACTTTCAGAGATCCACCGCTGTACGTCAGCACCGCGACGTCCACTGCCACAGACGGGCGCGGATAGTCCGTCAATCCCTTGCCGCTCGTGTCTGTCCATTTATTCACCCTTGCATGTTATCTCAAACATGATCTATTGTTAGCGCAAAGTTGATCAAACGATCTCCGCGAACGTGAAAAGGTGGCTATGAAACTCACCGCACAGCAGTCCGATCGAGCGGCCGGCGTTCTGCTCGGCGCCGCAGCAGGAGACGCACTCGGCGCCGGCTACGAATTCACCTATCCGAACTCCGAGGTCACCATCGACATGATCGGTGGCGGCCCGTTCAACTGGGCTCCTGGAGAATGGACCGACGACACCTCGATGGCAGTTGCGATCGCTGAGGTGGCCGCGACCGGAATCGATATCGGAAGCTCCGGCGGTCTCGATGCCATTGCAGCACAGTTCATCCGGTGGTACGACTCAAAGCCCGCGGACATCGGCAACCAGACGCGAGCAGTGTTGTCTGCCCGCTCCGAAAGCGCAGCAGCGATGGCGGATCGTGCGCGGGCGATCAGCGGCCACAAGGCAGGCAACGGCTCGCTCATGCGGACTGCTCCCGTCGCCCTCTCTTACTTGGACGATGCAGAAGGTGCCAGGTCGGCAGCGCACCGGATCAGTTCACTCACGCATGACGACCCGCGCGCCGGGCAGGCCTGCGAATTGTGGACCCACGCCATCCGCCATGCCGTTGTCGCCGGCAACTTCGAGGGGGTTCGCGACTTCCTCTCCGTTGCCGATCAGGAGGTCGCCGAATACTGGGGCCCGCTGCTCGATCAGGCCGAAACCGGGAACCCGCAGGACTTCTCCAAGAACGGCTGGGTGGTGCATGCACTTCAGACTGCCTGGTGGGCAATCACCTCCACGGATAATTCCGATGCTCGCCACCTTCAGCACGCATTGGAAGCGGCCGTAAGCGCCGGCGGGGACACCGACACGACCGCGGCTATCGCAGGCGGGTTGCTCGGCGCCCGTTGGGGAGCGTCGGCGGTTCCCGCGCGCTGGCGCCGAATCATGCACGGCTGGCCGGGATACCGTTCCTCCGATCTGGTTCGCCTGGCGATCAAGACTGCTCGCGGCGGAACCGACGACCAGAACCGTGATACTCGATGGTGATCGGGCGTGACCCCTACGACGTACGCTCGGCTATGCCGTGGGCTCGTCCGAAGCGTGAACTCTGGAACACAGCCGTCGGAAACACAGCCGTCGGAAACACAGCCGTCGGCTACGCGCCAGGTGGACACGCAGGAGGATCAATGCCCACTATTACAGTCGCCGAAGGTGACATCACGACGCTGACCGTCGACGCCATCGTCAATGCGGCCAACTCCAGGCTCCTCGGCGGTAGCGGTGTCGACGGCGCGATCCACCGAGCCGGAGGACCGGAGATCTTGAAGGGTTGCGAGGTATTGCGCAACACCAGCCGTCCCGACGGCCTCCCGGTGGGCGCGGCCGTGGCCACCACCGCGGGAAAGCTCCACGCCGAGGCCTTGATTCACACCGTCGGCCCGAGGTATTCGCGCTCCGAGGACCGATCCGGATTGCTACGGTCGGCGTACACCCGCAGTCTCGCCGTTGCCGACTCGATCGGCGCACGAACCGTCGCCTTTCCGTTGATCTCGGCAGGGGTCTACGGCTGGCCGAAGGAAGATGCGGTCCAACAGGCCGTTTCAGCGATTCGCGCGGCGAAGACCGAGGTCGAGACGGTCACACTGGTCGCATTCAACAAGGAGACGGCAGAACTGATGCGCCGCGCGATCGCCTGACCGTTTACCGGGCCCACTTCACGCCACGTTAAAGCAGTGCAGAGCGGTCAGAGAAGTGGAGAAATTTCACCGGTTGGACGTTTGTCCAATAATTTGTCCGAATCACATATTTTGCGGCTCGCTCTGTGTTCTACTCCTCTCCAGGGTTTGAGCTGGTGGCGAGCAAACGACGAAGACGTATTCGCTTCTCTGTCAGCTCGAGGCCGGTTCCCGGACCCGGCTTCAAGCCGAGAGCTCGATCTTGTCGAGCGCTACTCAAGGAGAATGTGAATGGTGTCGACGTTGATGCGCCGAGGAGTAGGGGTGGCCGCGTCCTTGACCGGATGCGTTGCCCTGGTCGTCGGCGGAGCGGGAGTTTCATCCGCCGCTGATGTGAACCTTCCGTTCACGGCATCGTGTCACGGGTGGCAGTTCCCCGGTCCGATCACACACAACGAGACGCGTGATTCCGGCGTCACGATCAGTGCGCCGGCCGTGGTTCCGCCGAACTCGACCTTTACCTACCGACTCGCTCCCAAGCCGATGACGGTCCCTAATGACGGCTACGACCTCAGGTCCGTCGTGAACTGGACGCGTCTCAAGTTCGATTTCGACATCCCTGCAGGTACCTCCTACGTGGGGGCGCAGATCGTGGCCGGCACCAGCTCGAATCTGGGTGGGGTCGCCCCGACGATCACGCGGGTGAACGATGCCGGTTCACCCGATCCGAATGGGACGCATCTTCGTATCTCCGGCAACAACATCACCGCGGGCAACGGACCCAACACCGACGACAACGGCGGCGGCGGAATCGAGGTCGGTGGAGGAAAGACGTTCCAGCTCCCGGCAGTCGACGTCACTGTCACGTCAGGGGCTGTGGGAACCCAGATCAAGCCCATGCTGCGCGTTTCCGACACCAACTCCGGTTCCTACGACAGTGCCGCCAACTACCTGACCTTCCTGCAACAGGAGACCCTGCTCGGTGGCGTCAAATACTGGCTGACCACCAATTGCTCACCACGCGACAATCGTTCGGCCGGATTGAACGCAGGCGGCCAGCCACTCGCGGTGATCAATGTCGACTCCAGCCTCGCCCAGACACAGACGCGAATCGACGCACCCGGTAAAGCTGTCGTCGGCGACTCCGTGGAGCTGACGGCAACGGTCACTCCTTGGCCGTCGGGAGGAACAGTGCAGTTCCGTGACGGAGGGGTAGACCTCGGCGCTCCAGTGGCCGTTGTCAACGGCGTCGCGAAGGCCAACCGCACGATGACAACAGCAGGCGACCACAACATCACGGCGTACTACACGGGATCTGCCGGCTTCATGGAATCGATGTCCGGCGCCGTGACGATCAACGTCGTCGAACCGTCCGAGCCCGAGCCTGGGACCGGTAGCCTCGGCAGCCTTGGCACCCCTGGATTCGGGTCGTGAGAACTGTGAACAGAAACCAGAATTCATCGATGAACTCGAAACTCCTACGCGGCTCTGCGATTGCTACCGTCTCGGTACTGGCCGGTGGCTTGTTCGCCATGGTCGGCGGCGGGATCGCCTCTGCTGCCCCCGAGACCAAGAGCGTGGCCTTCACAACTGCATGCCATGTGCGCGAGATGGACGGTGCGGCAAGCCCGATCACGTTCAACGAGACGCTCGGCTCGGGGGTCACCATCACCGCGCCGACCACCGCGGCACCAGGTGAGACCATCACCTACCGCGTGCAGCCGAACGAGATGAAGGCAAACGGCGGAGGCCATGCCAGCCGTGGAGTCGTGCATTGGGCCCGGATCAAGTACGACTTCGACATCCCGTCGGGCGTCGAATTCGTGAGTTCCCAGCTTGTGGCGGACAGTGCGTACGGCCTCGGATCCGACAGTGCCACTCCAACAGTCACACAGATCGACGACGGCGGTAATCCATCTGCATCCGGTACGCACCTACGTATCTCCGGATCGAATCGGACCACCGGAAACGGTCCGTCCTCCGCAGTTCGATCGAGTGACGGCATCATCGTCGGTGCCAACACCAAGTTCCGACTCCCCGCAGTCGACGTCACAGTCAAAGCCGGTGCGGCCGGTAGCGAGATCAAGCCTTCGCTACGAGTTTCCGATCCCGGCTCCGCCAACTACGACGACGACCGAAATGCGCTCACATTCGTCCAGCGCGAAAAGGATGTCTTCACGGTCAACTACTGGGAGCGCTACAACTGCTCCCCGCGGGACAACAGGAACTCCGGCCTCAACGCCGGTGGGCAGGCCCTGACCACCATCTACGTCAGCCAACCGACAACCACCACAATCCAGATGCCCGGCTCGATCCAAGCCAGCACACCGACCGAGCTTGTCGCAAAGGTGGATCCGGCTCCGGTCAACGGAAACGTGCAGTTCAGGGTGGACGGCGCTGACGTCGGTACACCTGTCACGCCCGGTGCCGACGGCACTGCCCGGCTACCGCATACCTTCTTCACCGCCGGAACCGCGCGGGTCTCCGCAACGTTCCAGGGCGTCAACGGGTTCCAGAGTTCCAACTCGACCGAGGCGATGGTGACGGTGACTGCCGCACCTGTCGTCAAGCAGACCGACACTGCCGTGAACGTACCTACCGATGCAAAGACAGGCGTATCGGTGTCGCTGAGGGCGCAGGTCACGCCGACACCCACCGGTGGGACTCTCCAGTTCAAGGACGGCGCTGCAGATATCGGTGCCCCGATCCCGGTGGGCGCTGACGGCAAAGCCACTCTGGAACATGCGTTCGCCTCGGCTGGATCTCATGCAGTGTCGGCCTACTACTCCGGCGCAACAGGATTCATGCCGTCGATGGCATCGGCCCAAACGGTCACCGTGTCTGACCCCGCGCCGTCCGATGTCACCACCTCGACCTCGCTGGCAGCTCCCGCGACGGCCAAGCAGAATGTCGCGACAGAACTTTCCGCGACAGTCAGCCCCAATCCAGGCGGGGGCTCGGTTCAGTTCTTCGACGGTGACCAACCCATCGGACAGCCCGTTGTCGTCGGAGTCGATGGTGTGGCGCGACTGACTCATACTTTCGCCTCGACGGGCGATCATCGGATCAAGGCGTCATTCGCGGGTCGTAGTGGATTCACACAGTCCGCGTCGGACGAATCCGTCGTCAAGGTTTCTGCTGCGCCTGACGATGGCGGGAACGGCGGCTCGGGCAGCCTCGGTTCACTGAGCGGTCTCTTCGGTTCCTGATCGTACTTCTCGACACTGTTGCCGCTGCACCGATTCGGAGCAGCGGCAACAGCATGTCGCGGCCGTAGTCATAGAACTGATTGATCTATCGATGGAGCACAAGTGTCCAGGAATTCCCTTTCTCGACGGTCGTTTCTCACTGCCGGGGTCGGTGCAACTGCAGTCGCCGCCACTTCCCTTCTGCCGCCGTCGCTTCAACGTGCACTGGCGACACCCGCAAACTCCGGCGGGCTCGATTCGATCGAGCATGTAGTCCTCGTCATGCAGGAGAACCGATCTTTCGACCACTACTACGGTGCGCTGAGGGGTGTTCGTGGCTTCGGTGATCCGAATGCGTTGCGTCTACGCAGCGGCCACAGCGTCTTCGAACAACCCGGGCCTACCGGTCCTGTACTCCCCTTCCCCATCCGCGACTCCGCTGCGGCACAACACATGGACACCCAGAACGTCACCGGGCTGGATCACAGCTGGGCGGGCGGACATGCCGCACTCGCCGACGGCTGGCACGACGGTTGGATTGCGGCAAAGACCGGTACGACGATGGCGTACTACGACCGGCAAGACATTCCCTTTCATTACGAACTGGCGGACTCGTTCACGATCTGCGACGCCTACCACTGCTCCGTTCCGACGTCGACGAGCCCCAACCGGAACTATTGGGTCTCTGGATACACCGGATACGAGCCACTTTCGCCTAATCCAACCGAGTCGGTCCTGCCCTCGGATCCGCCCGGCCCCGAGGGAAGAGCTGTAACCAATGCAGCCTACAACCCCTGGCACGCCGGCTACGGATGGACGACGGTTCCCGAGCGGTTGCAGTCGGCCGGCATTTCCTGGAAGACCTACCAAGAGTGGGACAACTTCGGAGACAACAACCTCGAATACTTCACTGCCTTCAAGAAAGTGGCGGCAGGGTTGCTTGGCCGGCCAAGCCTGCTCCCCTACGAACTGCAGACCTTGGCCGGGTTCTATCTCGCCCTGCCGTCGATGCCGGCGCCGGTCCAGGACGCAGCGGTACTGGCTCTCGAGAATGCCGCAGACCAACTGTCGCCTGCTGATCGCCAACTCTACGATCGCGCACTGTACCGATCCCGACCCGGCACACTGGCCGCCGAGTTCAGGAAGGACGTCGAGTCGGGCCGACTGCCGCAAGTGAGTTATCTCGTTCCGTCCGAAGTGGATTCGGAGCACCCATCGGGATCGTCACCCGCGGCGAGCGCAACACTGCTCTATCAAGTGCTCGACGCCATCGCCTCCGATCCCGATCTGTGGGCGAAGACGGCCGTGATCGTCAACTTCGACGAGAACGACGGGTACTTCGATCATGTACCCCCGCCTCGACCGCCGCGCTCGGTCGAAACCGAATGGGTCGGCAATCAGCCGCTCGGTCTCGGCCCGCGGGTGCCGATGACGATCATCTCGCCGTGGACTGTTGGCGGTTTCGTTTGTTCCCAGGTGTTCGACCACACGTCCGTCACGCAATTCCTGGAGAAGCGGTTCGGAATCATGCAACCGGAAATCGAACCGTGGCGACGCACGGTGAGTGGCGACCTGACGTCGGCGTTCGACTTTGCCAACCCGCGTAGCCGACCAACTTTGGTGCGCCCGCAACCCACTCCGCCCCTGGAACCGCGGTGGACGCCAACCCCGCCCACCGAACAGCGAATGCCCCTGCAGGAGAACGGCACCCGACCCGCACGGGCACTTCCCTATCAGCCCGACGCTCACACGAGCGTGGACCCTGGCGCCGGCTCGTTGACGGTCCATCTGGTCAATGCCGGTGCCGCATCAACGCACCTGGCCTTGTACCCGTACGCAGGTGAGTTCGAGGAGCCACGGCATTACGACGTCATCGGCGAAGTCGACGACACCGTCGCGCTCAGTGATCGCGTCTACAGCCTGACCCTGTTGGGTCCCAACGGTTTCAGACGAGAGTTCAGCGGAGCTACAGACAGTGCGGCAGCGTCGCTCGACGTCTCGACAACTATCGACGCAGGGGCGCGCACGCTTCTACTGACCGCAATAAATTCCGGAAGTCGCGCACTCTCCGTCGACGTCGACGGGGACCGACGCAGACTCGGAGCGGGCGCACGCGGCCAGTGGACCGTGCGTTCGGCGGACGGCTGGTATCAGGCCACCGTGACGGTCGACGAAGATCCTGAATTCAGGCGCGTGCTCGTCGGACACATCGAAAACGGGCGGACCAGCGTAAGCCAACCGACGTGAATCGACACCGAGTATTCAAGTCCAGATCTGAATCCATAGTCGGACAAGTCAATCCATCCACACATCCAGTAGGAGTTTCCGTGCGCCGTATCCCGCTCTCAGCACTGATAGTCGCGGGCTCACTGATACTGGGCGGCGGAATTGCCGCGGCTCAGGGCAGCCTGCCCACGTCGGGGAGCGACGGTGGCACTTCGATGTCACCGTCGTACCTGACCGACGACGCCGGCCGCTCCTTGATCCTACGAGGGTTCAACACGGCGTCGAGCGCAAAAAGCGCACCCGACGGCATGCCGAAGTTCACCGAAGCCGACCTCGAACGAGAACACGGCGACATGGGAACGAATTTCGTGCGTTTCCTGATCTCCTGGCGTTCGGTCGAACCAGAACCAGGACAGTACGACCAGGAGTACCTCGACCGCGTCGAGGACCGGGTCAGCTGGTACGCCGAGCGCGGATACAAGGTCATGCTCGACATGCATCAGGACGTCTACTCCGGCGCGATCACACCAGAAGGCAACAGCGGCAACGGCGCCGGCAACATCGGCAACGGCGCGCCGGCCTGGGCGACCTACATGGACGGCCTTCCCGTCAGCCCTCAAGACCGGTGGGAGCTGTACTACATCCAACCCGGGGTGATGCGCGCATTCGACAACTTCTGGAACACCACCGGCCAACACCCCGAACTGGTCGAGCACTACGCGAACGCCTGGCAGGCGGTGGCCGAACGCTTCGCAGGCAACGACACCGTCGTGGCCTACGACCTGATGAACGAGCCGTGGGGCGGTTCCCTCCAAGGCCCCGCATTCGAAGGTGGGCCCCTCGCTGCCCTGTATCAGCGAACCACCAACGCCATCAGGGAAGTTGATCAGGACAGCTGGGTATGTGTAGCCCCGCAGGCAGTCGGCGTCAACCAAGGTGTCCCCAGCGGACTCACCAAGATCAACGATCCACGAGCCGGCGAACAGCGAATCGCCTACTGCCCACACCTGTACCCACTGCCCCTCGACCTCGGTGACGGATACTCGGGCCTCTCACGCACCCTCACCGACGCGACCATCGACACCTGGCGCGACAGCGTCGAACACATCGCCGGAAACGTACTCGGCGGCGTCCCGATCATTCTCGGCGAATTCGGGCTCGACACAACACTGCCCGGCGCAACCGACTACATCGACCGCGTCTACACGACCGCCCGAGAACTCGGCGCGGGTGTCTCCTACTGGTCCAGTGATCCCGGGCCTTGGGGCCCGTACCTGCCGGACGGAACGCAGACACTCCTCGTCGACACCCTGAACAAGCCGTATCCGCGTGCCGTCGCGGGCACACCCACCGAATGGTCCTCGACCGTTGACCGCCTTCAGCTGACGTTCACCCCGGACCCCGCGGTGACGGCACCGACCGAGATCTATCTACCCGAGAGCGGCTTCCCTGGCGGCGTCGACGTCGCCGGCGCCGACATCGTGAACTGGAACCCCCAAAGCCGTCTTCTTACAGTGGAAACCGCGGACGACACGGATCCCGTCACGGTCACGGTGACGCCGGCAGGCTGATCGCGAGCGCCGAGGTTCCTGGATATTGGTCCGGTTGTTTCGTAACGTACAAGCGACGGGTGATCGGCCGACGGAAGGCAAGTATGTCCACGCAGAAGATGTCTGTCCAAGATCGTGTCGCGCGGGTGGTTCTCGATGTTGTTGGCGCCTTACCGACCAGCGCGCAGCGCATTCTCGGTGGCAAGCCGAAGACTATCGACGGACAGACTCTGCACCCCGAGATCCAGCTTGCACTGCGATTGCTCTCGGCGGTCGAAGGTACGAGCTTCGAACATCTTCCAGTCGAAGAGGGACGAGCTCAGATCGACGCCGAATCGCGGCTGTTCGGCGGCAATCCCATCGACATCGAAACGGTTCGCGACCTCGAGATCCCGGCCGCGGACCACGCGATTTCCGCGCGGCTGTATCGCCCGGCCGGGGTCTCGACGCCCGCTCCACTTTTGGTGTACTTCCACGGCGGCGGGTTCGTACTCGGCAGCCTCGAGAGCGGCGACAGTGTGTGCCGCTTCCTGGCCCGCCACGGCGAGGTCAGTGTGTTGTCGGTGGACTACCGGCTAGCACCGGAGTTCCCCTTCCCCGCCGGGGTCGACGACGCCGTGGCCGCATTCCGGTACTGCGTCGAACATGCCGCAGAACTGGGTGCCGATCCGAAATCCATTGCAGTGGGCGGAGACAGCGCCGGCGGAAACCTGGCTGCCGTCGTCGCGCAGTCCACTACCGAAGACGACGTCAAACCCGTATTCCAACTGCTCTTCTTTCCCTGGGTGGACCTTTCGTCGAAGCGTCCTTCGCACAAGATGTTCGGCACCGACTTCTTTCTCACCGACGCCCAACTCGATTGGTATGCGGCCCATTACCTGTCGGGCGGCGCTTCGGCCCTCGACCCGCGAGTGTCACCGCTACTCACTCCGGACCTGGCCGGCCTGCCGCCCGCGTACGTTGCCGTCGCCGGTTTCGACCCACTACGCGACGAGGGTGAGGAATACGCGAACCGGCTGCGAGAGGCCGGGGTTCCCGTTGCACTGAGGCGTCACACTGGATTGATCCATGCCTTCGTCAACACCACCGGCGTCGGCCACACCGGACAAGACGCGATGTTCGAGGCCTGCGGCGCTCTACGGGTGGGACTTTCGGGCCCGCACTGACGGCAGATCAGGAAACGGGGAGAGCCAGATCCGCCCACTCGACCATCGCTTCGAGCACGTAGCGCAGTTCCATCCCCGTCGCGGTGAGTTCGTACTCCACTCGCGGCGGCACCTCGGCGTAGGCAGTCCGGGTCACCAGATCGAACTCCTCGAAACGTTTGAGCCTGGCCGACAGCGTCCTTGGACTGATGCCGGGCAAAGCGCGTCGTAGTTCCGTGAAGCGCATGGGGCCGTGCGTGAGCTCACGAACGATCAGCGTTGCCCACGGTCCGTCCAGGACCAGCAAGAAGCGCGCGACGCCGCACTCCGGAAGAACGTGACCTGATTCACTCATCGATTCCCCATTAGTTCACTTGAAGTAACTGGTTCCCAATCTGAACTATAGGCGTCATGACTTACACAGTGCATGGCGCCACCGGCGCACAGGGCTCTCCCGTTCTCGCAGGATTGGTCGCGGCTCTCGCCGGATCACCAGGGGCCGAAGTCCGAGCAATCACCCGTAACCCTGACCAGACGTTCGAGGGTGCGAACACCGTCGTCGCGGACAATAAGTCCGTCGACTCTCTCGCCGACGCTTATCGCGGGGCGGACGGGGTGTTCTTTCACTTACCACTCGCCGGCGACACCGAGACGCTAGCTGGTTACGCCCACAACGTTCTGACAGCAGCGAGAGTGGCACGTCCTTCGCGGTTCGTGATCTCTACCAGCGGCACGGTGATCGGCGACGCTACTTCGCCGCTTACCGGTCCCAACACACCCGTTCTCTCCGAGCTCGTCGACGGACTTCGCGCCGAAGGCATCGCGGTGACCGTCCTGACCCCACGTTTGTTCCTCGAGAATCTTCTTCTGCCCACCGTGCTGTCGGGGGCGAAAGACGAAGGCGTCCTGCGTTACCCGCTGCGTGCCGATCTCGCGGTCGCATGGAGTTCACACCTCGACGTCGCCGATGCAGCCGTCGCGGCCCTGACTCTCGACGTAGCACCGGACGCAGTCGACATCGGACAGATTCCGGCGATCACCGGTATCGAATTGGCCGAGGCATTCGCCGAACACTTCTCGCGCGCGGTAACTTTCGAAGTCGTGACACCCGATGCCTTCGGTGCATCGATTGCGCCGATCATCGGAGCGGGCGCAGCAGCCGGAGTTTCCCAGCTCTACACGGGACTCGAATCTGCCGACAGCGTCGCGTTCGACTCCGCGACGGGTTCTACTGCTGCCTTGGGTATCACTGCCCGCAGCACTCGGGCCTGGCTGGCAGATCTCGGGGTGAACTGACCGGACAACGCAAACGGCCGGCTCCGCGAAACATCGCGTGGAGCCGGCCGTTCTCCGGGGTCACCGGTGCGTACGGGTCTTCAACTGACGGTTCAGCTGCCGACTCCCGAAGTCCAGACCGGCACCGTCACTGGTGGCCAGCACGGTGAGTCCAGCGGCGACCAGCAACGAAATAAGCACAACGCTCATGGTGAGTCACCTTTCTTCCTGTCGTGAAACGGTTTTGCGCCTCCGGGACATGCCGACATATCCGGCACCCCACTTCAGCTGACCTCAAAGTATCTGTAACTATGGGTTACGCGCAATGTGTGGTCCCTCACCTGAAAGCGCAGGGTGATACGCAGATCACGCTGCGTTCGATGGCGGACTTACCTGGCCAAAACCATGCTCACGAATTCGTCGGCGAGCACGTGAGCGTCCGCACCGCTTCCAGGAACCACATCTGGCACACTGTGCACCAATTGCATCTGCCCCAGGTACATCGAATAGGCAAGTACGCCACGCTGTTTCGCTTTCTGTCTATCCATCCCCAGATCGACCAACAACGTCACGATGTAGGCGACTCGACGCTCGGTGACACGTCGAACCGCCGCCGAAACCACAGGATGGTCGATCCCGGCAAGCAGTTCCAACTCCGCACGGCGACCGGCCAGTCCGGTCGTGACCGCGTCGACCAGGCGACGCAACCTCACCTCTGCCGGTTCGCCGGAGGCCTCGACGGAGGAGATCAGTCTCTCGGTTGCCAGAACTTCCCACCGATCGAGCGCAGCCTGCAGCAATTCGTCACGGTTCGCAAAGTGCCAATAGAAGGAACCCTTGGTCGATCCCAGCGTGCGTGCCACCTTCTCCACAGCGACGGCACCCGGCCCGTAGCTGATCAGAGCCTCGAAAGCAGCATCGATCCACTGATCGCGGGAGAGTCGGGCGCGGGCATTCGTCACCTCCGTACGGTACCGTATGGGTAGGTTCCATACGGCACCGTACGGAGGACGAAATGACACTCGCTTTCAAGGCCATGCCTGCGCCGGACTGGGCAGAGACCACCACGATCACCATCCCGTCTGTTCCGACCCATACATCTGCGGAGTGGGCACAGGCCGTCTTCGACGTCAGAAATGTCCCCACACCCGTCCTCTCGATGTTCTGGTTGAGGGAGCGGGTAGTCGGATTGCTCGGCATCGCCCAGGGCCGCCCCGACACCTTTGCCGTCGACAAGATCGCCGACGGCGAGGCCCTCATCGAAGCGGATGAGAAACACCTACGATTTGTCGCCTCGGTTCAGGCTGACAACGACGCCGGCCTCCTGCACGTCGTCACTGCGGTGGAGCTGAAGAACTGCGCGGGCCGAATCTACTTCGCGCCCGTTCAGCTACTACACGGCGTGATCACGCGGACAATGATGACGTCGGCCCGAAAGAGACTGTCCACGTGATCAACCGTCGAGCTCGCTTCCCTCGTACACCTGTGCCGGCGTCGGGGGCGAGACCTGCCAGGCGACGGCGATCAGAACTACCGTGAATACCGATGCAGGCCACAGAGCGTGAAGACCGATCCACCGATGAACCAACGCACCGATTACCGCTCCGGCGATCAATCCCGCGCACATACCGAAGTGTTGCAGCCACGCCCACTTCGGGCCGCCCAGGAAGGCTCCGGTCAGACGCTGGCCCATCTTGACCAGCGCACCGGTCATGTACGTGACGCCGATCGTGACCTCGCCGTCGCGTTGGAACACCGAGTTGACGGCTCCCATCGCCAAAGCCATCGCCGAGATCGCGCCGGGGGTGACGTCGAGGCTGCTCATCACCGAACCGATGGCCAGCAGTCCAGCCACAACCGCAAGCACCGTGACCTTGCGGGTCCGGACCGAATAGCGCTCCGTGAAGTGGGTGACGACGGTTCCCAGCGCAATTCCCAGGAGGAAGAGCACGATGATGCCGCCTGCCACCCGCGCGGTCGACCACACTCCGTCGGCAAATGCGACGCTCGCCTGCGTCATGTTGCCGCTCATGAACGAAACGAAAGGCCCACCGAGCGTGATGAATCCCAGCGCGTCGACGTAACCGGCCAACCCGGCGAGCGCTGTCGCCAGGCCGATCAGCGACCTGCTGTATCCCGTCACCCGACGAGCTCGGTTCAGCTCAGCTTGCTGGTGCGCAGCTCGTGGCCCTTGGACGTCTTGCAGCGGCCGGTCTCGAGATCCCACTGCCAGCCGTGCAGATCGCAGGTGAGGTTGGTGCCGTCGACGACACCGAACTTCGACAGGTCAGCCTTGAGGTGGGGGCAACGGCGCTGAATCTCGTACCCGCCCAGCTCGATAGAGGCGCTGTCGTCGTGGGCCTCAGCGAACCAACCGTCGGCGTAGGCGATGCGCTCGTCGGTGAGGCACTTGAAGAACGTGTAGAGGAACTCGTTGTAGCCACCGATGCGCCACGCCGTGAAACGCGTCGACAAGAAGATGGTGTTGACCCAGTCGGGCTCGTCGTCACGCAGAACAGTGCGAACCAGTTCGGGAGCGATGCGGAAGCCGTAGCGGTACTTGCCTTCTCCGTCGATGGGCTCGCGAACGATCCGCTTCGGGAAGTCGAGGACAACGGTCTCCTCCCCCATCACGAGTCCGACGGGGTAGCCGATTCCGTCGCAGATGAGATCGGACTGAGCCATGATCGGCTCGAACTTGGCCTTGAGACCGTCGAGCAGCGGCTCGCCTTCGGCCGGAGCCCACGTGGCCTTCTGCGCAGCGATGACCGGTGCCATCTTCTGCGCCATCTTCTCGATGTACTCGGCCTTGTTCGAGAAGATCCTGTCGACATCCGCGTCCGGGATGGGGTGCGTCAGCGCGACCTTTTCGCTTCCGCGAAGTTCGACTGCCGAGCCGGGGATCATCAGGAGACCACGATCGTTGCCGTTGATGCGCATCTGCTCGAGGAACGTGATCTGGTCGGGGAAGATGTTTCCCTCGTCGCCGTGATCGTCGTTGAGGTAACGCAGGTCGTCGTCGAGGAAGACCGGCGGGCCGGCCGACGGGACAACCCAGGCAGCGTCGACCTGAGAGATGTAGTTGCGGCAGCGGTCCATGCCACGCTGACGCTTCTGCTTGCCGAAGTTGCGCTTGGTGCCCTTCGGGATGTCGTAGACCATCGGGTACCAGATCGCGCCCGAGTACTGCAGCAGATGGATGTCGACCTTCCCGAAAGCGTCGGTCAGCGGGTCCAGGTCGACGGGCCTGGCGTCGTTCATGTTGAAACAGGTGGTTTCCCCGTCCGAGACGACGAGGCCCGAGTCACCGATCGGACCGTCCGCGGGAGCGCGCAAAGCGATGATCATGATGTCGAGATCACCCTTGGGACCGCTGACGGTGTGCTTGACGGAGTCTTCCGTCTCGAAGAACTTGTGAAAGCCGAGCTTCTCGAGCTCACGCTTGAGGTCCGGCACCGGGTAATCGGGGAGCAGGACGGTGGCGTCCTTGTTGACGTGCGCGATCAGATTCTTCGGATCGAAGTGGTCCTTGTGCAGGTGCGAGACGTAGAGGTAGTCGCAGTTGCCCAGCGCGTCCCAGTCCAACTCGGTGTTGTCGGGGAACGGCACCCAGGACGCGAAATACGTCGGGGTCACCCATGGATCACACAGGATGGATCCGGCCTCGGTCTGGATGTGAAATCCTGCGTGGCCGACGCTGGTGATCTGCATTGCAACCTCCGAAATCGTACTGCTGGTCAACTCAGCATAGTCGGCGCGATCAGGGCCAAATCGCGATCGAGAAGGCCGTCTGTTGTGACGTCATGCACGTCAGAGGTCGAAAGTGGGTTGTGAATCAGACCTGCCGGTGACGCGGACAACACTCACTGCGCTGGCGTGTTCGCCGTATTTCTTGGCGCTCGCAGGAGCTGTTTCAGCATTCCCGAGGACAACCTCTAAGGCTAACCTAACAAGCATGACTCGACTTCTTTCTCCCTCCACGACCGATCGCGACTACTGGGCGATCGTGGACAACCTGACGCGACGCGGTTTCTTCGGCGTCGGAGCGGGCGTCGCAGCGACCGCGTTTCTCGCCGCCTGCGGAAGTACGGAAAGTTCGACGCCCGAGAACGCGGAGACCTTCGAGTTCACCCGCGGCGACGAAAAGCTGATCATTCCGACGGACCCGCAGAACGTCGTCGCCCTCGACCCGCGGGACGGCCTCGAATTGTCCATCCTCGCCGGATACCCGGTGACCGCCTACCCGACCGGCGCCGCCGAACACCTGCGCCGTGAGGTCCCGGGTGCCACGGGTGTCGAGATCTTCGCCGAAGGCGCTTCGGATCCCAACTTCGAATACATCTCGACCCTCGGCGCAGATCTCCTTGTCCTCAGCGCAGGCTGGTGGGACACCGGGTCGTACGGCAACGACCGGATGCAGCAGATCGCACCGGTCCTGCCCGTCGGCAAGGACTTCACCCCGGAGTGGCGGAAGGTGATGTCGGACTTCCTGACCGGTATCGGGCGCAGCGATCGCGCCGAAGAAGTACTGGCCGAGTACGACGCCCATGTCGCTCGGGTCCGCCCGACCGTCGAACCGCTGATGGCCGGGAAGAAGGTTGCCTTCGTTGCCGCCGCAGAGGATCAGATCGCGTGGTTCCAGAACGATTTCCGCACCGCCGTCGCCGAGGACCTGGGGTTCGAGGTGCTCCGTGAAGGCCCCGACCTTCGCGTGATGCTCGGGTCGGAGCAGTTCAACCGTCTCGAAGAAGCCGACGTCATCTTCGCCTTGGATCGCAGCGCCTCCGGCAGCGTGTACACCTCGCCGACGTGGCAGCGCCTGCCCGCCGCACAGGCCGGTCGCGTGATTCCGTTCGACTACTACAAGGCCGCGGGATACGCCTTGACCGCCAAGGTCCTGGTCGACGACTTGGCGGCCGGGGTCAAGCGGTAGAACCGGTCCTGCGTCAACCCGACGGGCCCCGATCATTCGGCACCGGCGGCTCGTCCTGTCACGCGGTCCCGAAACTCGCGGAACGCTTCGAAGCCACCGGTAAGCGCCTGCGCCAGTTCCTCGGCGCTGTCGACCCAGACAACGTCCTCCAACTCGGAAACGTCTTCGGGCTCGTGATTGCGCTCGGGAACGAGAAACGTCGGGTCACCCTGAGGGTTGACGATCAGGAATCCAGCGGCGGCACAGAGGTCGTAGACGAACGCGCACTCGGCAGGCGACAGTGTCGCGTGGAAGATTCCACCACTGAGTGGATTCCTCTGCTCGAGCGAGTCGAGATGAAGGTCGGAGAAGACCCCGTCGATCGTCAATGCCCTGTCGTCACGGTCGACGATCTCGCCTCCGTACGGGCTCTCGACCACGTGCAGCCCGTGCTGATCGAGGAAAGCGGCGACCGCCGCCCGATCAACATCGAGTTGCACGTCCTTCGTCATACGCATGAAGTGCAGCGAGAAACCCATCGATCCCCCTCGTCCATTCACGACGCACTTGCGCTCGCCAGTACCTCGACAGTCAAGAAGCGTCAAAACTACCTTTTCAGTAGGGTGCGGATCGTTTCGACCACTTCGGCAGGCGACTCTTCTGCCATGAAGTGACCAGCGGACAGCGTGCGGTGTTCGAGATCGGGCGCCCACGCTTTCCACAAAGCCTCGGCGTCGTAGCCGAGCATCGAACCCCAGTCCTGCTGAATGACCGTGACCGGCATGTGTAGTTGGTTGCCCGCATCGCGATCGGACTGATCGTGTTCGACGTCGATGCCTGCCGACGCCCGGTAATCGGCAACGATCGACGGCACCGCCTCCCGTGAGGCGCGCAGGTATTCGGACCTCACGTCTGCCGGAATCGCTTCGCGGTTCTGCGTCCACACGTCGAGAAAGTACTCGAAGAACGCGTCGGCGCTGGCGCTGATCATCTGCTCGGGAAGACCGGGTGGCTGAGCCATGAGATAGAGATGGAATGCCACAGCAGCATTCGATCCGTGCAGGATGTCCCACATATCCAAGGTGGGGAGCACGTCCAGCGAACCGAGCTGCGTGATCACATTCGGATGATCCAGCCCCGCTCTGATGGCAACCAGTGCGCCACGATCGTGGCCGACAAGGGCGAACTTCTCGTGTCCCAATTTCTTCGCCACCTCGACAATATCGGCAGCCATTGTTCTTTTGGAGTAGCTGTCCGGGTTTTCCTCGACCGGTTTGTCGCTGGCTCCGTATCCGCGGAGATCCGGGCAGATGACGGTGTGATCCGACGCCAATGCAGTGGCTACGTGACGCCACATGAGGTGTGTCTGGGGAAAACCGTGAAGAAGGACGAGTGGTGTTCCGCTACCGCCGACCGCGACATTGAGTCGCACGCCGTCCGTGGCGGAAATCTGCTGGTAGTCGAAGTCTGGAATGGTGATCGTCATCGGTTGCTCTCGTTCGTCGGGGTGATGGACATCAGCCTCGCCGCAGTCGATGAGCATTCGATGAGCGCGATAGCGTGGGGAAATGCGAGACCACACATTTATCGGAGTTCTCGGACCCGTGGTCGCGTGGAACGAGACTTCACACCAGATCGATCTGAAGGGCCCACGACACCGAGCGGTCCTCGCTCGTCTGATCGTCGCCCGCGGACGTGTTGTTCCGGTGGACGTGATTGTCGACGACCTCTGGGTCGATCCTCCGACCGGTGCGACCAGCGCAATACGAACATTCGTTTCCGCACTGAGGCGCGCGCTCGAACCGGATCGCGCGCCGCGAACGAAGCCGAAAGTCATTGTGACCGAAGGGCCCGGCTACGCCTTTCATGAGGCACCCGAAGCGGTCGACGCTTGGAAATTCGAAAGACTGGTGCGTGAAGCCGCCGATTCGTCGCCGGCGCGATCACTCGAACTGCTCCGAACGGCGCTCCAACTGTGGAGAGGGCCAGCGTACGCGGAATTCATCGAAGAGTCTTGGGCACGATCGGAGCGATCGCGCTTGGAGGAACTGCGTCTGACGGCCGTCGAACGAATGGCGTCCGCCCAACTGGATCTCGGGCAAGCCGCGGAAGCGATTCCCGATCTGGATGCTCATGTGACGGAACAGCCTTGGCGAGAGGATGGTTGGCGATTGCTGGCCCTCGCCCTGTACCGCTCCGACCGTCAGGGCGATGCGCTGGCAGTCCTTCGTCGCGCACGAAAGTTACTCGCCGAAGAACTGGGTATCGACCCCGGTCCACGACTGACTGACCTCGAGTCCGACATTCTCCGCCGGGAAAGCCACCTGAATCCTGTAGCGGCAGAACAGATCTTTGCCCAGGTGTCGGCAGCGTACGACCGGACCGTAGCGGCAGGATCGAAATCGAGATTGGAGTCCACCGTCGGCCTCCTCCGAAGTTTGGCAGTTACGGGCGGAAGCGGACTGGAGACTGCCCGAAACCAGCGACTGACCATCATCGGCGCCGCTGAGCAAGTGGACGATGTCGAACTCACCGCACGGATCATCGGCAACTACGACGTGCCTGGAATCTGGACACGATCCGACGATCCTCGGCAGGCTGCGCAGATCGTCGAGGCCGCTCAGCGCACCCTCGATCGCCTTCCGGACGGCGACGAACTCGCTCGGGCCCGACTGTTGGCGACGATCGCACTCGAATCGCGCGGACTATCCGGTCATCGTGGACTCAAATGTGCCCGTGCCGCAGTGCAGATCGGTCGCGCTCTCGATGATCCAGGGCTCCTGGCGTTCGCTCTGAACGGATTGTTCATGCAGACGTTCTGGACTACCGGTCTGGCCTCCGAGCGCGACAACATCGGCCGTGAACTGGTCGACCTCGCCATTCGACACGGCCTGGCTACCTTCGAGATCCTCGGCCATCTGATCCGCATGCAAGCCCTCAGCGCGATGGGGCAATTCGATGCAGCCGGGCTACATGCCGGGACAGTTGACCGATTGGCCGGACGTCATGAGCGACCGTTGGCAGCGGTGTTCACCACCTGGTTTCGCGCTATGCGTGCTGCCGCTACCGGCGCGGAGGCGGCGCACTGCGAGAAGCTGTACGAAGCTGCGGCGGTGAACCTTTCCGATTCCGGTATGCCCGGCCTCGAGGACTGCATACTGTCTCTCGCAATTCTGTCACTCCGAGTGTGGCGCGGTTTGCCGGCAAGATTCGACGCCGCCACACAGTGGGGCCCCTACGAACCCTGGGCCCGGCCGCACGTCCTTCTCGCGCACGGAAAGGTGAACGAGGCCGCCCAGGCAGTGGACGCAATGCCGGGCCCACCCAAAGACCTACTCTCCGAGGCACTGTGGTGCCTGACTGCTGCTGCGGCGATTGCAGTCGGCGACAGTCGAGCCAAGGAGCAAGCCCGAGCGGCACTCCTGCCTGCCGCAGCCGAAATTGCCGGCGCTGGAAGCGGAATGCTCACTGCGGGACCTGTCTCGCACTATCTCGCGAAGCTGGGCTAGACCGGGCCCATCAGGTGAATGCGATCACCGTGTCACCCCATGCCTCCCGGATCTCGCGGTCGAGGTCAGCGACGACGGCATCGTGCTTGTCGATCAACAGTGTCGAGCGTGTGCCGGTGTCGTAAGTGGGCCACCCCGGGGCCGCACCCAGTTCGCGATCGGACCCGGTCTCGTAATCACTTGCAGCTCTGGCGAAATCCAGCCACCTCGCCTGCATACGCTCCGATACCTGACGCGCCGCGCTCAGCCCGCCCAGTTTGTAGGTAATGTCCCGCGCTCCATGATTGATGTTGCCGAAGACGTAGGCAAGTTCGGTACCGTGGGTCGCACCGATCTTCAACGCCTTGAGCATCGGCGGCGCGTAGTCGAATCGGTACAACCACGTCGGTGCAATCTTGCTGTGCGCCTCGGCAATCCACAGCGTAGGCAGTCGAAATCCGAAGTCACGGGTCAGCCCGAGACCGGCGCCCAACTTGGACAGCCCCGAATACGCGCCTTCGATCTGAGAATGATCGGGTAGCTCGAGCCCAGGGTGCTCGTCGGCGATCTCTGCGAACATGGACGTGATCACGACGGGATCGATCGGCATCAACGGCGACTTCATCATCCGGAAGAGCGAAGACTCGTCCTTGTTGGTTCCGATGATCAGCGGAATCGGGTGTGCGTTACCGTGACGGAACGCTCGCACCGGGTAGTCGGGGAGCAGATCACCGTCGACAATTGGCGCGAACGCAAGAGTTCCAGGCGTCTCCTGAGGGACGCGCGCGAACAACTCGTCCGAAGGCCCGACCAAGTCTTCGGCGGACGTGGACCGCAACAGCCCCAGATCGGCTTCGCCGCCGCTGAAGATCTCGAGAAACAGCTTCGCGACGATCTCGCCACGTTCACTCCCGTATACCGAAGTGGCGGGCGAACTTTCGGCGATGGCGCGGTGAAACAAGCCGCGGGCGGACGGGACGGTCATCAGCGTCGTCACGGCGCCGCCACCTGCCGACTCGCCGAACAACGTCACTTTGTCGGGATCACCACCGAAAGCCGCGATGTTGCCTTGAACCCATTGCAGCGCTGCGATCATGTCGCGGAGAGCGACATTGGGCTCGAAGGTATGTTCACTCGAATTGAAGGAAGAGAAATCGACGAAGCCGAAAACACCGATACGGTAGTTGATCGAGACGACGACAACGTCACCGTTCTCGGCCAATGTGGTTGCATCGAAAAGTGGTTGGCTGGATGCTCCACGGAAGTACGCACCGCCGTGAATCCAGACCATCACCGGTTTACCCGGCGCATCCGCACCGCCCGGGCGCGGCGCCCACACGTTGAGGAACAGACAGTCCTCGTTCATCGGAACGTTCTCACCGAGCGGGATCATCGCGAGTCGACTTTGCGGCTCGCATGGCCCGAATTCTGTTGCGTCCTGGACTTCGGTCCACGGCTGCGGCGGAACCGGCGCGCGGAATCGCAGCGGACCGATCGGAGGCGCGGCGTAGCGGATCCCCTTCCAACTCGACACCGAGCCTTCCGTCGATCCTCGAACCGGCCCGTACGTTGTCTCGACTACCGGCGCTTCGCTGGGTGTGATCGTCATTCGATTTCTCCTCGAAAACAAAGTGGCTACTTCGACAGGGCTTCGACAACGTGCGAGAGTTCCAATGCTGCCAGCATCAGGAATAAAACGGTCATGATTGCCGCATTGTGGCGGATCAGAGTGCTTTTGGTGGAGCTCAGCGCATCGGTCACCTTCGCCGAGGGCACGGCAGCCAAGGCGGACAACACGATCAAGGCGATCGACGCCCCGACCGCGAACAGTACCGAGTACGCGATCACGGTTATCCAACTGAAGTGCCCGCCACCGATGATCGAACCTGCCTTGAGTTCGAGCGGCAGGTTCTTCGCGTTGGGTACGGTCAGCAACAGTCCCAGGACGGCAGCTTTTCCCGGTTGCATCGAGTCGATCTGCGCCAGCCACGACGGCATCGCCGGCTCGGCATCGTCTTTCGGACGGCTACGCCAACTCGAGTAAGCAAGCGCCAGAAAACCGACAGTGAACACAACGGCAAACACCGTCTGGACGGTATGCGCGCCGCCGCTGGACTTCGATTCCACTCCGGTGGTCGAAAGTGCCGTCGCTGCTGTAATCGCAGCCGCGGCCAGGACGATGCTCGCGGTGTACGCAAAAGCATTTGCTTTCGCCCGAGTCGACAGCAGGATCGCAATTATCGCAACCAGAGGAATCGGGCTGATGACGACGCCGGTGGCGATCGGGATGAGCTGCGCAGTAATCGATTCCATTTCTGTGACCGTACAAGCCGCCAATCCGGCCACTGGCGAAATGTTCGGCCACCACGACATCGCCACTCACGGTGTCACAGAAGCACGGCGGTGAGGACCACCCGGTCTTCCTCTTCGACAAGTTCGAGGGACGTTACCGTACCGGCGAGCGATTCGAGCCCGATCCCTGAGTCCCGTGCCACCGGCAGCCGACCCGGCGAACTGATTCGCGCTACTACCGCCCGAGCATCGGAAAGTGTCACCTCGAGGAAGACGGGGCCTCCTGCACCGTGTTTCACGGCGTTGGTCAGTCCCTCCGACAGGATCTCCACCACGCTGTCGAGCCGAGCGCAGCCTGAACCGATCACCGCCCAGACTTCGTCGTCGACGTGACTGACAACAGGAATTGCGTAGCGCCACACCGTGACAAGATCATGGACGCGTTTTCGGGCGTCAGCATTGGCCGGCCGATCCGGAGGCGCGGACAGGTCACTTTCCAGGCCGTCGAGAATGTGGGCAATGGTTGCAGCAACATCGACTCGACGATCGGCAACGGTGCCCGAAGACCATGCGGCCGCAATGAGTTCGCCCTGAACCGACGAGTGCAACAACCTGGCGAGGCCACGTCGCGTGTGCATCAGCTCACTGTGAGTGCGAGCTGCATCGAGCGCTTGCCGACTCAGGGCACTGCGGAGTTGATGCTCCTCGTCCTGGCGCTGAGTATCCGCCGCCCGGATCAGGCACACGGAAAGCGCAACTACCGGGTAGATGGCAATCGACGAGAGATAGAAAGTGGCGGCACGGCCGAACATCGTCAGGAGCAGACACGTCGCGGTACTACTGATCAGAGCACTCGAGCAGTACACGGCGGTAAGAGTTGCGAGCCTTCGGAGAGGGCCGTCTCCCTTGCGAACGGCTCGGCGAGCACACACATTGCCACCGACGAAGATCCCGAATCCGAGGGCAACCTGGACCGCCGTGAACGTCACGCCGTAAGTCGCGAGCAGGTAGACGGTCACCAGTGCCGTGTACGCGAACACCGGTACGTACAGTGGCGCCGGTTCAACGCTGCGTACGACGCCGATCAGTCGATCTCTCGCCGTCAGCCGCACAGTCGGCGTCGGTGATTCGATCGGGGGAATCTCCCGGAACAGTCGATGACTCATCGGGCGAACCACGTCGTCGGAGATTCGCTTCAAGAGAGCTGCCCCTCGCACTCCCTCGAGTTCCGTTTCAGCAACCGCGTGCATGACTGTCTCGATACTGCGCTCGAGCTCTCTCCGACACTGCGCACGGGTCTGCTCAAGGCGGAATCGATCGCGGGTCTGTTGGAGCTGCACGGCGGCCACGGCAACCTTCAAACTCCGTTGCAGCGCGATGCGGTCGCGGAGAGCACTTACCAGTACGGCAGTCAACGACAAGAAAACAACGGTGCACACGACATTGAGTGCCACCCGTACGAGCATCGGTCTGGGGTCGACGGGGAGTTCGAGCGCGCGGGTGATCGCGTCGAGGACGAACGGGCGGATCGCGCCGATCACTGCGAACAGGGCCAGGGCCGCGAGCTGCGATCGGCGTGCTGCAAGGACAGCCCTCGCAATCAGCAGCATCACCCCGACAACGCAGTGGGTCGCAAAGGCGCCGACTGCCATCACGCCGACCTCGCGCACCCCGGTACACAGGTAGTAGTTGGCCATCACGGTCACCGCGAACGGCAGCGTCAGAATCCAAGACCATTTGGTGACGATGTTCCGATCACCGAGTCGAAGCCACCACTCGCGCGGGTTCACACCGAGTCGGTCACTTCGGGTACACCGAAATGGCGGATGAAGATGCTCGCAGCAAGCACTCTCGGATTGGTGGACGAATCGTGCGTCAATCCCAGGCTCTCGAGAGTGCGCGCTATGAGCTTCTCCACACCTCGGATCGAGGACCCACGATGCGCTGCGATTGCGCTGTTCGACCAGCCGAGCGAGATGTAACGCAGAAGATCGAGCTGTGATCTGGTGAGGCTCGACAAGGCGGAGTCCGGATCACTCCCGAGCGTCGGTGGCTCGGTTTCCGTCAACGCGGCCTCCACTACGCCGATCAACTGATCCGCCGACTGGACAGCCGCCTTGTCCACGAACAGCGATTTCGGCGGCACACCTGCAGAACCAGGTGCCGTCGATGCGTTGGGGTAGTTGGTCAGGAACACGATCGCGCAATGCGGAGCCTTCACTGTGACGATGTTCGCGAGATCAACGCCGTTCGGCCGCACGCCCAGATCGATGTCGGTAACCAAGAGGTCGGGGTCGAATCCGTCGAAGTCCGCGAGCGCTTCGACCGCCGATCCGGCGGCATGGACCACGAACCCGGCGTGGGTGAGCGCGTCACCGACGAGTGCACGCATCAGTGGTTGGTCCTCCACCACCAACACCCGTCGCATCCATCGGCCGCTCTCCATGACCAGAGATTAACCGTTGGGAGAGTGCGGATTCGACCGAGCAGGCAGCGCCGGATTCCGAGTAACGCGGTAGTTATCGACAATATGTGTTCCGAGAATTTCGCCCGATATGTCCCAAGCGTCGGAACGCAGCCGTCGAGATCGACCTGGTACCCATCACACGCGTCGACCCGGAGAAGATCGCCCGAACCTACGACGAGCCGGATTTCGTGAACTTTGCCAACTCGCGCAATCGGACCAGATCCCAGGCATGCCTGGGGCGACGGACGCCCGGACGGTCTCGGGGGACTCTGACTCTCAGTGCTTGCGGACTGACCGTGCACCTGACGGGAGTTGGCATCACCAGAGCCTCACCGTCGACGCCGACCGGAATCTCGTCGGTGTCTGCGTCGATGACCACCTCGAATCCGGTGCCCTGAGCCAGCCCGTGTTGATGCGCCCGATGGAGCAACCCGACGGCCTGACGGGCGCTGCCGACGGAGATCGCGACGATCCCGAGAGTGCCCCGGTCCAATCGCGGGCGATGGCCGAGCCCCGCCAGGTCGTTCATCTCGTAGGGTCCGTTGCTGACCAGCACAGCCTGGGGCCCGACCGCGGACACGCTCGGGGAGCGCGCGGTCAGCACCGCTCCGGCGCGTCCGGCGAGCAGATCCGGGAGTTTCTGCAGGAAGGTGCTGGTCTTGGCGTCGCGGTACTCCGGACTCTGGACAACTTCGGCGTATGCCCCGAACGATGCGTTGTTGACGAAAGTTCGACCGCCGACATTTCCCAGATCCACCTTCACCTCGACGCCGTCGACAAGAGCGTCGAGGCACCGGGACGGATCGTCGAGGTCGAGACCCAGGTCTGCGGCGAAGTGGTTGCGCGTCCCGGCGCTGACAACGAGGAAGGGCAGGTCGTGTTCGGCCGCGACAGCGGCAACCAACCCCTGAGTTCCGTCACCACCGGCAACGCCGAGCAGATCGGCGCCGTCCGCGACCGCCTCCCTGGCCAATGCCGTCACGTCGATCTTCTCCGGCCCCTCGAGCAGTGCAACCATGGCACCCAGTCCTTCGGCCTTGCGTTTCAAGTCGAACTTCTCGACCTTGCCACCGCCGGAGTTCGGGTTCATCACCAGGAACGGTTTGGTGGGCGGCGATGCCGGTCGCTCGACCACCGGCAATTCCTTCTCCTCCCCCTCCAAGGCGGCCCGCGCGCAGATACCGGCTACGACGAACAACCCGATCGCGAGCAGCACCACCCACAGGAGGCGTTCTCGGACCAGGAAGGTGAGCACCACGATCGGTGTCAGAACCGCCACAGCCAACGAGATCCAGCGGAGGAATCCGCGGGTGGTCAGAAACCAGTACACCGCTATAACGCACACAATCACCCCGCCGGTCCCCAGGATCAGCATGGTCAAGGTTTTCAGTCCGGCGAAAATAAGCAGCACCATCACTGCAAGAACAAGCGCCGCAAATGCCGCGCGAGCCAACCAACTCTGTTTCGACGAGGGTCGATCCGTGTGGGCAGGAGTCGCCATCGAGCCACCTCCCGTAGTTTGCCTCGTCGGTTATTCAACTGTTGATGCTGCCGTGTCTGTCTCCTCAGGACTAGCCACTTACCTACCCTCGGAAACCCACTTGTCACGCACTGCTATTTTATGACGACACCTCGTCATAAAAAGGAGAAGGCCCGTGACAACACCGACGCCCACAGCATGGGGATCTTCGGAGGAGCCTCTGACCGTGACGCGGAAAGCCGGTCTTCACGGACTGCGATGGACGGCCTGGCTGGCCGGCGCGACAGGCCTCGCACAATTGGTGTCGATCGGGCTGAACCTAACCGACACCGTCCGCGGAATCGTTCCGGCAACGTACCCGCCCGCAGATGTGGCCTGCGGCGTCGTCGCGCTCGTTCTTCTGGTCACGCTGCTTGTCGGCCGACCCAACGGTCCCGCGATGTTGTCAGGTCTCGCCCTCCTCATGGCCATGCTGATGTCGCCGACCCTCCACAAACATGCACCCGAGTCGCTCTGGCTGGCGGCGGCACACGCCGTCTCGGTCGTGGCCGTCGTCATGTTGTCTGTGATGACTTCGCGGTTCTCCAGTGCCGAGTTGGAACGGACGTGACACCGGGTTCACCCCTCTCGCTTGCGGCCGAAGAATGGATCACTGATCTGACTTCCGCGGAGATGGAGCGATTGCGCAAACGCACGACGCTTACCGCCGCCGAAGAGCAAGAGGTCTGCCGATCCGTACGCTCGATCGCGCAGCAGATGATGCTTGTACCCGTCTCGATGTGGCAGGGTGATCCACGCCTTGTTGCGGATCTGTTCGGCCTCCCCGTGACCACGAATCAGACACAGGAGGATCGACCATGCCGAAGCTGACCGGTGGCGCGACAACCGCAGAACACAAGATCGCGACCCGAGAAGCCATGTTGGACGCGTTCATTCACGAACTTCACGAGCAGGGCTGGCAGAACGTGAAGCTGCAGACCGTGGCTCAGGCAGCCGGCGTCTCGCGGACAGCGGTGTACAACTACTTCCCCGACAAATCTGCGTTACTGCTTGCCTGGTCCACCCGCGAGATGGATAGATTCCTGCTCCTGGCCGAGCGTGAACTCGCGGATCGCGAGAATCCTGTCGACCGAATCGAGATCCTCGTCAAACTGACACTCGTCGAGTTCTCACTGCAGCGATTCACGGGAATCGCTTTGGTCGAATTGTTGTCAGCGCAGGATCGCGAAGGCTTCCTCGAACATATTGTCCCCCTGTCTGTTCTGGTCGAACAACTCGTCCAGGAAGGTATCGACGCAGGCACTTTTGTCGATTCGGACGCCGGCGCTACGGCGCAACTCATCCTCGCCTGCGTGGAGAGCCGACGCCCGATGCTCATGGCCGGTGACCGAGTGGATAGCGCCGTGGCAACCACCGTCCCGTTCATCATGCGCGCGTTGGGCGTCTCGTGGCCGACTTCCCTCACCGCCGATCCCACCGATCGGTCTGCTCACGATCGGTAGGATCGCAGGTATGCACTTCGACCTCCCGACCATCGATCAGCAGGCCGAGCGATTGATCGAACTCGGGGTACACGAGATGGCCGGACTTTCTGCGGACGACGTCAGGGCAGCCGCCGCAGCCGGACAAGGAGATGTGGGACTGCTTGCCGTGCACGAAAAACTCGCTCCAGCTTCTATTTTGGCTTCACTGCTCGAACACAAGAACAAGCGGGGCTTCATCGTCGTCGACATGGCCGACGTCGATCTGTTCGCCCCTACCGAGCCGGCCGCGTTGCCTGACACCGCGATGTATCTGCTCGGTGAAGTCGACCGCGGGGATCACATGGCCAATTGGAGCCCGGACGAAGCGCTGCCTGCAATCGTCCAGGTAGAGCGGACGCCGCTGACACTCACCGAAGGCATCCACTGGTTGCTGCAGCGACCCGACGTCCTCGAACGCGGAAAGTGCTTCATGACCATCGGTTCCCGATTGCGCAAGCCCGATGGATCTTTCGACACCAGGACTCCCGCCGTGTGGATCAGCAACGGAACCGGTCGCGACGGCAAAGACAACCGCAACGCCCCGAAAGTCGGGTGGTGCTGGTGGGGTAACCGCCACACGTGGTTGGGGTTCGCATCGGCGAGCGACCGGGTTCCTCTCTCGAACTAGAGCACGGTTGCGCGGTCGAATCGGTACCGATCCTTCCACGGCATCTCGGCCTCGAGCATTGCAGCGGCAGAGAGCAATTCCGCGTCGCAACCCCACTTCGCCGAAATCATCACACCGAGCGGAACGCCGTCTTCCGTCCAACCGAGTGGCAGACTGATCGACGGGAAACCGGTTGCATTGGCGACGACGGTGTTTCCGGTGAATGCGACCATGTCGATCAATTCGGTCGCGGGATCTTCATCGTTGCGCAACTCCCCGATCGCGAGCGGAGGCTTCGTCACCGTCGGGGTGACAACAAGGTCGGCGTCGGCGTAGTCGAGGCTCCATCGCCGCGCCCAAGCCTGAACAATTCCGATTGCCGCGGCCAGATCGCCCGACGGCACCTCGCTTGCTTGAACTCGCAAGTGCTGCACTATCGGACGGAGAAGGTGCTCGTACTCCTCCGGGATCGGCTTGGTGCCGGCCAAGGACGAGAACATCTTGACGAACGCATCGACGAAAACATCATCGCGGGCTTGGGGTCGCTCGAACACGTTGTGCCCCAGGCTCTCCAAAACACTGCCAACCTTCGATACAGCGTCCGAGAGTTGCGGATCCACCACTCCGCCGGAGACCGATCCGTGAGCTAGAGCGACGGTCAAAGGCCGAGCGCGCACTCCCCCAGCCTGGACGACGAACTCTTCGAACGACTTCGGCCGGGGCGGGTGGATAGTTCCGCGCCAGGTCGCGTCGCCAGAACGTCCAGCAGCGCAGCGGTATCGCGAACCGTCCGGGCGATCGGCCCCTTGCTCGCAAATCCGAAGTTGTCATGCCCCGCCACGCCCATCGTGATCAAACCGCGGCTCGGCTTGAGGCCCACCACTCCGCACGTACTTGCCGGAGAACGCAACGACCCCGCCGTGTCACTTCCCTGCGCAAACGGCACCAGACCAGCTCCGACAGCGGCAGCAGCACCACCACTGCTGCCGGCAGCACTACGTGTGCGATCGAACGGACTGCGAGCAGGCGGAGCAACTTCCGGCTCGGTGTAACAGGCTGCCCCGAACTCGGGCACCGTCGTCTTACCGATGTCGATCAGCCCACCTTCTCGGATCGCCTGGACGATCTCGTCGTCAGCGTCCGGCACGAAGTCGCGAAAGAGCGCCGATCCGAAGGTCGTGCGAATGCCACGAGTAGCGTCAAGGTCTTTGATTGCCGTCGGAACGCCGAACAGGCGGGGAAGGGGCCCGGCGTCCTGCTCGTCCAACCTGCGCTGCGCTTGTTCGGCGAGGGCGACTGCGTGCTCCCCGGCGATCGTCGCGAAGGCACCGACGTCGTCGGAAGTGGTCGCACGGTCGACGAAGTACCTGGTGACTTCGGGAATCGAGACCTGCTTGGCGGCGATCACACCGGCAAGTTCGACGGCGGACAGTTGATGGAGGTCAGTCATCGGGCAGCGCTCCTTGTAGGTCAATAGACACTTGTAATTTCGATACGCGTATCGCTATTGTTGTAAGCATGGTATCCGAATCCGCCAGCTCCGCAAGAGCCGGTCGACCAAAAGCATTGAGTCACAGACAGATTCTCGATGCAGCGGCAGCGATCGCCGATACGGACGGCCTGGATGCAGTGTCATTTCGAGTGCTCGCCGAACGACTCGGCATATCGCCGATGTCCGTCCACCGCACAACCGGCGGCATCGACGCCTTGAGGCGAGATCTGATCTCGACCCTCGTAGGTGAAGCCGTCTCGTCGATCGAATGGCCGACCGACTGGCGCGAGGTTGCCCGCACGTTCGCCTACGGCCTCCACGATCTCCTGATGCGCCATCCCCTTGTCCTGGAGGCCCATCGGCAGGCATCACTGGAAGCACCTGGTGCCGACGACACTGCCCACCGAGTCGTTCGAGCGCTTTCGCAGGCCGGCCTCGAGGACGAACAGGCCACGTACGCGTACGGCGCCCTGCATGATTTCGTGACCGGACACGTCGCAATTCAACTGGGACGCGGAGCTTTCGACAGTGCACCCGCCGATCGACGCGAGGCATCGGTGTTCACGCTTCATCACGATCCCACCCGAAGGTTCGAGTTCGGAGTCGCCCTCATCCTGGACGGTGTGGCGTCGATCGCGCAGCAAGGAACCACACCATGACGAGCAGCGTGACCACAACCGAAATTCGCGACGCCTCGGGGCGTCGTATCGCATTCTGCGAGTACGGCGATCCGACTGGCCACCCGGTAGTCGTGGCCCACGGATCACCTGGCAGCCGATACGAGGGGCTCTCACTCCACAACGCGGCTGCGACGGCAGGCATACGGCTGATAGTCCCCGATCGACCCGGCTTCGGACGCACGGATCCTTATACGGACAGGGGATTTCATTCCTGGGACGACGACTACGTCACCCTGATCGATCACCTCGAGGTGGACTCGGCCACACTGATGGGTTTCTCCGGAGGCGGCGGCTACGCGCTCGCAGTCGCTGCAACCGCTCCCGAACGAGTCTCGAAATTGGTGCTGGCGTGCGCCATGATTCCCGGAGCCCCACGAGATACTTTGCGGCGCAGGATAAAATTGGTATCCGCGCTGTATTTTGCCGCCAACTGGGCACCCCGCGTGGCCGGCGCAATGCTCGCGGGAACTGGAGTGTTCTCCAAACTACGCAGCGACTCCGTCTCGATCTGGCCGGCCGCCGATCAAGCTGTCATGACCGATGAGTCGCATCGTCCCGCTCTCCAATTGGATTCATCCGAAGGGATCGCGCAGGGCGGGTCAGCAGCGGTTGTCGACTTGGCTCGGTATCGCCACGAGATGCCTGGATTGTTTCAATCCATCTCGGTACCAACGGTTTTCCTGCACGGAACCGAGGACGGGAACGTACCCATCGAAGTAGCCCGCTGGGCACACTCTTTGATCCCCCACTCTCGCTTCGAAGAGGTCAGCGGGGGCGGTCATCTGTTCGTAGTCGCGGACCCCACCCCCCTGATTCGCGCCCTCACATAATCCCCCTTGACTCGAATGCATGTTCGAGTATGGTTTGTGTAGGGGATCGGGGGATTCAATGAGTGTTCTGTTGTCGGATGTTGTGTGTGGCTCTGCGGTGGGATTGCGTGGTCGTCTGTGGCGGTTGTCTGCTGCCGAGTTGCGTGAGGCTGCTATCGAGGCGAGTGCGGAGATTCTGCGTCTCGAGGCGGTGCGGGTGGCTGTGGTGGACGAGCTGTCGATGCGTCCCGATGATCAGGTGATCGCGTGCCGCGGAGTGGGTGCGTGGTTGGCGGCGAACACGATGCTGCAGGTTCGGGACGGGAAGAAGATCGCCGCCCTCGGTGCAGCGCTGCGGCCGTTTCCGGCTGTGGCGGCTCGGTTCGATTGCGGGGACTGCTCTTTCGATCACGCCGTGTTGATCGTGGCGTTCTGCGAATCACCACCGAAGGGGATGCCTGAGAAGGCACTCCCTCGCTGTATCGACCTGTTGCTTGCGGCTGCGTCGGGGGTGGAGGCGACGACCACGAAAGTGCGGAACGTTATCGCGACCTTGGAGCGAGTGTTCGAGTCCGATGAGATTCCGCCCGCCGAAGATATCGACCGGAACGAGCTCCGGATCGCGTCGACGTTGAACGGTCGGGTGGTGGTCCGCGGAGATTTCGACGCCCTCACCGGCGAAATGCTGCTGTCGGCGTTGTCGAATCTGACGATGCCGACACCAGCGCCCGATGGAACGCCCGATGCCCGGTCCGCGGCGAAGCGAACCGCGGACGGGTTCACCGAACTGATCCGCCGCTACCTCGACTGTGCCAAGACCGGTACCGATGGTGGGCAACGTCCGCACGTGAACGTGCACATCAACGCTCGCGATCTGGCGGAGCACCGCGATTGCGCCGCAACACCAACTGATGGTGGAGAGTCACTGTCGGATCCTGATGTGGGGCACATGCCCTGGCTCGGGCCGCTGTCGGTCTCGCAGACCAGGCTTCTCGGGTGTGACTGCTTCCTCTCGACCGTCCTACTCGACGATCACGGCGCACCGCTGGATGCGAAACCCGGAAAACGGTTGGTCACCGCCGAACAACGAGTCGCGTTGATCGCCCGAGACAAGGGCTGCGCGTTCCCGGGCTGTTCATGCGTGCCCGCCTGGACTGATGCGCACCACATTAGGCACTGGGCTAACGGCGGCCCGACGGTGATGAACAACCTGGTCCTGCTGTGCCGTTCACATCACCGGCTGATGCACCGGAAACGGGGTTCGTCGGCAAGTGGTCGATTCGGATCGGCGTCGACAACAAACCCTGGTTCATCCCGCCGCCCTCGATCGACCCCGGGCAGCATCCCAGGCCGGCGAACACCACATTCAAAACCTGACGACGAACCTCAGGCACAACAGAACATGGCCCAGCACCGCATCGAAGGAGTCCTCGATGCGGTGCCGAAAGCCGTGCTCAGGCCTAGCCGGTGATCGTTCAGCCCAAGTCGGCGACGATCCGCTCGGCGAGCGGCTTCGACGAAGCCGGATTCTGGCCGGTGTAGAGCTTGCGGTCCACCACGACATAAGGCGACCACGCCTCAGCCTTCGAGAATTTGCCGCCCAACTCGCGTAGCCGAGTTTCGAGCAGCCACGGAGCCTTGTCCGCCAGACCAGCCTGCGTCTCCTCTTCGTTGGTGAACGCGGTCAGCTGATAGCCGTCGAACAGCCAGCTTCCATCGGGTCTCTGTGCCGGCAAGAGTGCCGCCGGCGCGTGACAGACCGCCGAAACCACCTTGTCCGCGTCCAAGAACTTCACCAGAAGCTCGCCGAAGGATGCCGACACCGCAAGATCTTCCATCGGTCCATGTCCACCCGGTACGAAAACCACGTCGTAGTCGGCAGCATCTGCGTTCTCCAGAGTCTCCGGCGAATCGAGAACCGGCTGCAGATCGGCGATGTACTTGCGCATACGGTCGGCGCCTTCTTGCCCGCCGTTCACCTCGGGTGCCAGGCTTCCCTCGTCCACAACGGGAGCCTTACCGCCAGGCGTCGCGATCACGATGTCGTAGCCGGCGTCGACGAAAACGCGATGCGCCTCGACCAACTCTTCCGCCCAGTACCCGGTCGGGTGGGGTGTTCCGTCCTTCAGCGTCCAGTGATCTGCAGAAGTGACCGCAAACAACAGCTTTGTCATCGCGCAACCTTTCGTCGGTAACAGGAACCCATTGGTGACAAGACACCATTTTCAAGGCCCGATCAATGAAACAACGTCCAGTCAGTGCAACACGCTGCCCCTGTGAGAATTCCTCACCACCGCAGAATCACGTCGCCCATTAGGCCCCGATCGGCTTGCCGAACAGGCCTGCGACGAGTTCACCAACCGCATCCACCCAGACTGGCCAGGTCCTCTGATCAAGCGCCATAGTTCCAGCGTCGAAGGTGCTGCATCCCTGTTGGGCAGGGACACCAGCGAAGCGATCACGAAGCCACAGTAGAGCACTCGGCAATGCGACGACTTCCATGCTGACGTGCTCACTGAAGTGGTCTCTGGTGTAAACGACACTCGCAGAAGGATCTTGGCAATAGGTATCGACAAGTTTGTTCACCGGGCCCACGGGCACCAACCAGTCGGGATTCGACTGATAGATGTACATCGGCACGTCAGGAACCGACTTACCCATGGCAGCGCGGGAGAGCGCGGCTCTCACTGTGGGGTGTTGGACGGGATCTCCCGGGACATCGAGGAAACCTTTGATGTTGAGAAAGGGCACCGCAGCCGACGTCCAGAGCATGCACAGGTTGTCCTTGGCAGCGAAAAGCGCTCGACCGGCGGGGTTTATGTGCTGATCGATGAAGCCGGCGAGTTCCGAATCTTCTCGGCTCACTCCGATGACACCGGCAGCGACGATCCCGGCACCTAGAGCGTTGTTGGCATTGTCGAGCAAAGCGCCGAGATCCGCGGCAACACCACCTTCGGCGACTCCGACGATATTCAGTTCCGGGGCATACGCCTGCCGTATTTCAGCTGCGTGACCGGTAGGAATCGATCCACCCGAGTAGCCGAGCAGCCCTACGCGAGTTGACCGCCCTTGCAGCTCCATGGGTTCGAAGTTCTCAGCGGCACGAATACCGTCGAGCGTGATCCGGGCCGCGACGGGGCCGGAGGCGAAGGAAGAATTGGGTCCCTGATGATCGGGCACCGACAATGCCCAGCCCTGCGCCAGCGCCGCCTGTACTTCGAGGAACTGAGCCCCACCCGTCGCAGCGCCCGTCACCAGCCACGGCAACGCGCCTTGCTGCATGACATACGAAGGTGCGCAGTAGCTTCCGAGTGAATCCTCTGCCATCTGAAAGGACAGCAGCGGGCGCGGGCCTCCATCGCGAGTGTCGCCGCGCGGCTTGATTACTGTCGTGACAGCCGGAATCGCCTCGCCTGCAGCATTATTGGATCGATAGGAGATCTGCCACGAATCTACGCTGGTCGGAATCAGGTTGAGAGTGCCGAGATTCACCGCGCGAGCGGCGATGATCTCACCCGGCTGCTTGGATTCGACGACCTCGACAGGCGGTTCATAGAAGGCCTGGTCCAGTTCAAGCAATGGCGGTGCAACCGCAGGCGGCAGGGCAGGCTGGACTTGAACTTGGGCGGCAACACCTTCGTCCGGTGCCGCTGAGGCGGGTGCCGAAAATCCGATCTGCCCGATTACTGCAACCACGGCAATTGCGAAGCCCCCGCGCTGTCGGTCAGTTGTCCAGCGTCGTCCCATACCAATTCCTCCCCGGAAAAGCACAGATTGCCTTGTGTTGCCGCGGTTCTCATCACAAGCACACAAGTTAGATGCGAGTGTCTAACATATTGAGGACGAGAGTAGAGCGTTGTGGGCTGGATTACAATCCCCTGGTGTTCGTGACCTATTCGCGGGCACGAAGGGGCGCGTCGTCAATCAACGCATTCAAGAGCACCGTCATCAGATCGACCAGTACCGACACAGGAGGACGAGGCTCCGTAGTGCTCCACTGGTGCACCAGCGCGGTAAGGGCGCCGATGAAGGCGGTGGACGCCCACCGGTAACCACCCGGTGGTTCGTAGTGGTCGCCCACAATCCCTTTGATAATCGACTCGAAAAATGTTGCCCAGACCGAACGTTGGTCCACACGATGCTTTTCCACCCGAGGACTCACACCTACGACGTCGATGAAGGCAACGTGTGCGCGTCGTGGGTCACTTCCGACCGACTCGACGAAGGCGGCCATGGCCGTTGCCGCCTTGTCACGCAGGTTGACCGAAGGCTCCGCATCGAGTGCATCGACCATTGCAATTCTGGCATCGAGTTGAATCTGGTCATACAGCGCGAGGAGTAGATCCTCGCGGCTACCGAACTCGTCGTAGAACTGTCTTCTCGCCAGACTCGCGGACGCGCAGATGTCCGCCACCGAACTTCCGGCGTACCCCTTGTCTGCAAACACGCTGAGAGCAGCATTCAAAAAGAGGGAACGGCGTTCGGCCTTGCGAGCCGCGACCGACCTTCCGCCGTAGTTTCTGTCCGTTTCAGCGATTGCCACGCCTGCCAGAGTATGCGGCATCGTGCCGCACACAAAACGCATCTGACCTGCTGCGTAGTTCCTTCACCGCCACCACTGGCGCACTAGGACGGCAGCTCGATCAGGCCAATACGAAGGCCACGGCAAAAAGTGTCCAGGCGGCAGCGAGAACCGTTGACGCCGCAGTAACTGCCCCGGTCACGGCAGGTCGAGTGCTGCGGTTGCGTGCCGCGATGATCCCGACCGCTATCAAGGTCAGCGCGACCAGGAACGACAAAACCACGATTTTCACCAGCAAACCCTTCGACGTCGGTCAACAGAACCGGAGACTATTTAGATAGTACAGAAATAGATCGTGCATTAATCAAACTTAGAATCCGTCAGGAAGTTCTTGACTAAACTCAAGGGGGACTGTCAGGCGAATCCTGACGAAAGGAGAACTTCTGATGGAAGACCTGATCGAACTCGCCCTGACTGCGAAGGTCGAGACCGCCGCGATCACCACGGTCAACGCCGCGATCACCTAGGCCGGCACTCAGGCAGACAAGATTGTCGGAACAGACCCTTTACCTGGCAGCCCTGAGTGGGAGGCAGAACAGGACACCGATATCCCGGCGCAGCGTCAGATGGCGTGGCAGGTGGCCTGTTTCCGGATCCAACTCGCCGCGGGTATCGATTCGACGGCAAGCGTCATGAGCCTGCGTAGATTCGGCGCAACGTGGACAACCATAGGCCGGGCAGCCGGAATGACTCGTCAGTCCGCGCATGAACGGTGGGGTCGACGCGTATCGGACATGCTCGATCCTTATGGAGTCGGAATGCCGCCCATGGTCCCTGCCGACGATCCGTCGCAAGCGTGACCACTCATCACAGGCTACAGATCCGGGAGTAGTGCATCCGCCTTCGCGACCAGCACTGCACGCTCACGATCGTTCCCAGCCAGCCGAGCGGCATCGAGGAGTTCGGTTCTAGCCTCCTCGGATCGGCCGAGCTGACTGAGTAACTCGCCTCGAACGCTCGGAAGCAGGTGATAACCGGCCAATTCACCTGAAGCGACAAGCTTGTCGACGAATTCGAGCGCAGGGCCAGGACCGTAGGCCATCGATACCGCCGCCGCATGATTGAGGTCGACCACAGGTGAGGGCGCCAGTTGCGCCAAAGCCTCGTAGAGGATGACGATCTTCTTCCAATCGGTGTCCTCGAAAGTTGCTGCTCGCGCGTGGCATTCGGCGATCGCGGCTTGCAAGCCGTACGGGCCGCGTCCACGCCCGACGGCGTCAGCCCGTTCCAGCGCCGCAAGCCCACGCGAGATCTGTAGGCGGTCCCACCTGGTCCGGTCCTGATCCGCCAGCAGGATGGGCTCACCTGTCGAGGTAGTCCTGGCACCGAATCGTGAGGCCGTCAGCTCCATCAACGCGACAAGGCCGTGCACCTCGGATTCCCGAGGTACCAGCTCGGCCAGTATCCGCGCGAGCCGCAGCGCTTCTGCACTCAGATCCGCACGCATCCACTCGTCCCCCGAACTGGCTGCATAGCCTTCGTTGAACACCAGGTACAGCACTCCGAGTACGGCGCCCAACCGTTTCGAAAAGTCTTCTCTCCCTGGAACTTCGAATACCGCTTTCGAAGCGGTCAATGCCTTCTTCGCGCGCACGATCCGCTGCTGCACTGTCGCCGTCGGCGTGAGGAACGCTTTCGCAATCTCTTCCGTGGTCAAACCGCCCACCACCCGAAGCGTCAACGCCACCTGCGCTTTTCGATTCAGCACGGGGTGGCAGGCGATGAACATCAGCCGAAGGATGTCGTCGTCGATGCGATCCGGATCCCAGCTGACGTCGTCGAAGTGCGAAGCGTCGTTCTCGAGTTCGCGCGCAAAGTGGGCGTAGCGTTCGTCCAATCTCTCGCGTCGTCGCCACCCGTCAATTGCCCGTCGCGTCGCAACAGATGTAAGCCAGGCACCGGGATTTCGCGGAACCCCGGTGGCAGGCCACTGCTCGACGGCTTCGAGCAGAGCCTGCGCGGCCAGATCCTCGGCAAGATCAAGATCTCCGACGGTGCGAGTCAACGTGGCGACAATCTTCGCGGATTCGATACGCCAGACCGCGTCGACAGCCGTTCTCGTTTCCTCTCGCACCGCCTCGTCGGTCATGGTTCAGCCTGCGACCGGACGATCAGTACCGAGTTCTTCGCGCCAGCCGGCCTCTTTCTGGATGTACTCGTTGTCCTGATCGAAGTCCGACATCTCACTCACCCGACGCACCTCGAGCTTGCTTCCCGGCCCCAACGGGCAGCGCTTTGCCCACTCCAATGCTTCGTCCTTGGTCGACGTCTGAATGATCCAGAATCCCGAGAACAACTCCTTCGTCTCCCCGTATGGACCGTCGGAAACCAGCGGAGGATCGGACTCGAAATCGACGATGAATCCCTCCTCCATCGCCAATCCCTCACCCGCCAGCAGCACACCGGCCTTGATCAGGGACTCGTTGTACTGGCCCATCGCGGTGATGATCTCGTCGAAGTCCATGTCCTTGGATGCTTCGATGGCCTCGTCGGTGGAACGCATGATCAGCATGTACTTCATGAGAATCTCCTTCGTTTGTGGGCCGTTCCGTTCGGCCCCTCTGCCTACACGTCGAACGGCACACTCACCGATCGACAAACTTCCGAAAATAATCTTCCGAGGACATAACCGCCGGTCGGGATACGCTGCCCACGGTATCGGCAGACGGGCCGTCCGGCCGGTCAGAAGTCGAGAAATCCCGGCACAACTTCGCGAACGAGCCCAGTCGCGTCAGCGCTCCCGTAGAAATACACCGAGCCGTAGCCAAACAGGTATTCCTCGACGAACTCGGGTTGCGGCTCGGCAACCACTGGCCACCCCTCTTCATTGATTTGGAACAGGAAGCGGTGCCCGTCCGCCTCGACAGCATCGGCGTAGGACGGTTCATTTTGTATGAGTACCGGTTGCTGCGCGATCAGTACCAACGGCATCACCTCACCCTCTGCGGGAAGATTGATCAACGCCGCGCTCCCGAGCCCCTTATGACCGCCGGCCGATTCCGCACTTCGTGATGACGGCGGGTGCAGGACTGCCCTAAGCCCGATATCCGGGTATTCGAGGTCGTCGTCGCCGATGGTGAAACCTCGACGGATGAATACCGAAAGCTCTCGCGCACCGAGCCACGGCGCCGTGTGTGTCCCGAGCGTCAGGAGATACTCATGCGTCTGCAAAATCGGCTGACCAGCGAAAACCTGCGGCGGGCGTCCACCGATCCTGGCCCCGACTTCCGAGTCGATCGAACCCACCCCGAGATGTACTCTGTCCACCGGCGTCATCCTAGGGAGATCCGACGGGCGTCGGAAGAAGACTCTCCGATTTCCTACAAGCCACTGGTGACGTAGGCCACATTCAGGCTCGATGATGAGTGCATGACAACCTTCCCCACTCTCGACCCCGAACTCGCCGCAGCACTCACCATGCTCCCGAAGGTGGACTTCGCTGACCTCCCCAACGCACGGGCCACCTACGATGCTCTGGTCGGCACCATGTTGGCCGACCTGTCATTCGACGGAGTCACGCTTCGTGAACTGTCCGCTCCTGGTCTGGACGGCGATCCGGAAGTCACGATTCGTTTCTTCACCCCGGACAACACCGCCGGTGCTGTCCCCGTTCTGCTCTGGATCCATGGCGGCGGATTCGCAATCGGCACCGCAGAGTCCAGCGATCCATTTTGTGTCGAGGTAGCGCGCGAACTCGGATTCGCCGTTGCAAACGTCGAGTACCGCCTCGCCCCCGAAACCCCCTTCCCCGGCCCCGTCAACGACTGCTACGCCGCACTCCTCTACATCCACGCCCACGCCGAGGAGCTGGGAGTCGATCCCAGCCGCATCGCAGTAGGAGGGCAGAGCGCAGGCGGTGGACTGGCCGCAGGCACTGTCCTCAAAGCCCGAGACGAGGGCGTTGTGCCCGTGGCATTCCAATTCCTCGAAATCCCTGAACTCGACGACCGTCTGGCGACGGTCTCGATGACGAACTTCGTCGACACCCCCTTGTGGCACCGCCCCAACGCCATCCTGTCGTGGAAGTACTATCTCGGCGAGTCGTATTCCGGTCCCGAAGATCCTGACGTCTCCATCTACGCTGCACCGTCCCGGGCCACCGACCTCACAGGTCTGCCGCCGACCTATCTGTCCACCATGGAACTCGATCCGCTCCGCGACGAAGGAATCGACTACGCCCTTCGGCTGCTGCAAGCGGGAGTCAGCGTCGAATTGCACTCCTTCCCCGGAACCTTTCACGGGTCGGCACTGGTCGCGACCGCAGCGGTCAGCGAAAGGGGTGCCGTCGAAGCCCTCACTGCGCTCCGGAGAGGGTTGCGTTGGCTGTCGCCAGTCTCGTAGCGTTGCGAGATGCAAGGACTGATGTACCGGCTTGCCGAGCTCGATGCAGACTCGGCAGGCCTGGTACGTGTCATCGACTACTTCGACGCCCTCGTGCGGCACGGCTCCGACACCGCATCTTTGCTTCGCGCGAGCGCGCAGTTGGCGGACTGCGTTGTGGGTATCGAAATCGTGGAACACGGTAGAAGCAAGAAGAATTTGCGCCGTTGTGACCCCCGCGGCCGATGGTCACCCGAACCCCAGTTCCCTCCGAGCATGGCCAGGGACATCACTGTAGACGACGAAGTTCTCGGGAGAGTATGGATCGAGCGTCCTGGTGCGCACTTGCCGCTCGACGAAATGCTCGTCGACCGGTTGGCCCTGACCGCAGCGATAATCCTGCAACCCCGACGCTTGCCTACCGAAGCCGAGCACACTCGAAATCTGTTGTTCCCGATGGATGAACTTGCGGTGCTCACCTCCTGTGCCGGTCTCGGTATCGAACCCCATACACCAGTCCGTGTAGTGGCAACCAAGGCAGTCTCAGACACAGCCGACGGCACTGCACACCTTGTTATTTCCCAAGATTGCACACCTGGCAAAGCCGCTGGGATAGAAGCTGACGGCGAGTATCTGAATCTCGTGGCGGGTTCGTTCGCACCGACACCCGAGCTGTCCGACGCAGCGCTGTCGTCATCCATTCGCGCCGGAATATCTTTGACTGCTTCGGCTTCCGAAGTGAACACAATACTCAGCACTGCACGATTCGCCCGCGCACAGGCGTCAGCAACAACACCGATCGTGAACGCCGACGATCTCGGCGCCCTCAACCTCCTGGCGCCGGGATCACACATCGATCACTCACGAATACCAGATCTAGTTCTTGCCAAAGAGATCGGCAACACCAAACAAGGATTAGAACTACTCGAAACCTTGAGGGCATACCTGCAATCCGGAACATTGAGGGCCGCAGCCGATGCCATGCATCTTCATCACAGCAGCGTCGCGCACCGATTGTCGAAGCTGTCCCAGCACGTCGGATTCCACGTCGACACCATCGAGAACCGTGCACGCACAACGGCCATGATGCTGGTCCTCGATGGCGGATAGGCCCCACCCCGCATCACATGCGCTACGCAGTCGTCGACGATCTTTCGCGTTCAGCGAGCGCAACAAACGGTGCAAGCGCCGGATTCGGATTATCCGGGCGGTAGGTCACTGCAACGTCGAGAGTTGGTTGCTCACCAGCGATCTCACATAGATGGACGCCTGGGATTCGGAGCATCCGTGCCCTGCCCTGGGGAATCGGCGCAATACCCACCCCGTCCGAGACGGCATGTAGTACCTGCTCGTCGTCGGCCTCAAATCGAACGATGCTAGGCGCCCCGTTAGGCCAAAGTTGTTCGAGCGTACGCGAATACATTCCGGGAGCATTGGCCTCGGGCCAGAACACAACGGGGACGTCCACCAGATCTCCGAGTTCGACTGTCGCTCGGCCCCCGAATGGATGATCCGCGGGAACCGCAACCAGTATCGGTTCCGTATCTAGGACGATCAGGGGAAGTTCGCGATCGCCGTCATCGAGTGGCGGGCGCACAACCGCGATGTCTACCGCTCCGTTTCGGACGAGATCAACTGTCTGCGCTGAAGTGCCACGATGGACGACGACCTCCACGCCCGGGTACAGCTTTCGATAGGTGCTGACCAGATCCGCGACTGCGCCGCCTGCCCACGAGCGGGTGTACGCAATGCGCAGTTCCCCATCCACACCGCGCGCAGCCAACCGAATTCGTTCGACCGCACGGTCTGCACACCCGAGCAAAAAGCGCGCCTCTCGTACCGCCACTCGGCCGGCGGCGGTGAAGGTGAACTGCGGACCACGACGATCCACCAACGGCACTCCGAGTTCGCGCTCGAGAACCTTGATCTGCTGACTGAGCGCCGATTGCGCCACGTGGACGTTCGCGGCGGCGCGAGTGAAGCTGCCGTGATCCGACAGAGCGATCAGATAGCGGGCACGCTGCAGGTTCATACGGCGATTATAAGAAGAACAGATGGAGGTGTCACTACTTGGTCTTGGACAGGGCATCACCTGAGGTCGGAGGATCGAGTTCACGGTGCTCCACCACTTGTCCCCCGAAAAATTGTCACCCGAACGATCACAAGGTTGCATATGAACCCCCGAACACTCGTCGAACCTCGCGAACCTGGAACGGACGCGAGACTCCTCGATGCCATCGCGGAGATCGTCGGCGAAACGCACGTCCTCGCCGATCCCGAACTGATCGAGGGCTACACACGCGACTGGACGGGACGTTGGATCGGCGACGCGATCGCGGTCATTCGACCGGGCAACACTTCCGAAGTGTCTGCGGTGCTTCGAGCCTGTTTCGACGCGGGGGTTCCCGTCACACCTCAAGGCGGAAACACCGGACTGGTCGGCGGTGGAATCGCCTCGGCTGGGTCCGTGGTGCTGAGTACCAGACGTCTCGAGACGATCGAATCCGTCGATCCTATCGGCCGGACAATCGCGGCCGGCGCCGGTGTGACCGTTGCTCGCGCCGACCTTGCCGCCTCTGCACACGGACTCCGATTCGGAATCGACTTGGCATCAAAGGAATCCGCGACACTGGGCGGCATCGTCGCGACCAATGCCGGTGGTACACGCATGGTCCGATACGGAAATACACGGGCGCAGATCCTCGGCATCGAGGCAGTACTCGCCGACGGTTCCGTCTTGAGCAGGTGGACGCCACTCGTCAAGGACAACGTCGGTTACGACATTCCAGGCCTCCTTGCCGGTAGCGAGGGAACTCTCGCCGTCATCACCAAAGTCTTGATGAAGCTGGTCACCCCCGCGACCGACACCCAGGTCGTGCTCGCCGGTGTGCGCGACGTCGATCAAGCGCTTCATTTGTGTAATCGCGTGCGCCAGGGCGGATTGACCGTCGAAGCCGCCGAGATCATGACCGACGACGGCATCGCCCTCGTCTGCGCTCACACCGATGCCCGACGTCCGTTCGGCACCCCTTCACCGATGTACACACTGATCGAGGTTTCGTCGCCGCGCGAGACGGAAGAGTCGCTCCTGGAAGTTCTCTCCGCCTCTGCCGATCTCATCGAGGACGCGACAGTCGAGCCAGGTCCGGCCCGGAAGCTGTGGACCCTGAGAGAGAGCCACACCGAAAGCATCAGCGCATCGTCGACGACTCCGGTGGTCAAACTCGACATCTCCGTCCCCCTGTCCGTGATGGGTATGTTCATCGAAAGCCTCCGAGAGACGCTGGCCGATCGTTTCCCCCTCGTCCGGCCAATCCTGTTCGGGCACTTCGCCGACGGAAACATTCATGTGAACCTCCTGGACGCCGAGCCGAGGGTCGCCGACGAACTGACCGATACGGTGTTCCGACTCGTCGCTGCCCACCATGGAAGCATCAGCGCCGAGCACGGGATAGGTCGCGCGAAGTCGCCGTGGATATCGCTCGGGCGCACTGAGACCGACATCGCCGCAATGCAGTTGATCAAATCGTCCTGGGATCCACGTGGAATCCTCAATCCTGGAATACTGTTGCCGGAAAAGGTGTAAGCAGAAGGGGTCTCGTGCAGGATCTTTACGTCGTCACTCATCCTCATGCCGAACACACCGCGCAGGATGTGGTCGGAGGCTGGCACAATTCGGTTCTCACGCCTGCCGGCCGGTGTGATGCCGAATTGATCGCCGAAGAGTTGAAGCGTCGACGCACAGGCACTTCGGACCCGATCCGCATCACCTCGTCCGACCTCGAACGGTGCTCTGAGACATCCGCAATCATCGCCCGGACACTCGATGCTCCGGCGACGACAGACTCTCGATTGCGCGAAATCAGCTTCGGAGAAGCCGAAGGGCGCTCGAACTCGTGGCTTGCCCAGCGGCAGGTACCGGCTCCCGACAACAACCGCCTCGATCACCGTGGCCCCGTTGCCGGTACCGAGACCCGCCGCGAAATCGCGTCGAGGGTCGGCGAATGCGTTCACGAATTGATGACCGACCTCGACCACGATCACATCGTCGTAACACACGGCTTTGCACACACATTCGTCGTCGCCGCCTGGTTGCAGATCCCCGTCGAAGCCACAGGGTTTGCAACCTTCGCGACCACCCCGGGTGCAATCACCCATCTCCAACACGACAACTACTGGCGCAACCGCACCCTCGCGCAACTAGCTGATACGACGCACCTGGACTGTGGCACGATGTCCTGATGCGACATGTCTCCGACGACGAACGCCGTGCACGCATAGGAGTACGTCATGCGCTGGCGCCTTCGTTCCGTGTCGATTCTCCGGAAGGTGCGGCCAAGGCCATGACGGTGCTTCACGCCACCGAGTCGGCGACGGTCTACCTGTCTTGCTGGGCGAGGGTGCGGTCGTTGGACGCCGCCGACGTCGACTGCGCCCTGTACGAGCAGCGAAGCCTCGTGAAGCAATTGGCAATGCGCCGCACACTCTTCACTTTTCCCCGAGACTTGCTACCTGCCGCGTGGTCGAGTGCGTCCGTCCGCGTCGCGAACACCGAGCGCGCCAGAATGTCCAAGGACGTAGTCAAAGCCGGACTCGCCGTCGACGGCAACGACTGGCTCGATCGCGCACGCTCCGAGGTACTGTCACTGCTCGCCGATGCACCTGAAGGGCTTTCAGCAGTCGACGTCCGTCAGGCAGTGCCGATGATCGATGTGAAGGTCGAGGGTTCGGCAGGTGAAATCTGGTCGGCGCCGAGGGTTCTCACTCATCTGGGCGCCACCGCAGACGTCATGCGCGGCACCAACACCGGACGCTTCCCCGTCTCACGCCCACTGTGGACTCTCACTCGATACTGGCTCGACGACGCCCCCGTCGCTCTCGAATCTGCAGACGGATACCGAGAAATAGTCCGACGCTGGCTCTACACCTTCGGGCCGGGGACGGAGGACGACATCGTCTGGTGGTTGGGCTCGACGAAGACGGTCGTCCGGGCTGCCCTCGCCGAACTCGATGCCGTTGCAGTCACACTCGATGGCGGTGGCACAGGCTGGTTGCTGCCGAACGACGTCGCGGAGGTGGTGGATCCAGGTCCTTGGGTGGCACTCCTACCGGTGCTCGACCCGACGATCATGGGATGGAAGGGCCGCGACTTCTATCTCGGACCGCACCGCAACCAACTCTTCGACACCCGCGGCAACGCCGGTACCACCGCATGGGTCGATGGTCGCGTCGTAGGGTGCTGGATCCAAGACGAAACCGGTGCGGTGCACGTTCGATTGCTCGAGACCGTGTCAGAGCCTGCGCGACGTTCTCTCGATGCCGAGGCGGCGCGCCTGACCGAGTGGCTCGGTGGCGTCAGAATCGGCACCGGATATGTCTCACAGGCCATGAAGCAAGCGGCTGGAATTGCTGCAGCCACGCCTTGAACGGTCACGACGAACCTCCTCGGGACAATTCGCTTGGTCGGCCAGTTCATCCCGCATCTGTTGACGAAGCCCAGCGCCACTATCGTCACTGTCTCATCCGCTGTCGGCTTCGTCCCGCTACCCATCACGTCCACGTACAACGCCACGAAAGCTGCTGTTCATCTCTTCACTGAGAGCATGCGCGCACAACTCGCCGATACTTCGATCCAGTGCATCGATCTCATCCCACCGGGAGTCCGCACTACGCTGATGGGCCAGGAGAACTCGGAATCTTCCCTACCCCTTGATGATTACGTCGCAGAAACCCTTGCTCTGTTGAAGGCTGACAACAACGCCACAGAGATCGTGGTCGAGGCCGCCAAGCCGCTTCGTCATGCCGAGATGAACGGTGAGTACCAGAACGTCCTGAAGATGCTCAGCTGACGGTACCGAATTGACACCCGCCGCAACGCTGGAGAGGGCCGGATCACCCTCTCCCACACAAGCGATTTCAACAGTCAACCCTCTTGATCGCCACTCCGGAGCCCACGAACTGCGTGATCGATGATCGACCGCACTGTGTTGTCGTCGATACTCGAGTGCCCGACCAACATCCGGTAGATCAACGGCCCGAAGAACAGATCGATCGCTTCCTCGGTCTCGATGTCTTCACGGAAGTAGCCGGAATTCACACATCGCCGAATCAGTTCGGCGAAGCCTCGACGACGTTCGTCGAGGAAGAAAGTACGGAAGTATGCCGCCGTCGTCGGATCGTTGGCACACGCACCGACAAGTTCGGCAAAGATCGAACCGAGTGGACCCCGGTAGAACTCTCCGATGTCACCCAGATAGTCGTTCAAATCGGCTTGCGCACTATCGGTCTCAGGAAATGTCAGATGACGAGCCATGAGCACACCGAATGCTTCAGCAGCGATCGCCTGCCGCGACGGCCAGTGCCGATACAGAGTCACCTTGCTGACGCCCGAGTGTTCGGAGATCGCATCGATGGTCGCAGCCTTCATGCCACCGGACTTCAAAAGAGATTCCGCCGATCGGAGGGCCTTCTCGTGGGCCACCTCACTACGTGTACCGCTCGGAGGAGTGAGCAATCCCGTCTCGGCATCACCCGGGCCGCGAGACACATCGCCACCGGGAGCGCACTTACCCATGTCTACCCCTTTGTCCTTCAATACCTTGCAGCACAGAGCATTTCCCGACACCAGACGCCCCTGAACGGCTATGGGCGACCCAAGGCAGCAGTTCGACGCGATAGCTACTAGTCGTATCGTACACATGACGCCCTGGACTGAATCATCCAGAAACCGGTGACGATCTCAATCCCATTGCATCCATAAGTGATCCAAAGAGGCAAGACACACTCTCTCGTTTATTACTCAAAAGTAAGATAGCGTGTGTTCGTCATCACAGCAGTTCGTCAAGCGTCGAAGGAAATACGACATCGAAGGGTCGATCGTGACAACAAGGATTCTCTTTCGTGGAGTGGTGGCGCTGACCGCCATTGCACTCACAGGCATCACAGCACCTACTGTCGCCGCGCAACCGTCGGCGGATTCCTTCTACCAGTACGACGGTTCGGCACCGCTGTCGACGTATCCGCCTGGGGCCGTTCTCAAAACGAGAACCTTGCCCTATCACGTCGTCAACATTCCTACCCCATTACAGGCCGTGCAGGTGTTGTACCGGTCGACCGACGCTCTCGGCCGGCCGTCTGCGAATGTCACATCGATTCTTCGACCGCCCAATGCCCAGCCGGACAAAGTTGTCTCGTTCCAGTCGGCTTACGATTCACTGAACCCGGAAGACGGTCCGTCACGAGCTATCGCTGGGGACACCCTGATCGGCGGCCTGACCACCAGCGGACGCAATGTCGCCTTCGGCGGGACTCTCGCTTCCGGCGAAGCGGTCATGTTCGGTCCCCTACTGGCGCTGGGGTACACCGTCGTCATTCCCGACACCGAAGGGCCGAACGCAGACTTCGCTGCGGGACCCGAATACGGAATGATGACTCTCGACTCTCTTCGCGCCGCCCGGAATACTCCCGAGACAGGTATTGCCGAATCAGCCGAGATCGGCCTGATGGGATACTCGGGCGGAGCAATCGCCACCAACTGGGCGTCCATCCTCGCTCCTGACTACGCCCCGGAGATCAACGAGGACCTGATCGGCGCCGCCCAAGGTGGACTGTTGGTCAACCCCGCAAACAACCTCCGGTACGCAAACGGAAGCATCGGTTGGGCAGGCGTTGTCGGGATGGCAGTCGTCGGACTTGCCCGTGCCTACGAGATAGATTTCGATCCGTATCTCGGCGATCGGGGACGCGAACTCCTACCTCGCATCGAGGATGCCTCGATCGGGAACGTCATCCTGCAGTACCCGGGGGTGACCTGGCAGGACCTTGCCAAACCAGAGTATGCGAACCCCAACTCGGTGCCCGAGTACGTCGACGTCGCCAATAAGATCAACATGGGCAACGCGCCGATACCCACCATCCCGATGTTCATCGCTCAAGCCGCAAACGGAGCCCTCGAGGGCACCCAGCCAGGTGGACCGGGCGTCGGCCCTGGCGACGGAGTCATGGTTGCCGGGGACGTCCGTTCACTCGCTACTCGCTATTGCGCCGCAGGTTTGTCCATCCAGTACGACCAGTACGACACCATCAGTCACGTTCCGGGTGGCGCGCTGTGGCTCCCCGGCGCCATCACCTGGCTCAACGACCGTTTCAACGGGGATCCGGCGCCGGACAACTGCTCGAACATCGCACCGGGCAATTCCCTGGTGCCGGAAGTACACGCGGCGGGTTGAAGAATCCAACAGTCGCGTCAGATTCCGATTGCCAGATCGTCGATATCCGCAAGTGTGCCGCCGCTTTCGAGGATGCTCGTGTAGTTCCGAAGTCGATTCTGATAGATCTCGGTGGTGCTGACTCCACGCTTCCAGTAACCGAAGACAACCACGTCATCCTTCGCCAGGCCGACTGTCTCACGGAAATGCGCTCGGATGGCCCGCATCTGGTCCAGTTCCCTTGCTCCCCACACCGCGAACGCCTCGGTGTCATCGGTAGCGACCCAACCGACGCCGGTCAGACCCTCGGGCCGCTGAAGCCGAATCAGCACGACGTCGAAGGTCATCGAACCGCTCGACGCGTCGAAGGTGCGCACCGCGTAGATACGAGAAACGTCGTCGTACCGCGGACCTAGCTGGTTGCGGAATGCGACGTTGGGACGCAACCAGTTCGGGTCGTCCGCCGACGAAGTCAACTGGACGGTGATGCGCAGGATGCTCTCGGTCGGGCGTTCGACTCGTTCGACGACGGGGCGAGGGAGGTAGTCATCGATTTCGCCTGATCGGGGTTTCACTTCTAGACGGGTAGCTGGCTGACAGGTCTAGCGGTATTTCGTGGAGGAAACCGGCCTCACCTTCACTCGGTGGCGCCTTCGAACACGGATCGCCGCCTCGTCGGAGTACCTGAAACAGAACCGCGAGATCGGTTGGATAGCAAAAGAATTCGGCTCCGAAACGGGCAGTGGATTCACCCGCGCCTTCCGGGCGCGGACGGGAGAGAGCGCGAGCGACTATCACCGACGGGTTCACTGCTGCTACTGCTCGGCTCCCGTGCCGCGAACGGGTCGACCGTATCTGCCGACGTCCTCGGAGCTATCCAGTTCTCCCCACACACGAATTGGCACTGTTGCACACATTCGTTGCCGCGTACACACCCGTGCGGCCCCGTGACCACAACAGCACCGCGGTCTTCTATATCATCGCCACCGACCCTCTCGCGCACCCAACTCCAACTCGGGATTGCACCCGGCACGGCGGACCGAGCCGAGCACTCGGGTTCTTCACACCCACTGAACGAGTTGCCACACGATTCCGTTGGGGTCGACGAACTGGCAGTAACGCTCACCCCACGGTTCGGTCTCCGGCCCGGTGACAACGGAGGCACCTTCGGCGGCGATTCGGGCAAACTCGGCGTCGAGGTCATCGACCACGAATGCGATGAGCATGCCCTGGCCGGCTGGACCTGCGACGAAGTCGGGCTTGAACGTCCCGAGGCCGGTGCGCAGGAACACCACGTTGACCCCGGCATCCGGATGATTCAGGGAAACGAAGCCGTCGTCGGCCATGGCCTCGGTGAAACCGAAATGGGTTTTCGCAAAGCGCGCCGACGCGTCGGTGTCGGCAACGTTCAAGGACAGAGCAGTGCTGGTGATTTTCATCGTGGCCTCCATGATCATAAACCTTATGCAGTGAATACAGTATGCACCGTATAAGGTATATCACGGTTGAGATATTCCCGATTCTTGGAGATGACTGATGGCACGCGAACTGATCGACCTACTCTGGCGCGATCACCCCCTCGCGCCGAAGGGTGGCGCCCGCGGCCCGCGTGCGAAGGTCACGACCTCGCAGGCGGTCGACGCTGCGCTCGCCCTCGCAGATACCGAGGGGCTCGACGCCGTGACCGTGCGTCGCCTCGCCACCGACCTCGGCATCTCGGGAATGGCGCTGTACACCCACGTCGGATCCCGCGACGATCTGCTGGTGCTGATGGTCGACGCCGTACACGGAAACAACCCACGCCTGCCGTACGCAAACTTGACCTGGCGCCAACGTGTGCGCCAGGTCGCTGTGGAAGAACTTGCCCTCTATGCGGAGCATTGGTGGCTCCTCGACATCACCGACCAGCGCACCGCGTTAGGTCCGGGCACCATCGCGAAATACGACCACGAACTTCATGCCTTCGACGGCGCGGGACTGACCGACATCGACCGGGACTCCGCGCTGACATTCGTGGCCGACTTCGCCCGATCCTCGGCGCAAGCGCGGCGCCCCGACCCTCGCGCAGCCGACATGGCCGAGGTGTGGTCGTCCTGGAACCAGCGTCTGGCCGCATACCTCGACGACGACTTCCCGTTGGCGCAGCGAGTCGGCGGCGCGGCCGGCGAGGCCAAGAACACCCCGTACAGCCCCGAGGCGGCGTGGGAGTTCGGACTGGACCGGGTCCTGGACGCCCTAGAGGGCCTTGTTCACATAGAGTGACCAGCTCACATCGAATGACCAGTTCACTTCGAATAACATTCTTGCGATTCGTGGGCGAGAATATGTCCGTGCTGCGCTTCGGTTGGTCTCGACGGTCTGGTGGCAACCCCTCATTGTTCGATCCGCGAGAGCTGTTGCACGCCTACGAGAATCGATCGACCCGAGAGGTACGAGATTCAGGTGAGCTTCTGATCGAGATCCCGCTGAGCGACGCGAGCATCTTGGAGATCACCATCCTCGATCCCTCCGCGGACTGGATCGAGCCCCGAGTACGAGGGCTCTGCAGTTCGCTGGACGAGATCGACCGACGAGCCCAACGCATCCTCCGCGGGGGATTCAGCATCGGCTGGATCGAACTCGAATCAGAGCGACACGGCATCATCGACTACTGGGAAACCGGGGTGAACAACGAGTACCCCGTCGCCATCGTGTGGAACGGAAATTCCTGGGAAGAAGCGACGACCTGCTAGCCCCGAATTCAGCGGCATATATCCGCCAAGACGGGGTAGACGAGTAGATACCAACGGCTCATCGACCGAGCTCATCAACTCAACTCCTGCGGTGGTGAAAAATGTTTCTCAGCGACCAGTCGATCCGTCGCCGCACCCGCCGTTTCGGAGCAGCGCTGACGCCTTCTCACAAGTGGCCTCCCCCGACCGAAACACAGCGCGTCGCGCGCTGGAGTGAAAGATCGGAGATGCTCGGTGCGCTGTCGGTGCTTCTGTTCTGGGCTTTCGGCTTCGGCATCCTGCTGGGCGCCGGCGCGATTACAACAGGAATCTTCGCGCTCCGACGTCACCCGAGGAAGTCTGGCGGGCATTTGCTCTCGAATGCCCGCCAGCTGCCCTGGGATGCAATAGTCGGCCTCTTCACCGGATTCATCGGTCTTGCGCTGAGCGGATGGTTCTTCGTGGTGGTCCTACCCAACATGTAGGCGTCTGCTAGCCAAGGCCGTTCGCGTCCGTGGCCAATGTTCGGAGTTCACGTCGGAGGATCTTGCCGGTAGTGGTGAGCGGCAAGCTGTCGATGAACGTGATCTCCCTGGGGTACTGGTAGAAAGCAAGGCGGCTTTTCACGTGGGTCTGCAACTCCTGGCGAAGCTCTTCCGAAGAGTTCGTACCTTCGGACAGAACGACAAAAGCGTGAACAGCTTCCCCGCGCAACGGATCCGGAACACCGATGACGCCGGCCATGGCTACCTCGTCATGCGAGAGCAGGCACTCTTCGATCTCTCCGGGGCCGATGCGGTACCCCGCGGACGAAATGACGTCATCGGCACGCCCCTGGTACCAGAAGTTCCCCGCTTCATCGGTCCGACCCAGATCACCGGTATGAATCCACCCGTCGTAGACCTTTTCATCAGTCTTCAACGGTTGGTTCCAATAGCCGAGGAACTGTCCGGGGTTGCCTGCCTTCACACAGATCTCGCCTACCTGCCCCACCTCGACCGGCTCGCCGAGCGGATCGAGGAGGGTGACGTCGAAACCCGGAAAAGCGCGACCCATCGAGCCGCTGGCGGGACTCCACTTCGACCGCGACGTGCCGATGGTCAGATTCATTTCTGTCTGCCCGTAAAACTCGTTGACAGCCACGCCGAGCGTGCTCGCAACCCATGCCTGCAGCGCGTCACCGAGCGCCTCGCCACCAGTTCCCAATGCCCGCAACTGAATACCACGCGCCGCAGTCTTGTCGACACCGATGCTTCGCATCTGCTTGAGCGCAGTGGGCGGAATGAAGGCGCCCGTCACCTTGTGGCGGCTCAGAACCTCGACCGCACGCAACGGCGTGAATTTGTCGGGCGTCGCAACAACAGGGCATCCCAACGCAAGAGCAGGAAAGAGAACGTCGAACAGACCACCGATCCAGGCCCAGTCTGCAGGTGTCCAGAAGACATCTCCCCGCTGCGGCGCATTGTCGAATGCCGTCCGCATACCGGGCATGTGCGCCAAGAGAATTCGATGCCCGTGGAGGGCGCCTTTCGGATTCCCCGTCGTTCCCGAGGTATAGATGATGATGGCGTGTGAATCGGGGCCTGTCGCTGCCAGTTCACTACTTTCCGCGGCGGCGTCGATGAGGCCGTGGAAATCGAGGAGTCGCGCGGGCCTCGAATCGGAGGGCTGATCCGTCTTTCCGACGACGATCACGGCTTCGAGGCCGGGGATCTCACCTATTCCGTCGGCAACTCGTTCGTAACAGTCCTTGTCGACCACAAGCACTTTCGCACCGGAGTCACGCATTCGATGTACTAGCGCGTCCGACCCGAACTTGACCGAAAGCGGAACGGTGACCATTCCGGATCGGAAGGCGCCCAGATGTGTCGCGAGGACCTCGATCCCCTGTGGGACCATCACACCGACGCGATCCCCTGAGACAAGGCCGAGATCCGCAAGCACGGTTGCGAACTTTCGGCTTGTCGTAGCGACTTCGCCGAATGTGTACCGACTCCAGTGTCCACCGGTGTCTACGACGAGGGCTAGATCATCTGGATTCTGCACATCGACACATGCGTGCGCGATGTTGAATTGCTCTGGCACAGTCCATTCGAAGTGTTCTGCTTCGAGATCCTGCCACCATGACATATGCGGCCGAGAACTCACCGAGCACCCACTTCGAGGTCGAGGAAATGGGTCTCGCCTACCAGGAAAGAGAATTCGCCGGAGAAAACAAGGTCTCCGTCTTGGTTGACGAGTGAGCCTTTCGACGTCACGATCGCGGTCTCACCGTCCGAGCGAGGGCGCACCGACAGCACTTCCGACACCGCATGCACCGAGTCGCCGAGATAGGTCGGCCGGTGGAACCTGACGTGGTCGAGCCCATAGAAGCACTGCAGGTAACGGGGATCCAACTCCACCAGGCCGAGCAAGGTGGACAACATGAGAGCACCGTGGGCGATCTGTCGACCGAAGCGCGTCCGCTGCGCGTAGTCGGGGTCGAGGTGAAGAGGATGGCGGTCCCAGGTGAGGTCGGCGAAACTTCGCACATAGTCTTCGGTGACGACTCGCGGGTCTGTTACCGCAATGTCTCCGATAGAGATCTCTTCGAAACTCTTTGTGATCATTGAAGTTTCCTCTATTAGTTGACAGCCGTTGAGCGTTGATCGACCGGCGGCAGATACGCCCCGTTGTCATCGATGTACATGTCGCGACTTCCTTCGTCGAGATCGGTGTCACGGACGAAGTAGACGCTGATCAGCGAAATAACCGACAGGGCAGCGATATACACAGCGACCGCGAACGATCCACCTGTCGCGCGAACCAACATGGCCGCGACCATCGGTGCGATTGCGCCACCCAAGAGAACACCGATCTGGAAAGCGATGGACGCCGCGCTGTAGCGCACCCGCGCATCGAACAATTCGGCGATGAACGTCGCCTGCGGTCCGTACGAAATGCTGAGCATGAAGGCGCCGACGGCCAATGCGCCTGTGGTGATCCAGAAGTTGCCGGTATCTATCGCGGCGAAGGCAACGAAGACCCAGAGACCCATGCCGGTGATGCCGACCATCAGGATCCGGCGTCGGCCAAATTTCTCGGACAGTTGACCGAAGATCGGAATGAAGATGACTGCAACGAGTGCGGACACCATGACCGCTCCGAGCATGAGGTTTCCGGACAGCAGATCGAACTGGTCGGCGTAGGTCAGGCTGTAGGTGTTGAGGATGTAGAAGTAAGCGCCCGTGCTGATCATCGAACCTGCGGCAAGAATGATCTGACGAGGATAGTTCTTGAACGCGTCGACCATCGGAATCTTGACCGCGGTGTTCTGCTGCTTTACGCGTGCGAATGCGGGAGTCTCTTCCAACGCGGTGCGAATGTAAAGTCCCACGGCGACCAACGCGATACTCAGCAGGAAGGGAATTCTCCATCCCCACACCAGGAATTGGTCTCCGGTGAGCGCCTTGGTGCCGAACATGACGGCCGTCGCCAGCAGAAGACCGGCCGGCACACCGACCTGCGGCATGCTGCCGTAGAAGCCTCGGCGATTCTTGGGTGCGTATTCCACAGCAGTCAGAACTGCGCCACCCCACTCACCGCCGACACCGAAGCCTTGGATCAGCCTCAGCACAACAAGAAGAATCGGGGCCCACACACCGATCTGATTGGACGTCGGAAGGACGCCGACCAGGAATGTTGCGGCTCCCATCAGAAGAAGTGCAAGAACCAAGACCTTCTTGCGTCCGATACGGTCCCCGAAGTGGCCCATCACAACACCGCCGAGTGGCCGCGCTAGAAAGCCGACCGCGAAGGTAGCGAAGGAGAGAATCGTCGCCAGAGCGGGATCTGCGCCCGAAAAGAACAGCGGCGCAAAGACCAAAGCGGCGGAGGCACCGTAGATCTGAAAGTCGTACCACTCGATCGTGGTGCCGACCAGAACTGATCCGGCCACCCGCCGCAGGGCGGGCCTGTCGACAGTTGCGGGAGATGGGGGATTCGCGTCGTTCATGTCATTGCTCCTTGTATGGAGTGCCCTGTTAGCTCTCGCACCGAGAGGGAGGCTCGACAAGCACACTATGCAGTGACCCAGGGCACAGTCAAGCTTTTTTCAATCGATCGATTGATTATTTGAGATGCAATTTGCCAGTATATGAGCAGCTATCAATCGAATGATTGACCGTCGTTCGATTTCGGCGGCGATGCTAGCATGATTGGGCAACCAAACGAAATGAGGATCATGGACCTGGGGCGCGTTCAACGGGCGGCAGTCACGCTGTTCGCGACGAAAGGGTTCGCCGCCACGGGCATTCGTGAACTCGGAGCAGAAGCCGGCATCAACTCGGCAACGCTCTATCACTATGTCGGCAGCAAAGAGTCACTGTTGGCTTCGATCATTCGGTCGTGCCTCGACGAGCTGACACAGTCGGGAGAGCGGGCGATGCGCCGCAGCGCCGATCCCGTAGTCCAGCTCGCCGGCCTGGTGTCGTCACACGTCGGCATTACCGCCGTCAACCAACTGACTGCCCGCGTCGCCGAGTACGAGATGCGCGGGTTGACCGGCGACAACCGCATCGAGTTGCAGACGCTGCGCGACGAGTACGAGCTTCTTTTCGGACAGGTCCTCGAACGCGGCCAACGCGTGGGCGCCTTTGACATCGAAGATCTGGCATTGAGCCGACTCGCAATACTCGAGATGTGTACCGGGGTCGCGCACTGGTACCGGCCCGGTGGGCGTCTCGAGTTGGAAGATGTACAGCGATTCTTCGTCAGCACCACCTGCAAGCTTCTGTCGGTTCCTGCCGAAGAATTGCACGGTGTGGAGTTCATTCACGACGTCCGAAAGCTGGACAGCGAACCCGAGACTCAGTCGTCCGAGATTTGGGGAAGCACTGCACAGAGCGATTTCGCGCGCCAGTCCGAGCTGTAATCAGGCCAGAACGCCCGGGCTCTGATACGAACTGAACATGCAACTACCCGCGGACAGTCATGTTCACAGCGAGTGGTCGTGGGATACCGGCGGGCCAATCCGACGCTTCCGGGCGAATGCAACAGACTTGCGCGCGTGCCGAAGCAATCGGATTGCCCGCGTTGGTGTTCACCGAGCATCTCGACTTCGATGCTCGTTGGCGCACAACCGCCGCAGATCTGATGCCCCATCAACATCACCTGTTGAGCACCAACGGCTACGTCCGCGCACCCATCCTCGACCTCGACGGCTATCTCGACAGCATCGAACAATGCCGACACCGTTTTCCTCAATTGCGAATTCTCACCGGAGTCGAGTTCGGACAACCGCACCTGCACGAAGCGCAAGCGGCGCAATTCCTCGATCTCGGCGGCATCGACCGAGTATTGGGTTCCTTGCACACGCTCGAAGTCGGCGGCGATCGGAGTGAACCGAACACTTTGTTCCGAATTTGGGGCGCTGACGAGGTGATCTGGGCGTACCTCGAAGAGATTCCGTGCATGGTAGCGGGTTCCCGCGCCTTCGAAGTGTTCACCCACATCGACTACGCGGTGCGCGCATGGCCGACCGAAAGCGCCGGACCTTTCGATCCCCGCCGATTCGAAGACGGATTCCGAAATGCCATGCGCGCCATCGCCGACAGCGGCCGAGCCCTCGAGATGAACACCCGTCGGCTGTGGCCCTGGATACCGCAGTGGTGGAGCGAAGAGGGAGGCAAAGCGGTGACATTCGGAAGCGATGCCCATGTGCCCGAAACTCTAGCGGCGAACTTCCCGGAAGCGACAGCGATGCTCGAGCACTACGGATTCCGTTCAGGTAGGAGGCCCGAAGACTATTGGACTCGCTGATCGACAGGATCCGCCAGACCGATATTTCCGTGAACAAAGGTTGTCGGAGGCGGATCTACCCGCAATAGTCGATGTATGGATCGGTACAAGATCACGATGCCCGACGGCTCCTCGACCGAGGAACCTTTCGACTCCGACAAGGAAGCAATCACTTGCGCAGTGGATGCCAACCGCGGAGTCAGCAAGAACCTCGTAGTCGAGAAGTACACGGCCGACGGTCATCTGGTTCCAACCTCTCAGGCACCTGCGAAATATAAAGGTCATCACAGGAAGAACCGTTCGAAGAGTTGAATACTCGACTAGTTCACAACTCTCGAGCTCGCTGTGTCGCGGCCGGATGCGTGACGCAGAAGTAGTTGGATCGCGTGCTCGACAGTTGCTCTCAGGACGACTTCGGGGGCACCTGAGAACACCTGCTTCTCCGTGTCAGCGGTCCCATGGTCGACGACCCCGAACCACACAGTTCCAGGTGGATCGTTCTCCTGTGTATCCGGTCCGGCTTCGCCGGTGACGGCCAGCGTCAAGGTCGCGCCCATCAGCGTGGCAGTGCTGTGTGCCATGACCAGGGCAGCCTCCTCACAGACCACTGGCCCGTCCGGAACATGAAGTAGGGAATGCTTGACCGCTCGGGTGTACGCGACGATCCCGCCACAAAACCACGATCCGGCGTTCGGTGCCTTCCCCAGGTGCGCGGCGATATTCCCGGCAGTCAGCGATTCCGCGGTAGCGACTGTCAGGTCGCGCTCCTCGACCAAGGTAGCGAGCCGAATGCACAGCGCATCGAGGTCCTTGTCCGACGGAAGCGCGGGGCGTGGATCGTCATTCATATGTTGTCCCTCCGGCCATCTGATCGACACAGGATGGCCGATGCAGCAAACATCACGTCCGACGCACCGACGTGAACGCGTAACACGATTGATCTGTCAGATCATCACGTTTTCCTGTCTTCGCTCCTCCCTACGCCGGTTTGATGTGCCGGCCCCACTCCGCTTTCACTGGAAGCCGATTCAGTCGTCTCCGCGGCGGGTTGCTCGTCTGCAGGGGATGCAGTTCGTCCACCAGGAGTCTCTTCCGCCGGTGGTGCCTTGAACTCAGAATCGACGACAGGTTCGCCGGCCCCTCCCGTATTCGGTCCACCAGAACTCTCGGCCTCCTTGAAGGCCGACTTCTTTGCGGCCTCCTGACGTCCGTCGTACGGCGGCACAGCCGGTTCGGATGCGGTGGGCTCGGCGGGAGTTGTCGCGGTTCCTTTTACCCCCGAAATCGTCTCCTCGTCGTCGAACGAGCCGGAAGGCCGATCTACCGGACCGCCTCCAGGTTCATTCGAGCCCGTACCTCGGGAGCCCGGCGCTCCGCGCGCAGACTGAGGTTCTTCGGACGCCCGTTCGCCAGATTCGTTTTTCATGACTAACCCTTCGCCAGTATGCAACTCGCGACACGACCTACAGACGGGATGATCTCTGCACGGGAGGAGTCGACAAGTCCTCATTTCCAGTGAACTCGGCACAAAATTGGAAGTCAACGCCTCCCCGTTGCCTACATCTCACTGCTCCCGTGCGAACTGCACCCTTCGAAAGTGCGTCGGGCGCACTCGTCGATCACATCAGCCACCCGTGACCGGCGGGCGAGTTGCCGGCGCTGCACGATCGCTCCGTTTCCGTTGCTGAAGACCTTGTCCAAGGAAGCCGTGACCTGCTCGAACTCTCCGAATGCGGTCAGCGCAGGTTCAACATGATCCACCAATCGCCGAACTGCCTGGTGGGCGGTCAGCAAGCGCACGGATTCCACGTCCAGCGACCTCCCGTCGAGTCCGTCGCGTGCCGCCCGCCAGCAAGCCGCCCGGAGTAGTTCGTGATCCACAGCGGGCGCCGCCTCACCTTTGGTGATCGCGGCGGATGCGGTGCCGACAAGGGCCTGCACCAGCGTGGCGAGAGTCAGCGTCTCCTCGACGGTGGCGGGCACGTCGCTGATCCGAACCTCCACGGTGGGAAGGTGATCCGACATGCGCACGTCCCAATAGACCATGTGCGGATCGAGAATGACCCCTGTCTCCAGCATCGCTGCAACAGCATCTTCGTAGTGCCCCACAGACTCGAAGTACGGTGGCGGGCCCGAACTGGGCCATCTGCCGAACAGGACGTAACGCCAACTCGCATAGCCGGTATCGCGTCCACCGCTGATCGGGGAGTTCGCCGTCAACGCCAGCAAGGTCGGTAACCACGGGCGCAGATGATTGACGATCTGGACCGATCGTTCTCGATCTTCCACACCCACATGAATGTGGCAGCCACACATCACACCTTCGGTGATCGCACCGAATTGACCGGCCATCCGCTGATATCGCGACTTCTGAGTGATCTCGTCGACCGGCGGATCGTAGAACGGTGTCCCGACTGCAATGAGCTGACAACCCACGCGAGCAGCAGCGTCGGCGGTGAGGGCACGAGATTCACAGAGTTGATCACGAAGATCACGAATATGACTTCCGATCGAAGTGGACGTCTCCACCTGACAACGCGTGAGTTCGAGTTGCAGCGAGATACCGAGTTCTCGCCCGGCAGATGCAACTTCGACGTTGCGCGGACTGGGATGCCCAGTCCGCGGATCGCAGAGCAGAAACTCCTCCTCCACACCGAGAGTCGGTGTACCTACGGAGAATAGGTCGGGATTCGGCTTCGCATTCATAGGCCTTCCTCGCACCGGTTTCCTGCACATCCGATACGTCGAGCGTACGACGTTCTCCGTCTTTCGGCACTACTCCATCCGTTTCATCCAAGCGTCGATGGGGTAGTTGCCCTGTGAAGCGACCACAAGCGAAGAATCTCAGGTCTTCACGAGTTCAGGATGGAGTGCGCCGTGACCAACACGAGCGGGAGTTCACCGGTAGATGACGAACACACCAATCGATCGCACGTCGGGGAGGCAATCAGCGACGGCCGCAACTATCCCGGATATCTGCTGATCGGGCTGGGCCTGGCCACGCTCGGATTGACCTTGGTGGCAGCGGGTTACGGATTTCGCGGATGGTCGATCATTGCCGGCGTCGTCTGCGTGGTGTCCTTCATCGTCGGGACAGCGGTCATCTTGATGGAACACCGTCGGGTCAAACGACTGGAAGGTCAGGAACTCTTCGATCAAGAAGGTCATTGAACCGAACGCTCGAGTCGTATTCCGCACAAGCAGAATACGACTCGAGCAGAATGACGCTCAGTGATTTCGGAGTTTCTCGATCAGCTCACCCTTGTTCAGTTTCGAATACCCGTGCAGATCGAGTTCCTTGGCGCGTTCTTTCATCTCGTCGACCGTCCACTCCTCGTACGGTGAGGATTGACCACCGGACTTGGCGACGTTCGACCGCCCTCGATTGGCGGCCGCATTGGAGATTCGGGCCGCCTTCTCCTTGGAATCGCCGTTCTCGCGTCGCTCTTCGTAGAGTTCTTGATCCTTGAGTTGAGGTTGTGAGTCCTTGCGAGCCACTATTTCGTCCCTTCCCTCGTCTTCACTCCGGCGGTGTGGCCGAACTGCCGATTCGGCCACACCGCAAGTTCGAACGTACGCCGGCACTCAGGATGTGGGCGGCACCTCGAAACGCCCCCACACGCGGTGCGTCTTCAGAAGCTGAGCCAGCGAGGCCAGGGCCCCTTCCGCGTCCGCATCGACCACGACTCCCAATGCAGACTCGTCGATACCGGCGGCAGCCAGCGCACTCATGCTCTCACCCCAACCACCAATTGCCTTGCTGTGACGATACATTTCGTTCAGCAGAGTCTCCACCCGTGGATCCAACTTGCCCTCGCCGATCCGAGAAACGTCGCCGCTCAGCAGAATTGCATCGAATTCGATCGAACGAGCGGTGAGGTAAGTCCGCTGCACTGTCACCGCGTCGTCACCGTCCCCGATGGTTCCGCCGTGCGGGCCGAGTATCAGCGGCACCATACCGGCGTCAAAGATCTTGTCTCGAACGGCGGCAACCGTTTCGAGGTCGGAGTTCTCGTCGACCAGTAGTGCGATGATCCTTCCGTCTACCGGCCATTCCCCACCAACCTGGGACAGCGCAGGGCTGAGCTCCGGATCACTCAACGGCTCCGTCGGTTCGGGAACCGGAAGGCCAAGCCCCCCTGCGACGATCGACACGAGACCCGCGTCGATGTTCGCCAAGATCCCCAGATTCCGGGTCTTGATGTTCTCCTCGTAGCACTTGCCCAATTCGAAGGTATACGCCTGCGCGACGTGCTCCTGTTCGACAGGGGAGAGACTGCGATAGAAGAGTCGAGCTTGCGAGAAGTGATCGTCGAACGATGCCGGCGCCTGCCTTACCTTTCGCCCTGAAACTTCCTCGGGCACCTCGATATAGGCCGCGCTGTCCGCCGAGGCCAAGAACGGGCACCCACCGTCCAACGAATTGGGATGGTACGGCGCGACTCCGGTATGCACACCGTCCTGATGGAAGCCGTCGCGAAGCATGTCGTTGACAGGCGCGTGAGGACGGTTGATCGGAATCTGGTCGAAGTTGGGGCCACCGAGTCGCGTGATCTGGGTGTCGAGGTACGAGAACAAACGCGCCTGCAGGAGACGATCGTTGGTGATGTCGACGCCCGGAACCAAGTGACCCGGATGGAATGCAACCTGCTCGGTCTCGGCGAAAAAGTTCGTCGGATTGGCGTCGAGTGTCATCGTTCCGATGACCTGAACCGGCGCGAGTTCTTCGGGCACGATCTTGGTGGGATCCAATAGATCTATGCCTTCGAACATTTCGTCTTCGGTATCAGGGAACACCTGCACGCCCAGATCCCAGGACGGATATGCGCCCGCCTCGATGGCGTCGGCAAGATCGCGTCGATGGAAATCCGGATCCACACCGCCGGCGATCTGCGCTTCCTCCCACACGAGTGAATGCACTCCGGCGGCCGGCTTCCAGTGGAATTTCACCAAATTCGTCTTACCGTCGGCGTTCACGAGCCTGAATGTGTGAATGCCGAAGCCCTCCATCATGCGATAGGAGCGCGGGATGCCTCGATCGGACATGTTCCACAGTGTGTGCGCGGTGGCCTCGGTGTGTAGCGACACGAAGTCCCAGAAGGTGTCGTGAGCGCTCTGTGCCTGCGGAATCTCGCGGTCCGGGTGGGGTTTCGCGGCATGGATGACGTCAGGGAATTTGATGCCGTCCTGGATGAAGAACACCGGGATGTTGTTGCCCACCAGATCGAAGACACCTTCGTCGGTGTAGAACTTGGTGGCGAACCCGCGTGTGTCACGGACGGTGTCCGCCGAACCGCGTGAACCCAGAACCGTCGAGAACCGCACGAATACGGGGGTTCGGGCACCTGAAGCGAAAACCGAAGCTTTACAGATGTTTTCGGCTGCACCGTTTGCCAGGAACGTACCGTGTGCGGCCGCGCCGCGAGCGTGGACGACTCGCTCCGGAATTCGCTCGTGATCGAAATGTGTGATCTTCTCACGAAGGTGGTGGTCTTGAAGAAGAGTCGGTCCTCGCTCACCCGCAGTGAGTGAGTGGTCGGTCTCGTAGAGTCGTGTACCGGTTGCGGTGGTGAGGTACTCACCCCGCTGGCCGCGACCGTTTCCCTTCACCTTCCCCTCGGCACCCGCTACCGTACGCACTTCCGGTTGCCTCTGGTCGTCCTTGGGAGGCAACGGCTGTCGCGGCTTTACCGGCTCTGTCAGGTCCGGCGTTCTCGGGGCCGGTGCACCTGGGACGGACTGGGATGAAGGCATCGAACAGCTCCTCTTGATCGTGTTGCTGGGCGCATGAATTCTGTTACGCCGCAATAAAGTAGAGATTTCATTTCGAACGCGGAGCCACGACACACCCCCGGGCTGGGATCAATCCCAGGCCGAGGGTGACGAGTGCGCCAGGGCTATTGCTCGGACTTCTGCCGCGCTTCGTCCGCGGCAGCTTCCGCGCGGGCCTTCTCGGCTTCTGCCTCTTTCTTCGCTACTTCTCGCTGGCTCTCGGCCTTGTCCTGCTGGGCGCGGCCCTCTCGGGTCAAACTGTCGTTCCCGGAGACCGCACCAACGGCTTCCTTGGCCTTACCCTTGACGTCCTCTACGACGCCTTTGATGCCCTCGCTGGGGCCGCTCTTGTCGTCTGTCACGTTGTTCCTCCAGGTCGTTTCGATTCGCGCTCGAGATTCCTGCCTCGCAGGATTCCCACGAAGAAGCCCTACCCGGTCGAAATTCGCATAAACATCCGTGCACCGACCAGGCGCGGACCATGACTCGTCGTAGTCGAACGACGACGTTGTTCCTCGAGTAGCGATCAGCCGTTCTCAGAAACTGTTTACTGGGCACAGGAATTGGCGGGACTCGTTCCAGAAGGGGAAGAGGTCCGTGGTCGTGGCCGCGGGGTGGTCGATCCCGGCGAGAGTGTAGAAATCGAGAATCGTCCGACCAGCTGCGGCGCTGACCTCGCATGCTTGCAAGCTCAGCTTCGCCTCCGCCACGAAGCCGATACTGCGGGCGAAGGGGCCGAGAGTTCCCGCATTGACAAAACTGTCGAGGTCTTGTCCCCACTGGTTGTAGTCCGACTGCAAAGCGAAGCTGCACGTTTCGCCGAACAACTCGCTGCAGGTGGTCGGCTTTCCGCCGATCGGGTGCACCGTATCGGCAAGCTCGTGCGAGGTGCGTTCGCGCGGAGATCCGGAAAGGAAAAGCAAGATGGCGACGGCCAAGGCAACCACCAAAAGGATGCTTGCGGCCGTTGCCAGTATCGCCTTCACAATCCCTCGATCCACGTAAGTTCATGAGGGCAACCGATTTTGGACCACCGGCCACTAGATTTGTACCCGTGGCGTTCAGGGTCCAAACATCGACCAGGCTGGGAGCCGTACGTCAGTCTGGGGGATCTGTTACAGGAACTGTGAGGGAGGATCAACACTCCCTTCCACTATCAATATATAGCTCACCGGGGGCCTTGCGGCAAGGCCCGGGTAGTGCCGCAGAATGGCTCTTCCGTTCCCGCACGACCGACTACGGGATCGGAACAGCCAGCGGAAGTGAGGGCACGTGCCAACCCAGGGATACGAAGAAGAACTGCGATCCGAGCGGAACTATGTGGAGGGGCTCTACGCACGCCTCGATGCGGAGCGCGCCCGAGTCAAAGGCAGGTACAACACCGCTCTGCGCGGAAACGGCGAAGCACTCATGGAACGCGACGCCGAGGTGCGCGCGCTTGCCAAAGAGGTGAAAAGGCTGGACGTAGCCGACAACGGACTGTGTTTCGGCCGGTTGGACTCGCTGTCGGGCGAGACCTCCTACATCGGCCGGATCGGCCTTCTCGATGCGGACAACGACTACGAACCGGTGCTGCTCGATTGGCGGGCGCCGGCGTCTCGCGCGTTCTACGTTGCCACCGCTGCCAACCCGGAGAACATGCGTCGACGCCGTCAGTTCCGCACCCGGAGTCGACGCGTGGTCGATTTCACCGACGAGGTACTCGGGCGCCCCGACGGCGTAGAACACGACACGCACAGCGATTCCGCCCTACTCGCGGCAGTCAACGCACCCCGCGGCGAGGGAATGCGGGACATCGTGGCAACCATCCAGGCCGAACAGGACGACATCGTCCGACTCGAACACCCCGGAGTGCTGGTGATCGAAGGTGGCCCAGGTACCGGGAAAACCGTCGTCGCCTTGCACCGCGTCGCCTACCTGCTCTACACCCAGCGAGAGCGGATGGAACGTCACGGCGTTCTCGTGGTCGGGCCGAACCCGGCGTTCCTGAACCACATCGGCCGCGTACTGCCCTCGCTGGGAGAGTCCGACGTGGTGTTCATGACCACCGGTGATCTCGTTCCCGGTCTACGCGTCACCGCCGAGGACACTCCGGAGGCCGCTGGGCTCAAAGGTTCGCTGAAGATCCTGGACGTTCTCGGCGCAGCGATTGCCGATCACCAACGATTGCCCGAGAACCCGTTGTTGATCGAATTGGCGGACGTCACGGTGCGGATCGACACCGAAACCGCGGAGTGGGCCCGAGAAGAAGCCCGTTCGAGCAGACTCCCCCACAACGACGCACGCACTGTGTTCACCGAAATCCTCACCTGGGCGCTGACCGAACGGGCGATAGCGCGGATCGGCAAGGGGTGGTTGACACGCAGTGACCGTGAAGCCTGGGAGCAAGTGCGGACGGACCTGACCGCAGAGCTGGTGGAGAACAGCGCATTTACCGCGGCGCTCGACACTCTCTGGCCGATCCTGACTCCGAAAGAGCTACTGACACAGCTGTTTACTTCTCCCGCTCGACTACGCGCGGCAGGCGCGGACGAGAAGCTGTTTCGCCAGGACGGTGACGCCTGGACTGTCTCGGACGTTCCGTTACTCGACGAGTTGGTGGACATGCTCGGCCGGGACAAGCCCGTCGACCAGAGTGCCGAACGTGAACGCCGCGACGAAGCCGCGTATGCAGCGGGCGTGCTGGACATGATGATCAGCCGCGAGGATCTGATGGACGACGAGGATCACCTTCTCGCCCAGGACATGCTGTACGCCGAGGACCTGGCGGATCGTTTCGTCGAACGCGATACCCGGGAACTCGCCGAACGCGCTGCTGCAGACAGAGACTGGACTTACCGGCATATCGTCGTCGACGAGGCACAAGAACTGTCCGAGATGGATTGGCGCGTCCTGATGCGCCGTTGTCCGGATCGGTCCTTCACGGTGGTAGGTGATCTCGCGCAACGACGTTCACCTGCAGGTGCCCGCTCGTGGGCGACGATGATGGAGCCGTATGTCCCCGGTCGCTGGATCTACCGATCACTGTCGGTGAACTACCGCACGCCGGCCGAGATCATGAGCGTCGCCGCCGCCCTGCTCGCCGAGTTCGCGCCGGGAGTCCAACCACCCGAGTCCGTCCGCGACTGCGGGATGGCGCCGTGGTCCAAACAGATCTCGGCCGACGAACTGGCCTCCGCCATCGACGAATTCAATCAGGACGAGGACGGACGCGAAGGTACGAGCATCGTCATCGGGCCTGCGGATGTGCCAGGCGCTGTGCCGGTTTCGGAAACGAAGGGTCTGGAGTTCGATGCCGTACTCGTGGTGGAACCGGAACGAATCATCGCCGACGGTCCGCGTGGCGCGTCGGAACTCTATGTCGCCCTCACCCGCGCCACCCAACGTCTCGGCGTCTTGCACGAGGGGCCATTGCCGCAGGCCCTGAGCGGCCTCGTCCAGTTCGGGACGGCGAGGTCACCGCAATCGTTCGCGACGAGCAATCGTGCTGTGTAGCCCTTCGGCAGCGGCGCGCACGTAGGACACTTGGCTCTCGGGAACGAAGCGACTGGTGGGACCGGTGACGCTGATGGCGGCGACGGGTTTGTCATTGGTGCCAAATACCGGCGCCGCAACGCACGCGAGACCCGGCGCTGATTCCTCGCGCTCGAATGCAATACCGGTCTCAACCACTCTGTTCAGTTGGGTGTTGAGAATGCCGGGCGCGACAATTGTGTGCGGGGTGCGCCTGGTCATCGGTTCCGACAGCACTTCGCGGCGAAAATCGGTGTCGGAGAACGCTAGGAGTGCCTTTCCGATCGCGGTGCAGTACAGCGGTATCCGGCCACCGGTCCGAGACGGGGAGTTGGCTTGTCGATGTCCGCCGATCTTCGCGATGTACACGACGTCGTGGCCGTCACGGACCCCCAGGTGGACTGTCTCGTGGGTCCGCTCGTACAAGTCTTGGAGGAACGGCATCGCCATCTCCAGGAGGCTACGTTCGAGGGAGGCGAGCATGCCGAGTTCGAAGAGACCGCCGCTGAGTCGGTAACCGCCGTCGATACGGTCGAGTAACCGGTTCGCGACCAGTTCGTTGGCCAGGCGGTGCACCGTCGCCTTGTGCAGTCCTGTCCGTTGAACCAGGACGGCCAGCGGCAATATGTGGTCGTCGGCCCGAAAAGCCCGCAGGATCGTCACCGCCTTGCCCAGCACGGTGTCGAGGTTTGCGCCGCCAGTCACGTGCCCAGCGTATCGCTGAGTGAGACAGTTCCCTGGCGCAACCTCGGTACTGCGGCGAAGGTAGTGGTCATGAGCCAGCCCACGAATACCAGTACAGCTAGCGAGACCGACATCGCAGCTGCTGCGGACCGCCTCGCAGCCGCCATCGCGAGCGGTACTCCCTGCGCGCCCGTGCGCGATCTGATCGGCGCCGACGATCTTGTCGCTGCCTACGCTGTCCAGCGCCGCGTCGATGAAATCCGTCGGCAGGCGGGTGCCGTCGTCGTAGGCCGCAAGATCGGCCTGACCTCGGTGGCAGTCCAGCAGCAACTCGGTGTCGACCAGCCCGACCTAGGCGTTCTGTACGCCGACATGGAGTTCCCGGCCGGCGGCGCCATCCCCATGAGCCGTTTGATCCAGCCCAAGGTCGAAGCGGAAGTGGCCTTCGTACTGGGCGCCGACCTCGTGGATGGACCGCTGGACAGCGCGCAGGTGCGCGGGGCGATCGACTATGCCGTCGCAGCGATCGAGATCTGCGACAGCCGCATCGAGTCGTGGGACATCAAATTCGGTGACACCGTCGCCGACAATGCGTCCTCGGGCGTCTACGTCCTGGGCACCGAACGTCGGACCCTCGACGAGGTGGAACCCGCCGGCGTCGTCATGTCGATGTCCGTCGACGGCACCGAGGTGTCCACCGGCGTCGGAACCGCCTGCCTGGGCGATCCGATCGAAGCCGTCGTCTGGCTCGCCCGCACGGCCCGCGAGTTGGGGCAGCCACTGACGGCAGGCCAGGTGATCCTGTCCGGCGCACTCGGCCCCATGGCGCCGGTCACCGCAGGCAACGAAGTCACCGTGACCGTCTCCGGGCTCGGTTCCGTCACCACCAGTTTCTCCAGCGAAGAGGACAACGCATGAGCAAGGTCAAGGTCGCGATCATCGGATCGGGCAACATCGGCACGGATCTGATGATCAAGGTGCTGCGTAACTCCGACTACCTGGAGATGGGCGCGATGGTCGGCATCGACCCGGCGTCGGACGGCCTCGCCCGCGCGGCGCGTCTGAACGTGCCGATCACGGCTGAGGGTGTCGAGGGTCTGATCGGTCTCCCGAACTTCGACGAGATCGAGATCGTCTTCGACGCCACCTCGGCAAAGGCTCACGTCGCCAACAACGCGCGGCTGGCTCCCCTCGGCAAGCGCATGATCGACCTGACGCCTGCCGCCATCGGCCCGTACGTCGTGCCGGCCGTCAACGCGGACGAGCATCTGGATGCACCCAACGTCAACATGGTGACATGTGGTGGCCAGGCCACGATCCCGATGGTTGCCGCTGTTTCTCGGGTTGTCCCGGTGGCGTATGCGGAGATCGTCGCATCCATCGCCTCCAAGTCGGCCGGTCCCGGAACGCGCGCCAACATCGACGAGTTCACCGAGACCACGTCCGAGGCGATCGTGGCAGTCGGCGGCGCTCGTCGCGGCAAGGCCATCATCATCCTCAACCCCGCCGAGCCGCCGCTCATCATGCGCGACACGGTGTTCTGCCTCGTCGACGCCCCGGACCCGGCTGTTCACGAGGAGATCCGTCAGTCAATCGAGAAGATGGTCGGCGACGTCTCCGCCTACGTCCCGGGCTACCGCCTCAAGCAGGAAGTCCAGATCACCGAGATCCCGGTCGACCAGCCCGTCGAGACGTTGCTCGTCGACGGCAATCGCCCCACCCATCAGGTGTCGGTGTTCCTCGAGGTCGAGGGCGCGGCACACTACTTGCCTGCGTACGCCGGCAATCTCGACATCATGACGTCCGCCGGAATGCAGATCGCGGAGCGCATCGCCCAGCAGAAGGAAGCAACCAAGTGAGCAACCGCAAGATCTTCGTCCAGGACGTCACCCTTCGTGACGGCATGCACGCTGTTCGCCACCGCATTTCGCCGACCGACGTCAAGCGAATCGTCACAGCTCTCGACGCTGCCGGCGTCGACGCGATCGAAGTTGCACACGGTGACGGGCTCGCTGGCGGCTCGCTCAACTACGGTCCCGGTTCGAACACCGACTGGGAATGGATCGAAGCTGCGGCCGAGGTGCTCGAGCACGCTCGCCTCACCACGCTGCTGCTTCCAGGTGTCGGCACGATCAGTGAACTCAAGCATGCCTACGACCTGGGTGTACGCTCCGTTCGCGTTGCCACGCACTGCACCGAGGCCGACGTCTCCGCGCAGCACATCGAGACTGCCCGCGAGATCGGCATGGACGTCTCGGGCTTCCTGATGATGAGCCACATGGCTCCGGCCGAGGAGTTGGCTAAGCAGGCCAAGCTGATGGAATCGTATGGCGCGCACTGCGTCTACGTCACCGACTCGGGTGGACGTCTGGTGATGAACGACGTCGCGGATCGTGTTCGCGCATACCGCGATATTCTCGACGAGGGCACCGAAATCGGCATCCACGCCCACGAGAACCTTTCACTCTCGGTCGCCAATTCTGTTGTGGCCGTGCAGAACGGCGTCACGCGCGTCGACGCTTCCTTGGCCGGACACGGTGCCGGAGCCGGCAACTGCCCCCTCGAAGCGTTCATCGCTGTTGCGAACATCGAGGAGTGGGAGCACCGCTGCGACCTGTTCGCCTTGCAGGATGCTGCCGACGACATCGTCCGTCCGCTGCAGGATCGACCGGTCCGCGTCGATCGAGAGACCCTCACACTGGGCTACGCAGGCGTGTACTCGAGCTTCCTGCGCCACGCCGAAGCCGCGTCGGAGCGCTACGGAATCGACGTTCGCACACTGCTGCTCGAAGCCGGGCGTCGCCGTCTGGTGGGTGGCCAGGAGGACATGATCGTCGACATCGCGCTCACCCTCGCAGCGCAGGCGACAAAGGAAGCTGTCTGACGCGCTGCCGAGTTCGCTGATCCCCGAGTCCCGCTCCCGTCTCCAGACGGGGGCGGGACTTGTCAGTTCGGCCAAGAGAAGCCACCGACATAGCACTCGAAAACTGACAAAGTTCTTCGCACGACGTCTCTGACGCTCAGAATCGAACCTTCTCCGCTACAGACGAATTCAAGAGACTTACTTCATCGATACAAGGCCGGCAGGGCGATACTTTCGATATGCTGAGCTCGTGGAACCTGCCGAATACCGTGACGAATTGAGATCTGTCCTCGATACCGCGTCGGCGGTAGTGAGCGGTCGACTGTCAGCGATTCACAACGCGGCAACCCCGCGCACCGAAGGGATCGTCATCGATGTCTCACTCGACCAAGACGGCGAGGGAACATTCGGAGTCTGGGCACGATTCGAGGGTCCTGACGCATTCAGCCTCAATCAGCAAGTCGGTGACGAGAGAGAGCTATTCGGCGTGATCTGGGGCGAGGAAGGCTGGGAACCGCCGGTTCCGCATCGACCGCGAGAGTGGTCGCACGCGGCACTCGAGGAAGTTATCGTCGGTGTCGTCGCCGAGTGGATCGGCGCGCTCGTTCCCCCGACTGCATCCGAACTGCGCTGGGAAGTAACGACTCCCGACGGAGCGACCGACCCGATACCTGTAGGCCCCGATTTCAGTCGTGGACATTCGCCACGATGAAGCGCGGAAGCTGTCGGCGAGATGGACGACCTTTGCGATGTCACCGGCCGGCTGAACCGTCGATCAATTCGCGGAGGATGTCAGCGTGCCCGGCATGGCGTCCGGTCTCTTCGATCATGTGCACGAGCGCCCAGCGGACACTGGGAGATGGTCGTTTCGCCCCCGGTCGCGGGATGTGCGCGGCAAGATCTGCGCATCCGTCGAGAACTGCGTTGGCGCGCTCGACCGTCTCGCGATAGCGACTGACGACACCGTCCACGCTGTCTTCCGATGACGGTTCAAACGTCGCTTTCCAATCCGTCACGTTTTCTGCAAGGAACATCGATCGTTCGACAAAGGTCAGATGATTGGCCAGCCCGAGCAAGGTTGTTCCCGACGGAACAATTGTGGTGCGCACCTGAGGTTCCGGAGCACCTTCGACCTTGGCGGCAATCGAATCACGGAGGTAGTCGAGAAACGCTCGTAGTGTGGCTGCCTCGCTATTCCCTGTCCGGGGTGGTGGGGCATCTCGGCGGCTGCGACGCGACGTTGCCATGGCGGTTCTCCTTCCTCGGCGAAGAACGATGAAGAGGCTTCATTCCTGGATGGGCAGAACCGATCCTTCCGAACTCACTCCGATCCCGCATCAAATTTTGCCGTTACAGCAAAGACAACTTGGTTGCCGGTGTCAGCGTGCCGAGTTCAGGTCGCGCACAAGTTGGGGTCTCCGCCAGTTGCCGACCTCGAAAGGCCACCGCCGCAGCGGATAGGCGAGACGAGCCACGAAGTAATTGACGTACTCGACGACGCCGAAAGCCCACACCGCCACGACGGCCACCGCCGCGCCGGAGTGATCTGGTAACCAGATGACAACGCCGAGAAGAGCTATCGCCAACAAGAGAACATCGAGAACCCGAAAAACGCGGTAAAGCGCTGCGAGGCGGGCCGGCATCGGCTCCAACTCGACCCAGCCCCGCGCAAGCAGCCAATAGACACCTACTTGCACGAGGATCACAAGCAGTGGGGCCAGCGCCGACCACAACGCCGCGGAGTCTCGCGAACCTTCGAGCCGGGGCATCACGACACCGACCGCCACAGCGGCAAATACAGCCGCTGCAGCCAGTTCGCCGAGGCCGAGGCTCAGGTACCTGCGTCTCAAACTCTGTTGCCGTTGATCCACCACGTAAGAACCCTATCCGTTGATCACCATCCCTTGCCACGTGGCGGTCGGACCGATTCTGCAGCGCGAGTGAGGAATACACTTCATCTCGACTTCGATCTCGAGCGCCATGAGGCGGGTGGATCATCCTGGGACGTGTTGGCGGATCCGGCGGGAAACCTTTTCTGCCTGGGTGATCCGCACTAGGCCGGTCTGAAAGCTAGTCGAGATCGAGTCCCACTACCCATCCGACAGAGCCTGCAAATGCGTCACCCGAATAGCTGCACATGCATTCGTTGACTTACAGTCTGGGTGTCCCGGCGGCACCCCAGACTGGAATGTCCGCTGCGTCAACATCTGCCGATTGGGGGCTGGACGGATGGAATCGCCTGACTTACTGGGTCTGACGGTCTCACTGACGTCGTCGACGCTTATCCTCGCGTTCGTTGCTGGGCTCATGCCGCGACTCGTCGGTGATGAACCGAATCCCGTTGTCGGCATACGGACGAAGGCGACGATCGCGAGTCCAGAGGCGTGGCAGTTGGCACATCAGAGTGCGCAGCCGCTTCTCCGTCGGACGATGTGGACTGCCGTAGCGGGACTGTGCATGCAGGTCGCCATCGGCGTCGTGACAGGTTTCGGATCTGTGGTGTCGGCTGTCACCTCAACAGTCGTGTTTCTTGCGGTGCTCCTTGTCCTGCTCTTTGCAGGAGTGAAGGGCAACGCCGCGGCGAAGTCGTTGCAGCGTTGACCGCCTGACCCCGCCGCTGTCAGACGCGCCTTGGATCTCGGCTTTCAGTCCCCGATACGCGGTCGTTCGCGCCGACGTGGTCCTCGATCGCGCATCTCGAGAATCGCTGCTGCCGTGGACGCGACCGTCTTGTCGTCGTCGTGGGTGATCCTGGCGAGCGCTTCGCGTGCTGCCGCGCCGGGAATCTCGGCGAGCGCCTGCGTAATTCGCAACCTCGTCGGGGCGTCGTCAGTGCCGTCGAGCCTTGCCTGCACGGCATCGACGACCTCACCGCTTGTAGGTGAGCGCTCCGCGAGAAGACCGAGCACCTCGCCTGCCTCGACGTCGCGGCGCCCGTCAGCGACCATCTCGAGGAGAGCGGGCATCGAGACAGCCTCTCCGCGAGATCCGAGGGCGAGAGCGGCGTCGGCGCGGACTATCGCGTCCGAATCATCGAGAGCTCGCTTCAGAGACCGAGTTGCTTCCTCGGTGTTGATCCCGGATATGGCCGACGTCGCGCGGCGTCGAACCTCGACGTCCTCCGATTCGAGCCCCTTCGTCAGACCTGCAAGGCCCGCACCTTCGGTTCTCGCCAACGCCCACTGCAACGCTCCCGCCACGTTGGCATCCCTCTCCGACAGGATGGCCTCGACGAGTGCGTCGACCGGCAATGCCGCATTCGCGTCCTGCGACAGGATCGCTTGCTGACGGTGGGCGGCGAACTCGGATTCGAGTGCACGCAACAGCGAGACCATGCGCAGGACGTCGTCCCACTCCGAAGGGGCGGTGGCGTCGACCCTTTCGAGTTTGGTCAGCAATTCCTCCTCCGCCGCGATCCGTTGCCGAGTGTGTTGCATGAGTTCACCCACCAAATCGGCCGGTGCGAAGTCTGGTTCGTCGAGTGCACGCTTGGCCTCGTTCAACGAGAGCCCCAATGTCCTCAAGCTCTCGACGTGGAAGAGGCGACGGATGTCGTCAGCGGAGTACTCGCGGTAGCCACCGGACGTGCGGCCCGTCGGCTTCACCAGCCCCAAAGTGTCGTAGTGACGCAGCATCCGTGTGCTGACACCACAACGCCGCGACACCTCGCCGATCAACATCCGTCTCCCCTTCCTACGCGTCCGGGCCGATTGCAGCGACGCGCTTCGCCAACTCGTGTGAGAGAGCGAATCCACCGTCTGGGTCGTGCCAGAGTTGCTTTGTAGCATCAACATGCGCTCGGACACGCGGATTCGGGCTCGTACCGGCCGCGTCGAGCACAGGTAGTACAGCCTCGCCGAGTCCTGTCAGAGCTCGGCTGAGACTGAGCTGCATCTGGAGTTCGCCCCGTCCGAGTTCGGTGGCCAGCTCGGCCGCGAGCGCGCCCTCGTCTCCTAACGGCACGAGGGCCACAGCCGCACGCCACGCACTGCGCGCGACCTCGTCGTCCTGGTCGTGAACCAGCGCAGAGACCTCGGGCCACGCGATCGGATCGCCGATCTTGGACAAGGTGTGGAGCGCCTGACTGCGGGCTTGCGAACCGTCGGACCCGAGCTCACGTATCAGCTTCGGCACGGTGATTTCGGCCGGCAGGCGGCACAATGCCCAGGTCAACATGTCGCGGACGAAGAAGTCCGGCTCGACGGCACACCGATCGACCAGGGCATTCGTCAGCTCAGGGTCCGGGCGTGTGCCGGCGGCTAGCGCGGCGCTCAGCCGAACCGAGGGATCAGCTGCGGCCAGTGCATCGACGAGGTGAGCATTCTGCCCACCGTGGTTGGTTGTGTTCACGACAACCACCTCCTTCGTCGACCATTGGAGTCCTTGTCACTGTGTCAAGGTCAAGCGCCGCTGTCACCGACACGTGAAACATCGCCTCGGTTCACACACCGGTTGTCGATCCTGGCCGAAAGATCATCAGCACAACGACGACGACCCACAGCAGATTGAAGATTCCCGTCGCAGCACCCAATCGGCGGGTGAGCCGCGTTGCGACGTCCACGCCGGACCCAGCTCCTTCGATCGCCGCCAGAATCAGCCGCTGGGCGGGAGCACTACCGCTGTAAGTACTACGGCGGCAACGGCGGTGAGTGCGATCGAGCTGATGAGCCTCCATCACGCGCGGCTCCGCCAAGCGCAATTTCTGCTCGAGACTACCGACCACTCGATCGAACGTGTTGCGGGACAAGTCGGATTCAATGCCGTCACCACGTTCCGCGAACGCTTCCGCGACTTGGTCGGCACCAGCCCACAGCGGTACCGGACACAGTTTCGAACTTCCCGCTAGCGGGCCGGTCAGCCCTTGACGTTGCCGGCAGCGGTGTTCAGAACTGTGGCGACGTCGTCGAGGATGTACGGGATGGTCAGGACCGTCAGTCCGCCGAACGCGAAGTTCTTGTCGACGCTGAAGTCCTTGGTGGATGCAGTACGCCCATCGACGATCACCGGCTGAGCTGCCACCAGCGACTCGGCGAGGAACGCGTTCAGCGAGTCCTTGTCGTAGGCCACCACGAACAGCACGTCAGACGCAATCAGAGGCGCCTGCTCGGTGCTCAGCTCGAAGTGAAGGTAACCCTACCCTCAGTTGTTGTGCCCTACTCTGCACTCTGTCGTCGCACCATCTCCGCGATCCAGATGGGCGCAAACGGCGAGGTGCAGTTCGGGGGAGTCGGGTAATCCTCGAGCACCCGAAGTCGCTCACCGATCCCGATTGCCCGGGCGCGGTACCCGACATGTTCGATCCCGATCTGAGCCAGGCAGTGATTCATCGCCCATTGCAGGCGATCAGGGGCATCCTTCATCTCCGCCTCGATGACGTCGAGTAGCCCTGAAAGGTCAAGGCCCTCAGGCTTCTTCGCAACACGTTCGGTGGTCAGAGCCCACCCGGCGCCAGCGACCACGGGATCAGGGTCAGCGGTCCAGGCCACCCGCAACTCCTCGGCGTGCGGGTTCTTCTTCACCACGTAGTTGACGAGCCAGTCCTGCACCTTGGGAGTTCGAGCCTCACGCAACATGACATCCAACTCGTCACGCTCGAACGCCTTCGGGCGGCAGATCAAAAGGGCCAACAACCGGGCCGCGGTATCGCCCGTCGCCCAAAGCTGTTGTGCGAGTTCCTGCTGAGTCTTCAATCGTTTCGCAACAGCGCGCAGCTTTGTGAGGTTCACTCTGTGATCGTCACCGTGCTTCTCGTTCACCACACGCGCCTTCGGATCTTCGAGAGCAGCCAATTCTTCCATCACTGCGGCAACCGTCGTTTCGGCCACTTCGTCCTCCAGTCACTACTTCTGCGATTCCCCTGCTGCAATTCACCCACTGCAATCCACCTACAAGCAAAGCACGGGAAGGCGGGCGACCTACGTTTGAAACTTCGCCCAATGGGTACATGACTGCTCCTGAGGTGGCGGCACGTCACCATGAAGACAGGATGAACCTTGCACATGCGACGCGCCGCGAGGGCCGAGAACGTGGACGAAACCGCACGCCGCGACGAAGGCGGAGGTACGAACGTTCTCACCCGGGCGATAACCGGCCCACTCCTTTTCGTGTTCATCCTCGGAGATGTTCTGGGCGCCGGTATCTACGCATTGGTGGGCGTCATCGCCGGTGAGGTGGGTGGAGCCGTCTGGGTACCGCTGCTCGTAGCGCTGGTCATGGCGTTGTTGACAGCAACGTCGTATGCGGAACTGGTCACCAAATATCCGCGCGCGGGCGGTGCTGCGGTGTTCGCCCAACGGGCGTATGGGAAACCACTGATCTCGTTCCTCGTCGGCTTCTCGATGCTGGCGGCCGGTGTCACGAGTGCAGCAGGACTCGCTCTCGCATTCTCGGGCGACTATCTCAAAGCCTTCGTCGACGTCCCGACCGTTCCGGCAGCGCTCGTCTTCCTTCTGCTAGTAGGACTTCTCAATGCGAGAGGCATCAAGGAGTCGATGCGCGCCAACGTCGTCATGACAGTCGTGGAGGTCACCGGGCTTGTCCTGGTTGTCGTCCTTGCCTGCATAGTTCTCGGGCACGGCGACGGAACCCTGAGCCGCGTCGTCGAGTTCGACGACAGCCGATCACCTGCACTCGCGGTGTTGGCAGCTGCGTTGCTCGCGTACTACTCGTTCGTCGGCTTCGAAACGTCCGCGAACGTCGCTGAAGAAGTGAAGAACGTGAGCAAGGTCTACCCACGCGCACTGTTCGGAGCCTTGCTGACGGCGGGTGCCGCCTATGTCCTTGTCGGCCTTGCTGTCTCGGTGGTCCTGCCCGCCGACGAACTCGCCGCATCCTCCGGCCCCCTGCTGGCGGTGGTGTCTGCCGCCGACGTCGGTGTTCCGCCTCGCCTGTTCAGCCTGATCGCACTGGTCGCCGTCGCCAACGGCGCACTGCTGACGATGATCATGGCGAGCAGGCTTACATACGGAATGGCGTCGGAAGGCCTGCTCCCGAGCGCATTTGCACGGGTGCTCCCGCGTCGCCGGACCCCCTGGGTGGCGATTGTCGCGACCACAGCAGTTGCCATGACTCTGTGCGTCACCGGTTCGTTGTCGGCCCTGGCGGAGACGGTGGTACTGCTGCTGCTTTTCGTATTCATCAGCACCAACATCGCCGTCCTGGTTTTACGTCGTGACGCAGTGCAACACAAACACTTCCGAACGCCGATCATCTTTCCGATCCTCGCGCTCGGTACGTGCGTTGCATTGCTCACCCAGCAGAGCGCCGCGACATGGATGCGGGCATCATTGCTCCTGGCCGTAGGAGTAGTGCTGTATGCCATCTCCCACCGTCGATCCACGAAATGAGGTGCGATGTTCAGGAGGGGGTGTGATGACCGACAGTTCTGACGCGTCAGATGTCATTCAGCGTCGGGAGCGAAAGATCAACAGGCGAACCCTGACATACGGGCTGTCCGTCGTTCTGGCTACCGCGGTGCTGGTTGTCGCGATCGTGTGGTTGGGCTCCCGACGAGGCGAATGCTTCGGCACCGATACCTTGCTGTGCTCACCGAAAGATCGCCGGCTGGCAGTCTTCGTCCCGAGTCTGATGTTGCTGCTCGGGACCGTAGGCGCGTTCTTGCGAGCCTCCCTGCGATTACACCGGCTGCGGCGCCTCTACATCCGTCCTTACATGGCGTGGGCCCTGGCGGGACTCACTCTGACGTATCTGACCGGAGCTTACTTCTTGATCGGGGTTTAGATTTTCTGAATACGTCTGTTCAGCAACCAGATTTACAGACAGAGTCGACACCTGTAAATCAGAATCGCGGATCGTCGATCGCCGTGAGGACTACTTCCCGCACTGACGTCGAAGACGACAAACTCGAGATCGAGCGCACCGTGTCCACAACGTCGTGCACCGGGACCAGGGAACCCTCTCCCCTGGCCGCAGCGATGTCTCGGGGTACATCCAGTCCATCTTCTGTATTGAGATAGCCGAGGTGCAGGACCGTCACTGCGAGTCGGTCCTTCCGGTAGCCCTCTCTCACCGCATCGGCAATGCCGTTGATCGCGGACTTCGATGCACCGAACGCAACCTCCGGCCTGCCACTTCGCGGGAGTCCCGAGGTAGAACCGGTCAGGATGATCCGAGGTCGAGGGCGGTCGATCATCCGCGGGATAAGGCGCTTGAGCAGGAGGACCGTGCCCGTAACATTGGCATTGATCATTTCCAGCATTTCGACGTCGGATTGATCTGTGAACACATAATCGGAAGTGAAGGCATCCCCTTCCCAAATTCCGACGTTGCAGATCAGGGTATCTACACCACCGACAAGCTCCTGATCGATCGAGTTCGCTGCGGTAACAGGGTCGGTCAGGTCAGCTTCGATCCACTCGGAGACGTCGAACCCGTCAGGGCGCCGACGAGAGATGCCGAGAACATCGTGGCCATCGCTCCTCAAACCCTCGATCAACGCACGACCAAGACCTCGGCTCGCACCGACAACAACCGCCCTCGCCACAATTACACCCTTCGTCGCTTGCTCATTCCCATCCTATCGATCCAGCCGTCGCCGAACGCCTTGACGACTCGCACATTCAAGTGAGGGGTTTTCCACCCGTCACACCGATGACTTCCCCAGTGGTGTAGCTGGATTCGCCTGAAGCGAGAAATACGTAGGCAGGGGCAAGCTCGGCGGGCTGACCTGCCCGCCCGAGTGGAACGTCGTCCCCGAATGTCTCGAACTTCTCCTTGGGCATCGTCGCCGGAATCAGTGGCGTCCAAATCGGTCCAGGTGCAACGGCATTGACCCTGATCCCCTTTCGTGCGACATCGGCGGCCAGCCCCTTGGTGAAGTCGATGATCCCCGCCTTCGTCGTGGCGTAATCGAGCAGCTCGGGAGAAGGGGAGGCTCCTTGGATGGATGAGGTATTCACGATCGTCGAGCCGGGCATCATCTGCGCAATCGCCGCTTTGGAGAGCCAAAAGAGTGCGTAGAGGTTGGTTTTCATCACACGGTCGAACTGTTCGGTGGTGATGTCGGCGATACCGCCCATCTGCACCATCTGAAAGGCCGCGTTGTTCACCAAGATGTCGAGTCCTCCGAGTTCACGCACCGCGGTTTCGACCAAAGCAGAACAATGTTCCTCACTTCGGAGATCTCCCGGTACCGAGACGGCTTTCCGACCTGCCTCTTCGACCCAGCGAGCGGTTTCCCGAGCGTCTTGTTCTTCCTCGTCGAGATAACTCAGGACAACGTCAGCGCCTTCCCTCGCAAATGCAATCGCGACCGCTCGTCCGATTCCCGAATCTGCTCCGGTGACGATCGCACGCCTACCTTCGAGTCGACCACTTCCGCGATAGGTGTTTTCACCGTGGTCGGGAGGAGAGATCATGTCTGCGGTGAATCCGGGGTGGGCGATCTCCGGCTGCCGCTCACGTAGGGGGGCAGGGAATCGCGTCGTCGGGTCCTGCATTGCGTATTGGTCCGGCATATCGGCGCTCCTCGGTTGACGCAGTTTCTGGGTGGACTTGTGGATGGACGCACAGCACATGCCACCTTCCCGCCGATGCGAAATCGAAACCTCGGGGTGGCCGGTGTCTCACTCGTCCAGGCAATGGCAATCTGTTCATTCGCCGTGGTTGCCAAGCGGTGGTTACTAAGCGGTAGGTCGGGGTAGCCCGCGTAGCGGCGGTGGCTCCGCGGCCCGCGGAGCACTCGTCGAGCAGAAGCTGAACATCACGTAAAGCACGCACCGACGAAGGGACGACCCCGATATGAGCAACTCCGAAACCGCGTCCGCCTTGATCACCCAGCTGCGAATCCTCCTCGGTCTGACACACACCGAAATCCAGGTCGCCGAAACACGCGTCGCGCAGGCCAGAACCGAGGCTGTTCGACGCGAACTCACGGAAAACGCAGAGAACGGTCGCGAAAGGGCCAGTTCGATCGAGGCCACCATTCGCGATCTGGGCGGCGTACCCGAACTTATCGGTCCGTTCATCGGACGGGCGACTGCCGGAATGAAAGCAATGGTCGAACAGGCTCAGCCCTTCGACGAAGCGATCCTCGGCGACCTCGGGCTCGAACATCAGCTCCTCGACCGTTCCCGCTACCTCAAGGCCCTGGCCACCGCCGGCGGTGGCCAGACCGTCGCGACATTGGCCGACCGACTCATCACTGCACATTCGGCCACTGTGGACTGGCTGACGACCGTCCTGGCTGAGGAGGCACTCGGAGGACCGGCAGCTTTGCGGCGTACTCCGATGCAAGCTGCCACCGGCGCAGCGATACGGCTGGTCAATGTTCCGGTCTCCTGGTCCACCCGCAGTCTCGACCGTGCCATCGACGCGGTTCGCACCTCGCCGCCGGTATTGGGTGAGCTGATCAGTTGGGGCGCATACGCCGGCGACGTGACCGTGAAAACGCTCTCGGCCAGCAGGGACGCCGCTATTGCCACTGCAGAAAAAGTCACTCGCCGAGAAGGCGCGGACGGTGCCGCAGATGTCTTCCGTTCGGTACGGAAGTCGAGTGGTCTACTCGAGCCCGCGGAACTTCCCATCGAAGACTTCGACGAACTCAACGTCACCCAAGCCGTCTCCGCGGTAAAGGAACTGACTGAAGCCGCACAGGTACGAGACATCGTCGCGTACGAGGAAGCGCACAAGAACCGACATGGCGTCGTCTCCGCTGCCCAGGCCAGACTCGCGGCGATCGCCCAAGAAGTCGTCGGAATAAACTAGAGCGCTCGATCGAGATGCTCGGCGTCTGACCCGTGGAACCAGATACGCGAGAGTTAGACCTACGAGACCGAACCGAAAGGCACGAAACATGGTCGAAGTCACCCGAAAGTTCACCGCCGAAGTACCGATCGAAAAGGCGGCCGCGTTTCTCCGCGACTTCGCCAACGCCCCACTGTGGGATCCGGGCACCGAGAGTTGCACCCAGATCTCGGACGGTCCGATCGCAATCGGAACCCAGTGGCACAACGTATCCAAGCTGTTCGGCATCGGCACCGAACTGACGTACACCTTGGTGACCGACGAGCCGACTCACGTTGTACTCGAAGGCAAGAACAAGACCGCTACCAGTACCGACGACATCACCTTGACCGCGATCGGCGCAAGCTCCACCGAAATCAACTATCGAGCGAACGTCGAATTCAACGGCGCGGCCAAGATCGCCTCCCCACTCCTGAAAGCGGGATTCGAAGCCAAGGTGGCACCCGAAACTGTCAAGAAGATGACGAAGGCTCTCGAAGCCCTCTGATCAGTGCAGCGCGCGCGGAATCGAGAATTTCCTCGGAGAGAAGAGAACCCTTGGTAGCTCGCGAAAGAACTAGTGCACCGATCATGGTGGAAAGCCGGACGAGACCGTCGGCTTTTTCGTCAGCTGTTTCATCGGCTGTTTCATCGGCTGTTTCATCGGCTGTTTCATCGGCAAGGGCTGCGGCAAAATCCCTCACTCCCTTCGTGTAAACCCGACGGGCCTCGCTGTCTGCAGGCTCGCGCGCCATGTCGGCCGCGAGCGCGGCAGCGGGGCATCCGTCTGCCGGGTTGTCGCGATGCCCAACGGAGAGGTAATTGTCGATCAGGGCTTGCCGAGCCTCGTCACGTTGCCCTGCATGCCTTTCCAGTCCCGCAGCGTGCAGCTGAGTCAGTTCTGCAAAGGCATGGCCCGTCGCTTCGTCGATGAGCGCATCCTTGGACGCGAACTGCTTGTAGAAACCACCGTGGGTCAGTCCTGACGCCTTCATCAAGTCGGCAACGCTGAGGTGAGTGCCCTTCTCTCGGAACAGGCGAGCTGCGGTTTCCACGACGCGCCGACGGTTCTCTTCCGCTTGTTGCTGCGATACGCGGCCCATCAAACGCCTTCCTGTTTGGATTTCACTTGACATCTATCTTAGCTCGAACTTAGATTTGATTCATAATCTAATTGTCGGAGCCGCCGACGATAGCCATAGCACTGGGAGAATCATGGATCTGAACAAGACGGTTGCCATCGTGACCGGGGCCAATCGCGGGCTCGGACGCCATCTGGCCGCGGGGCTCGTTGAACGCGGCGCAAAGGTGTACGCAGCCGCCCGCAATCCGGAAACTGTCGATCTGCCCGGTGTCATTCCCCTGAAATTGGACGTGACGGACACCGAATCGATCGCGGCCGCGGCACGCACCGCCTCCGACGCGACGTTACTGGTGAACAACGCAGGTATCTCTACCTCGGCACCGTTGATCGTCGGCGACATAGATGACGTTCGCCGCGAGCTGGACGTCAATTTCTTCGGCCCACTCACCGTGACCCGAGCCTTTGCTCCTGTCATCGAAAACAACGGCGGCGGAACAGTACTCAATGTTCTTTCCGTACTGTCCTGGCTCCATCCGGCCGCACTCGGGTCTTACGCGGCATCGAAAGCCGCGGCGTGGGCGATGACCGACGCTGTTCGTGAAGAACTGGCGCCGCGCGGAATCTCCGTCTCTGCACTACATGTCGCATACATGGACACCGACATGGCCGCGGGCGTACCCGCCGAACAGAAAATCGATCCCGCCGATGTCGCCACTCAAGCACTGGACGGCATCGAAAGCGGGGTGGCCGAGATCCTCGCCGACGACACCACCCGCTACGTCAAACAAAGCCTGTCGTCGTCGAACTCCGAATGACCTAGACCCTCTTGGCGGGTGACACTCATCCCACCGTCTTGAGACTGGCCAATCTGCTCAGAATCGGTGCCCGCCAAGCCTCGAGGTCTTCGGGACCGTTCTCTTCCCACAACTCGTGCAACTCCGACGTGTCGCTGTCGGAGACTGCGCGCTCGAGAGCGTTGAGGATCCAGGTCTTCTGCTCCGGGCTCAAGGTTCCGGCATACCCTGCCGCGTCAATCTCGTCCAGCTGCACGGGCTTCGGCGCAACCCCGTGCGCAACCGCAAGAATCTCGGCGACAGCGATGGCTGTTTGAGCATCATCGGCATCGAGGTAGCCGTCGTCGGGGTGGCTTGCGTAATCGTCGATGTCGTAGTCACCCGCCTGTATCGCGCTGAGCAGGTCGCCCGCTACGTCGTTGTCGAAAGGTCCTGAACCCCAAGTCCCCATGCTGTCTCTCCGATCCGTGCCCGCGTCATCTGTCGTAGCGATAGTAGTGAATCACCGGCCTCGGCCAGGTTCGTCCGGCTGAAAGTGCTGCATTCGCCGGATATCGACTCAGCGCAACGGGACGCGAATGATCTGGTCGTCACCGGGGTTCGGGTCGCCACGACCGTCTGTGTTGTTCGTCAGTATCCACAGCGACCCATCGGGAGCGATGGCAACGTCGCGAAGGCGTCCGTATGTGTCGACGAACTGCTCGTCAGCCGTTGCGGGGTCGGTCAACGGCACAGCCCGCAGTCGCTCACCGCGGAGATTGGCGATGTAGATCGTGCCGTCGTGGATGACGATTCCGCTGGGGCTTGCATCATCAGGTGACCATTGTTGGAGCGGGTCGATGAATCCGCCTTCACCCGCAATCCCTTCGACCTCGGGCCACCCGTAGTTTCCGCCTGCTTCGATCTCATTGAGCTCGTCCCAGGTGTCTTGCCCGAACTCGCTGGCATACATCGTGCCGTCCTCGGTCCAGGCAATGCCCTGCGAGTTGCGATGCCCGTAGCTGTAGACAAGCGAGTTCGGAAACGGGTTATCTTGCGGCACATCACCATCCGGAGTCATGTGAAGGATCTTCCCGGACAACGAATCGAGATCCTGAGCCCGGTCGCGACCACCGGCATCACCGACGGTGGCGTACAGCATCCCGTCCGGGCCGAACGCGATGCGACCTCCGTTGTGGTAGTTGGCCGACAGGAGGCCGTCGAGAATCGTCTCGGCCGGTCCGAGTGCAAGCGCTCCGGGATCGCCGGTGATTCCATAACGTTCGATCCGGTTTTCCCCGTCGGCGGTGAAGTACACGTACAGGTCGTTTTCATGTACTGCGATCCCGAGGAGACCGCCCTCTCCCCTAGGGCTGACGCCGTCAATTGCTCCCACTTCACGGACGCTTCCACTGCCGTCGACTTCGAGGATTCGTGCGCTGTCGCGCTCACTGACAAGTGGAATCCGGCCGTGGAAAGCGATCGACCAGGGCGCGTCCAAGCCGTCGGAGAAGGTCTCGGGTTCACCGAACGCCGCAGCTGGCGCCGATCGTGTTGTCGTACTTGCCCCCGGACCAGGCCCTTCAGCGTCCTCGGCACTGCAAGCAGTCATCAAGGCCGATACGAGCACGGCGGCGCCAAGTACTCGGATCTGTCGTCGTGTCATGGGCGAGTCTCCCTGGTTCAGACAGTCTTTGCGCCGACGGTAGCGCGGAATCGGCCACGTCGGGAGCCCCTTCGAGTACCCCCAACAATCGGGACTCCCTCGCAGGCGACGGGCGTGATGCCCTGGACGGGCGCGCCACGACATGCGCGTCGTGAACAGAAAGAGAACTGACCACCTCATGATTTCCGCCCCGACCGTCGAAGAAACCGGCCGCCTGCCGCTCGTGATCTACGTGCTGGCCGTCGGAGTTTTCTTGATGGGCACAACCGAGTTCGTCGTCGCCGGCATTCTTCCCGAGATCGCGAGCGACCTCGATACGTCGATCGCGAACGTCGGCCTGATGATCACCGTCTTCGCGATCGGAATGATCGTCGGCACGCCGACGATGGCGATCTTGACACTCAGGGTTCCCCGACGCGCGACCTTGAGTTCGGCGCTGGTTGTCTTCGCGATCGGACACGTCGTCGTCGCGCTCTCGTCCAACTTCGGGCTCATTCTCGGCGCCCGCTTCCTCACCGCCGTGGCGACGGGCGCATTCTGGGCAGTCGCCGCAGTGGTCAGAGCGAAAGCGGCAGGCCCGGCGTCTTCCTCGCGCGCGCTCGGCATCGTCTTGGGCGGAGGCATGCTCGCGAACGTCATCGGTGTTCCGCTCGGCGCTCTGGCCGGTCAAACCATCGGGTGGCGTGGTCCTTTCTGGACCCTCGCAGCCCTCGCACTCGTTGCCGCGGTCGTCGTCCATCGATTGGTGCCCGCCGAATCCGACTCCGGTGCGGTGCCGTCTTGGCGAGCGGAGATCGCGAGCCTGCGGGACGGACGCATCTGGCTCGTTCTGTCCGGTTGCGCCGTCGTATGCGGCTCGTCGCTGGCGGCATACAGCTTCATCTCGCCGCTGTTGACCGAAAACACGGGACTTGTTGCGTCGGCAGTGCCACTGGTGCTTGTCGGCTACGGACTCGGTGCGTTCGTCGGCTCCAATCTCGGCGGCCGACTCGGTGCAAAGCATCAGTACGGCGTCTTGTTCGCCTCGGCAGCGATGACGTTTCTCGTACTCGGTGCGCTCTGCCTCTTCTCGTACAACGCATTCGCGACGGTGATTCTCGTAGTCATGCTGGGACTGTTCGGCATGTCGACCAATCCCATCCTGATCGGGATGGCTGTGCGGTACGCCGATCAGGCGCCGACGATGGCTTCTGCTCTCAGCACCTCGTCGTTCAATCTGGGCACAGCGGTCGGCTCCTGGATCGCCGGGTTCGCGTTCGCCTCGAGTCTCGGTGCCACTGGTCCGATGTTGGTAGGCACCGGCGTCGCCGCTCTCTACTTTCTGCCGCTGATCATCCTGTTGCGTAAGGAACGCACGAAGCGCACCGTCGTCGAAGTCTTCGACTGACGACGCACATCAACCGTCGCGCAGTTCCTCAGCCGTCCGTCAGCGAACGCTCCGACACGTGAGGCGCAGAGTCCGCATTATCACTGGCTGCCAACGAGGCGAGTAGCTGCATCCGCTCGGCGGAGGGCGATCCCGGCTCTGCGGTGTAGATCGTGAGTGTCAACCCTGGCTCGGCGGCCATCTCCAAACCTTCGAAAGCAAGCGTCAGCTCCCCCACGGCGGAGTGGTGAAAGGTCTTGAATCCGGTCCCGTGATGGCGGACGTCGTGCGCACCCCACCGCCGCCGGAATTCCTCACTCCGAGTGCTGAGTTCACCGATCAGGTCGTGCAATTCCTTGTTGTGCGGATCTCGCCCAGCCTCGGTTCGCAGAATCGAGACAGTCACTTCGGCAAAGGCGTTCCAGTCCGGATAGAACTCGAAAGCCCTTTCGTCGAGGAACGTGAAGCGTGCGATGTTCGGCGGCTGCCCCGGCATGTCGTACACATCCTTGTAAAACGCACGCGCGAGTGGGTTGACCGCAAGAAGATCCATGCGACCGTTCCGGACGAAGGCGGGTCCCGCTGTGACTGCATCGAGCGCCCACTGCAGGCTCTGATGGGGCTTCCAGCACTTCGTATTTCGCCGACGCGGGGGCCTGGCTACCGGGCTTGCCGCGTGCGCGAGATCAAAAAGGTGGGCACGCTCGGCGGCGTCGAGTAGTAGTGCCTTCGCAATGCTGTCGAGCACTCCCGGCGATGCGCCGCTGATCGCTCCGCGCTCGAGCCTCGTGTAGTACTCGACGCTTACTCCGGCAAGGGTTGCCACTTCACTTCGACGCAAACCTTCCACGCGGCGGTTCGATCCGGCCGGAAGCCCAACTTGCTCAGGCGTGACTCGGGCGCGCCGCGAGGTGAGGAATTCGCGTACCTGCGCTCGATCGTCCATGCCATCGAGGGTAAGTCAGTGACCGGTAGCGAGGGAGTCCCTCGCAGTACCACTATCGCGCAGGACTCCCGCAGGCCGCCAAATCGTGATCAGGTTGAAGGGACACGAAGAAACCGATGGTGAGGAGCCACGTCATGCGCGCTGTCGTCATGCATGCCCCCGGCGATGTCCGGGTCGAAGAGATCGAAGCACCTGTGATCGTCGAACCGACCGACGCGATCATTCGCGTTACAGCCACCTGCGTCTGCGGTTCCGATCTCTGGCCGTACCGCGGCATCGAAGAGCTGAATGGTCCGACGCCGATGGGACACGAATACGTCGGCGTCGTCGAACAGGTCGGCGCTGACGTCAACGACATCGAAGTTGGGGACTTCGTCGTAGGCTCGTTCGTCGCGTCGGACAACACCTGCGAAATCTGCGAGGCGGGCTTTCAGTCTCGCTGTATCCACCAGGTCATGATGGGCTCGGTCGGCACCCAATCCGAATACGCTCGCATCCCGCTCGCGGACGGCACCCTCGTCCCTGTCCGCGGAGAGCCGACCGAGCGGCAGGCCCGCAGTCTCCTTGCAGCCTCCGACGTACTCGGCACCGGCTGGTTCGCCGCCGTAGCTGCGGAAGCTGGACCTGGCAAAACGGTCGCCGTCGTCGGCGACGGCGCAGTCGGACTCCTTGCGATCCTCGCTGCCAGACAACTCGGCGCCGAGCGGATCATCGCCATGTCACGTCACGCCGACCGGCAGGCACTCGCCACGCAATTCGGCGCCACCGACATCGTCGAAGAGCGGGGCGACGCGGGCATCGCGAAGATCAAGGAACTCACCGGCGGCTACGGCGCCCACTCGACCGTCGAAGCCGTAGGCACCCAAGAATCGATGATGCAGGCTATCGGAGCTACCCGCCCCGGCGGGCATGTCGGCTACGTCGGGGTATCCCACGGCGTCGAACTCGACGGCATGAACCTGTTCTTCGCGACGGTGAGCCTGCTCGGCGGTCCCGCGCCGGTCAGGCGATTCCTACCTGAGCTGATCGAGCTCATCATGACCGACCAGATCGACCCAGGCATCGTCTTCGACCTCACTCTCCCGTTGGAGGAAGCCGCCGCCGGCTACCAGGCAATGGACGAGCGGCGCGCCACCAAAGTCCTACTCACCCTCTGACCGATACCGAAGGCGCGCAAGGCAGAACTCGGGCTCTACGCACAGATCGAGGAACGTCTCGGCTACCAACGAAAGGCACCTTTTGTTTACCGAGCAGCATGTTCACTGATCACCGCACATGCGTACGACACCGAAGGTGAGTTTGGGCACTTCGCTTGGCGCGCAGCTGCTTTGAGTCAAAATGATGCCACGCGACTGATCTGAACCCCGACAGCGGAAACCGATTGTACGAGTGAATGTTCGACGAAATGGACTCAGCGCTACTTCGTAGCAACGACGCTCGTCTCTACCTACGGTTGCGTACTGAATTCCTTGTGGGGCAGTCTTTCTGTGTACTGCTGACGAGCCGTATTACTGACGAGCCGTATTACTGACGAGCCAAGGTCGGAGAACAATGGGTCATTACAAAAGCAACGTCCGTGATATCGAGTTCAATCTGTTCGAGGTACTCGGGCTCGGCCAACTGTTGGATGCAGGTGCTTACGGGGACCTCGACACCGACACTGTGCGCAACATTCTTGCCGAGGTAGCGAGGCTGGCGGAGGGCCCGGTCGCCGCGTCCTTCGCCGACGCAGATCGGAACCCTGTCGAATTCGACGCACCCAACCACGCGGTAGTCGTCCCGGAACCCCTGCGCAAGACCGTCGAGGCGGTGAACGAGGCTGGTTGGTCGCGGCTCGGACTACCAGAGGGCATGGGCGGCGTTCCTGCTCCCGCGCCGCTGGTCTGGGCGATCGGCGAGATGTTGGTCGCGGCAAACGGATCGGCGAGCTTTTTCAACATGGGTCCGCTGATGGCAAGCGTGCTCTACAGCATCGGAAACGAACAGCAAAAGCACTGGGCCAAAGAGGGTTTCGAGCGGGGCTGGGCCGGAACGATGGTGCTGACGGAACCCGATGCCGGCTCAGACGTGGGCGCAGGCCGAACGAAGGCGATCGAGCAGAATGACGGCACGTGGCACATCGAGGGTGTCAAGCGGTTCATCTCCGGCGGCGACGTCGGGGACACTGCCGAGAACCTCTTCCACTTGGTGCTTGCACGACCGGAAGGGGCAGGCCCCGGAACCAAAGGGCTGAGCCTGTTCTACGTTCCGAAGTTCCACTTCAACTTGGAGACACTTGAACTGGGAGGGCGCAACGGCGTCTACGTCACCGGCGTCGAACACAAGATGGGCCTCAAGTCGTCCCCGACCTGCGAACTCACGTTCGGTGCCACGGACGTGCCCGCGGTCGGCTGGCTCGTAGGTGATGTGCACAACGGTATCGCCCAGATGTTCCAGGTCATCGAGAATGCCCGGATGATGGTGGGTACCAAGGCGACAGGAACCCTGTCCACCGGCTATCTCAATGCTCTGGAGTACGCAAAAGAACGAATTCAAGGTGCGGACCTCACCGAACTGACAAACAAAACCGCACCCCGTGTGGCCATCACGCACCACCCCGACGTCCGACGCAGCCTGGCGATGCAGAAGGCCTACGCCGAAGGCCTCAGGGCGGTCTACCTCTACACCGCTGCCCATCAGAATGCCGATGTCGCCGAGTTGGTTTCGGGGGCTGATGCCGAATTGGCGGCGCGGGTCAACGATCTGCTGCTGCCGATCGTCAAGGGCGTCGGCTCCGAGAAGGCCTACGAACTGCTCACCGAGAGCCTGCAGACCCTGGGCGGCTCCGGGTATCTGCAGGACTACCCCATCGAGCAGTACATCCGCGATGCCAAGATCGACACCCTGTACGAGGGCACCACGGCAATCCAGGCGCAGGACTTCTTCTTTCGGAAGATCGCACGCGACCGCGGCGTTGCACTCGCTCACGTAGCCGGTCACATACGAGAGTTCATCGACAGCGAGGCCGGCAACGGTCGTCTCAAGGCCGAACGATTCTTGCTCGAAACCGCGTTGACCGACGTGCAGGAGATGGCCGGGACGCTCACGGGCTACCTGATGGCGTCCCAAGACCAGCCTTCCGAGTTGTACAAAATAGGCCTCGGCTCGGTGCGCTTTCTGTACGCGGTAGGTGACCTGCTCATCGGATGGCGACTGCTGGTGCAAGCCGAAGTCGCGTTGGCAGCCTTGGATCGTGATGCGTCGGCAAAGGACCGATCGTTCTATCGGGGCAAGGTGGTCGTCGCGTCGTACTTCGCAAAGAACATCCTGCCCGTCCTGGCGTCGACCAAAGAAATCCTGGGTTCCCTGGACAACGAGATCATGGAACTCGAGGAAGACGCGTTCTGACAACGTGCCATAGTGAAGGCATGTATATGCCCGACTTCGACTACGTGGGGGTATGGGGCTTTCCGATCATGGGGCCGGATGCACCAGACGGCGCCCCTACCAACGTCGTCGAGGCGTGCCACGCTGTCGGCAGGGATCTGCAATGCCGCTGGCACGGCCCTGACACGTACATGCAGAACTGCGTGTGGACGGTGTCGATGCTCGATGACGGTCAGTGCCACCTCGCGCTCGACGCTGGACCACGGCCAAAGGGCAAGAGTGCAGGAACCAGCCCACTGAGGGGCTTCGGGTTCGGCGGGCCGCACATCGAACAGCCTGTACAGGAGTTGACGGCCCTGATCGCCGGCGAAGTCCAGGACGAGCTGGCCGGCGGATTTCCCTATGTTCACTGGCCTATTGAGAAGGACCGATTCCTGATGCCTTCGTTACGAGACGGACGCGCGGTATGGGTGGTTCGCAGCGCTGATCGCATTGTCTCCGAGATCGGCGAGCTCTGCCCGAGATGAAAATGCTTGCTGCGTGATTCAAACGTGGTCGTGAACCGGCGACGGAATCTTGTTGGAACGATACGAGTCTCCGCTCCGGTTCGGCCGCCAGAGACGCCAGTGTTTCGCGGATAACCTGAACGGGAGATGGTCTTGTAGGTGACGAGCACCGGACGACAACCGTTCGTCTGCAGGCAGGTTGAGCCACAGGGACAGTGAGGATGCCGCGTTGCCGAGGGTTGCGCGTATGCCTGACTCGCCGAGAGTCCGGCCGTATCCATCCACGGCAAAACGGCCGAACGCGTCGGGGGTGATGTCGGGGTGCGGCGCGCGGGTGTTGGGGTCGATCAGGCGTACGGGCGCGCTGTATGTCAGTGCCGCCACAGAACGTCCGTGGGTTGTGACTGCATCGCAACCAACGAGGGCATCGAGCGCTTCGTTGACAGAACCAGGTGGGACGTTCCATTCGGTATGGGTTTGCGCTTTGTAGCGGGGCCCACCGAAGAGCTCGGTAGCGAACGATGACAACTGCGCGGTCGGCTCGGATGGCCCACTCTGGTAGATCTCGAACGTCCACGACGGCAACGACACTGGTTCGGTGCAGGATTCCAGGAATGTCTGCAGCCGCTGAAATGCAACATCGGGACGCTTGACTCGAAGCGAGTGTGCACCACCGGCGGACCCGGGCAACCCGTCGTATGTCACTACTTCCGGCAATCCGGCTTCCGGTGTCCGCGCCGTCACAGGTTAGCCAATCGCGAAATCACTACCCCGGCTGGTTCCTCCGTCGCGTGGCGATAGCCGGTGCCGGCCCACAGGTGCATTCGCTCGGGATCTGCCTGCGCAACAGCGGCTTTGCGCATCGGGTTGGTCAGGTGATGGATGGCCGGATACCCGATGGGCGCTTGTGCGTCGTAGCGATCGATGAACTCGTTCCGAAGTGCTCGTGCAGGACGTCCCGTGAAAGCTCTTGTGACGACCGTGTTCCCGCGGGACGTGTCGGCCAGAGCTGCCTTGTGCGGAGCCGAGGCACCACTCTCCTCGGTGCGCAGCAGCACAGTACCGACCACTGCCGCGTCCGCTCCGGCACGTAAGGCAGCAGCGACGTCGGCGGAGGTCGCCAGTCCACCTGCCGACAATAGCGGAACAGAGGTGCGATGACGGATTTGTGCGATCAGTTCGGTGATCGGTGTTTCTGCCGGAACCTGCAGGGGAGTGAGCGTTCCGGAGTGGCCGCCGGCAGCCGACGATTGCACGACAAGCAGATCGGCACCGGCGTCGACGGCAAGGAGCGCCTCTGCCTCCGAAGTCACAGTGAGGACGACAAGTGAACCGGCAGCGCGCAGCGCCTTGATGACGCCGGGTGTGGGAAAGCCGAAGGTGAAGCTGACCACCGGAACCGGGCTGGCCAGGAGCAGATCGATCTTGTCCTCGAAGTAGTCGTCGTCTTCGACCGGCTCACCGTCAGCCAGTGTGATGCCGTAGCGATCCGCCTCAACCTGAATCGCCCTGGCATAGGCACGGTAGGCATCGACGTCGACAGGCACCGGGTTGGGCGCAAAGACGTTGACACCGAACGACACTCCCTCGGCGCGCACGGCGTCGATCTGGTCGGACAGAGCCTGAGGCGTCTTGTACCCGGCGGCGAGGAAGCCGAGACCGCCTGCGCGAGAGGCAGCAGCAACAAGTTCCGGTGTGGAAGCGCCGCCAGCCATGGGGGCTGCGATGACAGGGACCTTCAGGTCGAGATCGGTTGTGAGTGCGCTCATTCGAACATCTCCAGTCCTACGTCGGGTAGTGCTCCGGCGGTTTCGTCATCTGACATCAAAAACTACCTCCTCAGTCGAGGTGGCCGTCCGAGGGTCCGCATCGAGATCGGAAGGGAATCGGAACCGCAATGCCGCGGCGGCCACTGCCGCGCCCAGGACGACGGCCGCACCCAACAGCAGAGCGTCGCGATACCCGTCTCGCAGCAACGGAGTGACAACGAGTGGGCCGAGAATCTGACCGACGCTGTATCCAGCGGTCAGCAACGCCACTGCGCGTGGGAACTGCAGGTGCGCGCCGATTGCCAACACAATTGACCCGATACCAAGGAAGGTGACACCGAACAGGAAAGCTGAAATCAGTGCGGGGCCGACGCCTCCGATCACAGCAGGAAGCGCTATGCCCACCGCCTGAATCAACAGGGCAACGAGAAGCAGAGTCGGCCTCGACCAACGCAGGCTGAGCCAAGCCCACAGGGCGCACGAGGGAAATGCGGCCAGACCGACCACTATCCAAGCGCCGCTGCCGACCCATTCTGGAGCGGCGAGATCGATTGCGGCAACAAGGAACGTGCCCGCGATGATGTAGCCGATGCCTTCCAGGAAATAACTGATGAACAGGGCAGTGAACCCGCGTTGGGAACTGGGAGTTCCCGGCGCGTCCGGTGTGATGATCGGACGCGTTTCCGGCGTCAATCCCCAGGCGGCGACCGCACACACCACTGCAAGGGCCGCAGATGCCAGCCAGGCTGTACTCCAGGTACCGATGAAGCGGACGACGAACACGAGGACCCCGGACAGGGCGATGCCCAACCCAACTCCACCGAATCCCCATCCGGCCAAGAATTGGGACTGCCCCCGAAGGTGCGCGTGCAAAGCGCTGACGGCGATCATGAAGACGAGGGCACTGGCAATGCCTGCGACGAGCCGCAGGGCGAACCAGATGGATCCGTCGTGGGTAGTGGGCATGAGCGCCAAAGTCGCGATGAGGACCACCAACGACGTACGCATCACCGCTGCCGAGCGCACCACGCCGGGAATGAGGATTCCCGCGAGCGCGCCGATCAGGTACCCGACGTAGTTGGCCGTCGCCAGGGTGGCACCGAGCGAGGCGGACAGACCGGCCTGCGTGTGCATCAACGGCAGGATCGGTGTGTAGACGAATCGACCGATTCCCATGCTCGCCGCCAGCGCAGCGGCAGCTTGGACAGCGTGCGCTCGCGGGGAGACGCCGTTGTGGACTGTGGTCATGGTCTTATCGTGTGCCCCGGCCGCGCCGGACCGCCACGACCGCTTTGCTCCTGACTGATAGGCACAACCTCCCACCGCACGTAGCATGAAGGATCGTGGAGCTGCGTCAGCTGAGATATTTCGAGGTCGTCGCCGAGGAACTGCACTTCGGCCGAGCCGCGGCACGACTACTGATAGCCGGGCCGTCATTGTCGCAGCAGATCATGGCACTCGAACGCGACCTCGGCGTCAAGCTGTTCGTCCGCGACCGTCGTTCCGTCGCTCTGACGCCAGCCGGCGCGGCCCTGCTCCCCGATGTCCGTGCGCTACTCGAGAGTGCCGAGAATCTGCGACGCCGCGCGGAACGTCTGTCCGGAGCGGAGCCCGTCCGGATCGGCTACGTCAATTGGCTTCCGACGGATCTCGTCGCACACACCTCAGGGGTCGCGCAACTGCACGTCGATCCGTGGGTGGCGCCCTCGCACGCGCAGGCCTCGCGAGTGGCAGACGGTAGCCTCGACCTTGCTATCGCCTGGGTGCGGAAAACCGATCTCGCCCAACATGCTCTGAGCGCAAGACTGCTCGGTGCGGATCGGCTGTTCGCGGTCTCCTCCGGTGCGGACACCACACCGGTGCGGGCACGCGACGTCGTCGTACTCGTCGACGACGACACCACGTCCTGGTATTCATGGAACGTCTACGCCGAAGAATTCGCCCGCGATACCGGCGCACAGATCCTGCGCATCAACGACGGTGGTATCACAGGCCCCGCATTCTTCGATCACGTCCGAGCTATCGGCCGCCCCGTGGTCAACTCGCCCAAGGGTCAGACCACAACGCTACCAACCGATCTCAACGCACGCTCAATGGTCGATCCGGCAGCAATCTGGACGTGGTCGCTCCTGTACCGCGATAACGAAACACGCTCTGCTGTTCTCGCCGCTGTCGACGCTCTCACTCGAGACGTCACTGATCTCGGAATCCAAGAAGACGGAATATGGCTACCCAAGGACGATCCCTACCGGAGGAATTGATGGCACGACGTGCAATTCGTGTGTTCTGGGGGCGGCGGCCCGAATCGGTTCAGGCCGTGTCGATCCGGTGGCGCCGGACCTTGGAACAAGTCGAGTTCCTGTTGCCGGAGGCAGTCGGTGGGTCGTGGCAACAGGTCCACTCATCCGGACCTGCCACCACCCTGACCGTCGAACAACTGACCCGGGTGCTCGATAATGCACGGACTGCCGAGAATTGGTCGGATCGTCTGGGAATCGGATTGAGACTCACATCCGGCGGTGGCCCCGAATGGGAACTCGAACTCTCCGGGCTGGCGGGCGGCGAACCGGAAATCGTCCTTCAGTCGATGGTTCTCACTGTCAGCGCGCCAGCTACCGCCGAAGTTCCTGAGACAGAACTACTTCGAATGCTCGCCGTTGTGTGGGAACCGGACTTCGGAGACGTCACCGACGACAACATCCTCGACGCTCTCGAAGACGAGTCCGACTATCGCGTTGGTGATCCCGTAGTAGGCCGAGTCGGTTTTCTCTCGGCAGCCAGGGCAGATGCGCTCCCTGCCGAGTTGGGAGTCACAACCTCCGAAGTGCCGGGCCGGGGCGTACTGCTTCAGATCGGATCCGTCGATACAGTCCTTCGGGCATACGAACGCCTCCGTGACGCCGGGGCGCTGGAACCGCTGCCCCGTCCATTGGATCGGGCAGTCTTCTGAAACCTTGCTATCGACGATGATCGCGAATCGGTAAAATTTCAGCCCTCTCCCGGCTGCCTCTTCGCGCCGCCGTTGCGAGCTTCGATAGCCTCGATGGACTTCGTGAACGACTTTCCCAACACCTGAGTGCCGAAGAGCCCAAGTACCGATGCCAGGAGCTTTCCCTTGAGATTCTTGCCATCGCGGACCACGACGGCGTCGACATCGGTCAGCCCCGTCGGTTGCTGCGTGAGTGTGTAGGTGTGGCTCGACGCCCCGCCCCACAAGTTGGAGTCAGTAGTTGTCATCACGACGCGATGCGGGTCGGTCCAGTCGTAGTGCAGGCGTTCCCAAATACCGCTGGAGCCCTCCGTGACATCCGCGTCGTGGGGCCCTTGTTGGTGCACTTTCAGGTAGGTGTCCGCGCTGCGGCCGAAGATCTCCTCGCGGCCCGGCCCGAAGTCGGTCAGGCCGGCGAGGACCTGTTCGGGCGTCGCGGTGGTCGTCTGGTGAAGATGGATCGTGGTCATGGCGCCTTCCTTCAGCTGTGGATGATCCGGTGCTGAAATACGGAGGAGTGACCCACCCAGCACACCACTCAGACGAAATGAATGAAAGAGGACAGTTCGCTCTGCCTCGATCCGCTATTCGCCGCTGCGCCGCCTGGCAGTGATCGCGCCGTGCGGCCGGTAGCCGCTCCCCGTCCGGGTATGGGTCTCGATCACGTCGAAACCCGCTGTGACCAGAACCTGGGCAAGTTCAGCCACCGGCCATCGATAACCAGTCGTCGCGGCGTGGTCAAAAGGCTCCACGCTTGAGCCCTCGAAGAAGCCGACCAACAAACCACCACCTGGGCGGATCACTCGCGCGAATTCAGCGAGCGGTGCCTCGATGTCTTGCGGGTGGTGATGAATGAGCGAGTACCAGGACAGCACGCCGCCCAGTGAATTCGTTCTCGCGTCCAATGCCTCGAAGCCCCCGACCTCGAAGGAGAGATCTGGGTATTGGGTGCGTGCTCGTTCGACGAACTCGGGAACCAGATCGATCCCGCTCACAGCCAGACCGCTCTGGGCCAGGAAGTCTGTCCACTGCCCCGGCCCGCACCCGGCGTCGAGCACGGGGCCGGGCAAAGTGGCGGCCCAGCTGGTCACCAGGGCTCGATCAGACGGGTGCGTCGAATCCATGGAGCCGAAGAGATCCGTGTACTCCTGGGATCGGGCCGAATACGAGTCTCGGACTACGTCACGGCGCGTTGCACTCGAATTCTCCACGCCGTCAATGATCGTCGATGTGCACCTTTCCTTCACTACAACTCGCCGGACCGAAGGTTCATACGCTGTTGACTGCGAGCGATCACGACCGGAAGGTGTTTCATATGGAGGAAGAAAAGGATCTGTCGGCGAAGATCCGCGAACTACTCAGCACGCGATCAGCCGAGTCAAGCATCTGCACTTCAGACGTGGCCCGCGCGACGACACCCGACAATTGGCGTCCGCTGATGGAACCCGTCCGAGAGGCTGCCCGCCGAATGGTCGCCGACGGCGAAGTCCAGATCACCCAGGGCGGCGAAGTCGTCGATCCTGAATCGGCACGAGGTCCGATCAGGATTCGCTGGGCTCGTTGACCAACCGAGTGACTTCTGCCGGGTACTGCTCTCGCAGCGTGAAATCAGCGGAAACGGTCCAGATGCTCACGCAGGAACGCATCCAGGCTGCGGGGCTCACGCCCCAGGACACGTGTAACCGTGTCGGTGGGTGCTTCCGGGCGCGAGACGGCAAGTTGCTGGATCTCCAGAATGTGCTCGGCCAGCCACGGAGGCATGTGGGCATGATCGACGAGGTTTTGCCGCAGTTCGTGCGGTGGCAGGTCGATATAGCGGACGGGGCGACCGAGCATACAGGTCAGAGAATCGGCGATTCCGTCGTAGCCGACTGCCTCGCTGCCCGTCAGGACGTAGGTGCCGCCGGCGAGATCGGCGCGCGTGAGTACGGCGGCGGCAACATCACCGATATCTCGGCAGTCGATCCAGTTGCACGGCGCGTCCCGCATCGCGCCCAGAATCACCCCTTGCGCAGCCACCGCCGGAGCCAGGAGCAACAAATTCTGCATGAACGCGTAAGGGCGGAGCAGGGTGTGGCGGATCCCGGATGCGCGCAGGTGTTCTCCGACGGCATGGTGGCCACGGGAGAGAGCGATGGGGGAGTCGGCCGCGGCGGCAGGGTCGGAGATCTTGACGATGTGTTCGACGCCGCTCTCGGCGGCTATGTCGATGACACGCGTTTCGAGCTCGACCTGTTCCGGGCCGTTGGCCATGGCGAGGAAAAGCTGTTCGGCCCCTTTGAAAGCCGTGCGTAGCGAGGTGGGGTCTGCGGCATCGGCCGGCACTACTTCGACGACACCGTCGGCCAAGTCGCCGAGGTGGGCGCGCAGCCTGTCCGGGTCGCGGGACAGCGCTCGGCTCGGCACACCCGAGGATGCGAGACTGTGTAGCAACGCGCCGCCTGTGGTTCCGGACGCTCCCATGATGACGATCATCGTGTTCCTTTCGGTTGTTCCCCGGGAAGCCAGGGATCTTTGACATGTGTTGTCTGTCAGGGATTCTGACGTCGCCATCGCCAGCTCACGATGACGGCAGCGACAGCGGCGGAGATAGGCAGATCGAACTGCAGCCGAGCGAGCCAAGCGGTATCGACCATGCTCGTGTGGGCTGGTAGCCAACGGGAGGCGAACCACCCGACGAGACCTGCAATTACAGCGGCTCCGACGGCAAGAATTGCCGCCACCATGGTGCGAGGCAGGGCCGTGGTCCACGGCCGTGCCCGTGCGCGGCGCTGCAGCCAGGAGCCGATCAGCAACGCCACCACTGCCGACGTGCCCGCGATGGACGTAAATGCCGCCATCGTGAGGCCCGATTGGCCGGATGCGACTCCGCCCGCACCCGCCATCAACGCCGGGGCCAGATAGGCGACCAGCACCTCTCTCCACAGGGTGAAAGGTTCGTGCGCCGCGACGATCGGCGACCGGGACGCGTCGATTGGAATCGGTTATTTCCCTTTTGTTTTCGCGACGGATCGGTGGGGTGAGTCCGGACATGAAGGAGACCAACTTTCCGATTATAATTAGGTGGCTAACTATGTGGGCATGGAAGGAGAAGCCTCCGTCGAGAATTGACGACGATTCGAATCGCTACGCGAATGCCTGGAATCCCAGCCGACTACTCCGCAGTCAGCGCACCGATACCGCGAACGACCCGCGAGAGCAGATCCAGAAAGACCGCACGCTCGTCGACAGTGAGCTCGTCGACCATTTCCTCGAGGCGAGCAAAGTGTTCGGGCGCCATGTCACGTAAACGCTGAGCGCCACGAGCAGTCAGGACGACCACCGCACCACGCCCGTCCTCGGCGGACGGACGTCGAGCGACCAAACCCTCCTGCTCGAGCCCATCGACCAGGCCGGTGACCGTGGCTCGTGAGACGCCGAGATCAGCGGCCAGCCGCGAGGGAGATTTCTCCCCGTCGTGGTCTTCCAGATCCGCAAGCAGTCGGTAACGGCCGGTCGACAGTCCATACCTCGCGAAGTGAACCTCGGTTGCTCGACCGAGCCGCGCGCCCGCCGAGATCAGCCGCACCGCAACCAGCACCGCCTGCGGATCGGACCCGAGGCCGTAATGCTCCAACTGCCGCCGCGCCTGATCCAACGTGGGTGAGTCGTGATCGGTTCCGTCCACTGCCATGCAACTAATATGGCACCTAACTACATTCTGGTCAACCCGGCATCTGAGCTTGTTTCAAACCCCGAGCAATCCCTGCGGGTCGCGTAGCAGTCTGGATGCTCATTCGGATATGGCAAAACCTTCTCGAGGGCGAGACCAATCGAAAAGGCCGTGTGGTCGTCGTACGGCCGCGTAACTATCTGTGTGCCCGTGGGGATTCCGTTCCGAGCGAAACCGGTGGGGATTGTCAGCACCGGGCAGCTGCTCAGGATGTTGAAGGTGATGGCCGGGACAGCCTCGAGGTAGAACTCCAATTCTGTTCCAGCCACATTGATTCCGTGCCCGACGTAGTCGTCGCCGGCAAGAAACCCGCCCGTCGCCACTGCCGGTGTGATCAATGCGTCATAGGTGTCGAACAGAGACCCGATCGACTCATACAGTTCGGCTTCGATCGCGAGTCCGTCGAGGAAAGTCGCGTCACCACGGGTGCGGCGTGCCCAGCGGGCGAATTCCTTCGCGTACTCCGTGACCTTGTCGGGGTGCGCGGATGCTTCGGCAGAAATCGAAGCACCGAACACGTGGTCGTAGTGAATGGCAGCAGCGCGCATGATTGCAGCGCGTGACAGGTCGACTTCGATGATCTCCGCGCGTGCGCCCAGTGCAGTGAGGGTGTCCACCAACTTGGCGGTGTTCGCGACAACGTCCGGATCAACCGGCCAGTCACCCAACGCGGGGATCACGGCGATACGCATTCCTGCGCACGAATGCGTTGCGAGGCCGGGCAGCGGTGATGCCGGCACATGCGAGGCAATGTCAGTGGAGGTCGGTCCCGCGATGACCGACTGCATTGTGAGGCAATCACTTACGGTGCGAGCCATCGGACCGCTGTGGCAGTAGCGATCGAGATTAAAGGGCGGATCGACGGGGACACGGCCGTGCGGTGGCTTGAACCCCACAACGCCGTTGAACGACGACGGAGTTCGAATCGATCCCGCGACGTCGGAGCCGGTAGCCAAGGTCGTCATGCCGGCGGCAAGCGCGACCGCTGACCCGCCGGACGAACCGCCGGAGGAGTATTTCGTGTTCCACGGATTGCGAGTCACTCCCCACAGTTCGGACTGTGTGAACGCGGCCGAGGAGAATTCGGGCGCCGTCGATCTAGCGTGAACGATCGCACCGGCGTCGATGATCCGCTGCACGAAAGTCGAAGTGTGGGTGGCAATCACATCTTCGTAAACCTTGGAACCTTGGGTCCACGGTTGCCCTTGGATCGGTTCGTCCTCTTTCACGACAACGGGAACACCGGCGAGCGGAAGCCCCGCATCCCAGCCGCGGGCGTAGTGGCGTTCGGCTGATTTCGCTTGTGCCCGTGCAGCATCGAAGAAAGTATGTCCCACTGCATTCAAGGTTGGGTTGAGTGTCTCGATACGTTCGATTGCAGATTCGAGCACTTCCACCGGAGACAGCGATTTGTCTCGGTAGCGACTGAGCATCTCGGCCACGTCCATGAAGGTTGAATCGAGTGTCTCGCGCATATTTGTTGTCCTGCCTGTACGAAAGTTTTGCGTGGGCGACTAGGTTGTCAGTTCATGTCCGCTGCGACGGGTTTGCGGATTGTCGCGAGAAGGATTGCGAGAGCAGCGATTCCAGCCGCGATCCAGAAGACCGACTGGGAACCGGCGTGGTCGTGAATGCGTCCGCCGGCGAACGCGCCGAGGGCGATGCTTGCATTGAAGACTGCGACCCACAGAGCCGCAGCGGCCTCTCGGTGAACGGGGGCTGCTTGTGCGATCCATGTTTGAGTACTCACCGATACACCACCGTAAAAGAGGCCCCAAGCCGCCATGAGCAGAGCAGCTGTGATCAAGGTGGTAGCCGAGATCGGGAACAGGGCAAGGGTGATCGCTACTCCCGCGCTGAGGATGACGACCACAGTCTTCGGAGACTTGGTGGCAGATGGCCCGGCTATGAAGTTGCCGACAACGCCCAGAACCCCGTAGATCAAGAGCATCGTGCCGATCTGCGCAGGGTGCAATCCTGCGAAGAACTCCAGCCCCGGACGCACATAGGTGTACGCCGCGAAATGAGCGGTGACGATGAGCGCGGTAATCGCGATTCCGACGCGGACTCCCGGGTTCCGAAAAGCCACCGCGAGACTCCCGAGCGACAGGGCTTGATCAGCCGGCATCGTTGGTAGGACAGCGATCATAGCGAGCGCGATCAGCGTCGCTGCGCAGCTGAGAGCCCAGAATGCAAAGCTCCACCCGGCCGCTGCCCCGATGTACGTCCCGGCAGGAACACCGAGAACTGAGGCAACAGCGATTCCGCTGAAGATGATCGTGGTCGCCAACCCGACGGATCTGGTCTCCACCAACCTGGGAGCCAGGCTCGCGGCGAGTGCCCAGACTCCGCCCATGCTCACCCCTAGAAGGACGCGAGCCACAGCGAGGACAGCGAAGCTCGGCGCAAGGGCAGTGACGGCGTTCGCCGCGGCGACGACAAGCATCAGAACAATGAGCGTCGACCGACGATCGAAGCGCCGGGTCACAATGGGCACGAACGGCGCAGTGGCCGCTGCCACCAACCCGGTAATGGCCAGTGAGAGCCCGATGGTCCCTTCGCTTTCCATCAGAGCAGCACCGATCGGGGTGAGTAGTCCGACCGGCATCATCTCCGCTGCGACAACAATGAAGGTGGACGATGCGATCAGGGCGACAGCAGCCCAGTGGTTCTCGGTGGTGTGTGCGTGGGTTGAGGACGTGGGCGCAGGGCTGTGCTGCCCGGGCGCGGAATGTGGCATGTAACCAGGGAAGCTCTCGCAGGCCACCGGATCAACGGCGAATCGCTCATCCAACCATTAGCCCAATTCATCGATGGGCAAGGATGGGGTGCGCGGACGAGGCGAGGATCGGAGTGAAATATGTCGGAACTTCCGATGCGTGAGATCGAGTGCTTCCTCGTACTCGCTGAAGAACTGCACTTCGGTCGCACCGGAGAAAGGTTGTTCATCTCCCAGAGCCGGGTCAGTCAGCTGATCAGCGCGTTGGAGCGTCGTATCGGCACAAGCCTCGTAGCGCGGACCAGTCGCCGTGTGCATCTCACTGAATTCGGCGCCGAATTTCTTGCGTCGCTGGCTCCCGCCCACAGAGCACTCTCAGCAGTGATCGACGACGCTCGAACGAAGGCGCGCAACATACCGACACCGCTTCGGGTGGGTTTCCAAGGAGCAATTTACGATTCGGTCGCGACGGCCGTCTCTCGCTTCGAGATGCAACATCCGCAAATATGCGTGACCATCAAGGAATTACCCCTGGGTGATCCGTTCAGTGATGTACTCGCCGGGCGAATCGATGCGGCGGTAGCCCTTCTCCCTGTCGAAGAACCCGAGCTGACAACCGGGCTCGTCTTTTCTCGACAGCCCCAGACGCTGGCCGTCTCAGTCCATCACCCGTTCAGTGAACTGGACGTGATCGACGCCGAGCAGTTAGCGCAGATATGCCTGGTACCCATCACCGGACCCGCCCCTGACTATTGGCATCGCGCGAATTCCCCGAGCACGACGCCGAGCGGAGCCAAGGTTCCCACGCAGGGTGGGGCGAGCACCGTTCAAGAAGGCCTGTCGCAGGTCGCATTCAGTCAGGTCGGCCTCATCCTTTGCGCCGCGACCGCCGCCTACAATCAACGCTCGGACATCAGATTCGTACCGATCAATGGTTTACCCGAATCCGCTTTGGGTCTCGTGTGGCGTACCGATCTCGAGTGCCCCCACCATCGCCATTTCGCGAAGGCCATCGAGGAAGCACACAAAAGCCTTGTCTGACGGCGATCAGTCAAGTCACGGAAGGACTCCGGGACATTGGTGCGCATCGTCTGTGGGATGATCGCGCCATGTCTGCGATCACCGACTACTTCACCGCGCGCACGGATGAGCATGCCACCTCCGCCCTCGAGGGACTCGTCGACTTGGAACCAGCGGCGAACGATGCCTCTCGCCCGCGGATTCAGTTGACTGCGGGTGGGACTCCAGTTCTGCAGGCGAAAGGCATCGATCCAGTTGTCGCGCTGGGCCGACTGGAAGCAGCCCTCACCGCTCGCTCCTACGACGACGTCGCAAAAGGTCCACGCTGCGGGAAACTCGTCGCAATGAGCGACGACGGCGACACCCTTGTGCTCACGGTTACCGACGAATTACGTGATGCACTAGCGGAATTGAACGCTGAAGGCGTCGCGGCCGCCGCGGCCGCCTGGGCGATCGACGAGACGAGTGAACCGTCGGAGGACTCAGTGCCGTTCCTGACCGCCTTTGCCGAACTAGCGACCAGAGCTGTGGCTCAGGGCGAACGAATGTACGGCTACGTCGTCATTTGAGCTTCGCGACTCCACCGATCTGATCGGACAGGCCGTTCGTCTTCGACAACTCCCGACTTACCGTCAGCCCGGGATCTGCAGGGCCAGATCGTTGCGGTCGAAGTCGGAGAACTGCTGGGTGTCAGTGCAGTATCCGCAGCCCGGCCCGAAGAACTCGGTGCGGGCATTCGGATCGTCGAGTAGCCAGTACCGCAGCCACGCCGTGCTCGGCCCGCGCATATCGCCGCCGTTGATCGCAGTACCGAAGTGCGTGGCGCCGCGCAGTTCCAAATACTCGGCAGGCACGTGGTCGGCGTCCTCGTACATCGCCCGCACGATCGCCGGCCAAACGATTGCGTCGGCCTGGCCGGCCAGATAGAGAACTGGCTCGTCGATGAGGTCGACATCATTGAGCGGGCCTGGCTGGATCGCGACGGCGGTGTCGACGCGGTCGTCGATCGCAGCATTGATTGCCGCAGACCCGCCCTGCGAGTGCCCTACCGCACCAATGTGTTCCAGGTCGACTTTGCCGAAGAAGACGCTCGACGGGCTGGCCGCCTTGTCCGCGATGAGGTCGATTCCCGACCGCATAGTGATGGCGAAGTTGCTTGCCGGGGTATTGGCGGCGACCACGATGAATCCGTGGCTGGCGTAGTGGCGCAACAAGGAGGTGTACGCACCGGGGAGCACACCGGTCCCGTTCCCCCAGATCACAACAGGGTGCTTCTCGCCGCGTGCGCCGAGCTGGCGCGGGTAGTACAGAGTGTGCACCAGCCCGATCGAGACATTCGGCGTGTACGGCCCCGCACTCGCCCAGTCATGCCCGACGCTCGGGATGCCGAGCGTATCGGCGGCGGCCGGTCCGGCCGAACCAGCGAGTCCGAGTGTCGCGCACAACGCAACCGTCGCTGCAGCATTCGCGAAATACTTCAGCGATTTTCGCATGAAGGCCAACCTTTCGAAGTTGATCCGGAGTGACGCGTATTACATATTTACGGCACGGTGACCCGTCGGCTTTGTTCGCGGAAACGGACTATCCCAGAAGTGTTGTGCCTGTGCACAAAATCATCGTTCTCGGCGGATGACCGGCCGCCGCGATTACCCAGAGCCCCAGGGAGAGATCGCCTCCGCCTACGACGTTGGCGCGGAGCACACAGCCATAGGAAATATTCGACGATCTAAGGGTTCTGGCCGCCCGTTGCCACGGCTGCGATCTTCCGTGGTGGCGCGTCCTCGAGCTCACGGTCCATCCAATCGAAGAAACAGTTCGCGTCGTACGACAGCAGCGGATTTACCCGTGGGTATGCCCAATCGCGGAGTCCTAGCAGAAGCCGAGGATCTCGACTGACTTTGCCGGACCGACTGCAATGGTCAGCTTCGGCGGAGTGAAGAGTTCGAGGCGCTGCCGCACTGGATTCGACGGCCGTCACCAGAGTGCCAGAGATGGCTACAGCCCCAATGCTCAAACCACACGTCATCACGCAGCTGTTCCCAGGAACAGACAATCAGTGGTTAGGTAATTCGGTATTTCGAGGATCGAATCCACCAAAGCCGATTCTCGTCCGGAACTGGAGATGCAACGGCACGCTTCATCTAAGCCGTGAGCATTGGTAAATAATTGCAGATCAAGCCTGCAATATCGCCCATGAACTCACCTCGCCCCATGGTTTCGCCAGCCAAGCACACAATAGATTGTGGCGTGCGCCACAAATCTCCTATAGGATAACGGCTGTTAGCCTGCGACGGGGTGCGAGACATTGCCCAGCGCCGGATCCACGCTCTATCCCACTCCTGAACAGACCAAGCGAGAGCTGAGCGCTCCTGACGACGTCGTGGTGGATTGAGGATCAAGAAAGAAAGATGGTATTGCCGTGCAGTCATCACTTGTCTCTCTGCCGTCCATGGAGAGAGTCCGCATTGGCGCTCCGGTCGCGGAGGCCGCAGCCCAGGAAGCAGAGTTGCTCGGGGCGAACCGAGTCTTCGTCGTATGCAGCGGGACGCTCAACTCGCAGACCGACGAGATCGCTCGGGTGATCGAGGCCCTGGGTGATCGATTCGTGGGACTGTTCGATGCGGTTCGACCTCATGTACCGCGCGAAGACGTCATTGCCGCTACCCGAGTTGCTGCCGACGCCAATCCGGACATGCTGTTGTGCGTGGGCGGTGGATCGGCGACAGACCTGGCGAAGATCCTCGCGATCACTCTGGAGCACGGAGTTCGCGAGGCATCGCAAATGGACGCCTATCACCTGCAGGTCAATCCCGACACATCGGTGACCGCCCCCACCTTCTCCGCCCCGAAGATCCCGGTAGTGGTGGCGCCCACGACCCTGGCGGGCGGTGAGTTCAACGCGTTGGCCGGGTCGACGGATGAGAAGAGCAACGTCAAGGAGGGTTACTTGCATCCGGCGATGACCCCGAAGGCCGTCATCCTCGATCCTGCACTCACTCTGCACACGCCGGAGTGGCTGTGGCTGTCGACCGGGGTTCGCGCACTGGACCACGCCTTCGAGACCTTGGGCTCGCTCGAATCGAACGGGTACTACGACGGGATGGCGATGAATGCCATACGACTGCTCTCCGAGGGACTCGTCCGAGTGAAGGAAGACACCGAAGACGTGGATGCCCGTCTGATGTGCCAGGTCGGTGCGTGGTCGTCAATGGTCGCGATCGTCGCAGGCCTCGACATGGGCGTCAGCCATGCCGTCGGGCATGCACTCGGCGGTTCGTTCAACGTCCCACACGGGTACACCTCCTGCGTCATGGCGCCTTTCGCGCTCGAGTACAACCGCGAGGTCAACGAGCATCGCCAGGCGCTGATCAGTGCGTCCTTGGGTGCGCCGCAAACGCCGGCACACGAGTTGGCGGACTCGCTGATCCGGCGACTCGGCATGCCGAGATCGCTGGGAGAGGTCGGGCTGACCGACAACGACCTCCCCAGCCTGGCTACGTACACGTTCAAGGACATCTGGTGCGGGACCAACCCGAACCCCATCGCGAATCCGGACGCTTTGGTTCCTTTGTTGCGGCGGGCACTCTGATCGAGCCCGAAAACAGGTGATCCCCCTCCACGTCGGGTGGAGGGGGATCACCTGTTTTCGGGCTGAACAGGCGTCACCGTCGGCTGGACGTACCGCCGGTACCACTCTGCGTTCCGGGACGGTGACGGAGAATTCCGACGACGATGTAGTCCACGTAGGTTGCCACCAGCGCCTCGATATCGTGGTCGTCCCGGAGCCACCAGCTCACACCATTCATGAGGTCGAGCACGGCAACAGCCGCACGTTGTGGGTCGGCGATCTCGAACTCTCCGGCGCGGACCCCGGCAGCAATCACATCGCGCACACGCCTCTGGTAGTACTTGCGGTACTCGAGCACCCTCAGACGGTGTTCATCGGTAAGCGCCGAGATCTCTCGAAGGCTGACCAGATGCTCGACCCTGTTCATCGCTAAATACCGTAGATGAACATCGATCAGCGAGGTGAGTCGCTCGGCCGGTGTTCCAGTCTCGTCGAGGACAAGTAAATGCTCCTCGACCGGGTCCCGGGTCATCTTGAGCGCGATCGCGTAGAGGATCTCCTCTTTCGAGCTGAAGTGGTTGTAGAGGCTCGCGCCCTTGATTCCCACCGAATCTGCGATGCCACGCATGCCTGCCGAGTGGTAGCCCTGATCAGCGAAGTATTCGGCCGCCGCGGCCAGTATGTCGTCACGTCTGCTTGGAAGACCTTCAAGCCGTGGTCGACCGGATCCGGGTCTCGCGCTGCTGGCAGGATCGATGTTCAGCGTTTCAGTCCTTTGCATACAGGCGGCGTAGTTCTCTCTTGAGCAGCTTCCCCTGAGGGTCTGTGGGCAGCTCATCCACAATCGTGATCGCCTTTGGAACCTTATAGCCTGCGAGCACGGTCTTGCAGTGGTCTCGCAACTCCTGGCCGGTGAGGTCGCTGCCGTCTACGACGATGACGAAGCCGGTGACCGCCTCGGACCAGTAGGCGTCCGGAAGTCCCACGACGGCGGCGCGCGACACCCCGGGGTGGGCTTGTAGTACGCGCTCGACCTCCTGCGAGGACACGTTGTAGCCGCCCGTCTTGATCATGTCCTTGCTGCGATCGAGGAAGAACATGTTGCCCTCGGAGTCGCGACGGACGATGTCGCCGGTGTGGACCCAACCACCGTCGAGGACAGCGGCGGTCTTCTCGGGATCCTTGTAGTAACCCAGCATCACCGACGGCGTGCGACAGAGGAGTTCACCTCTCTCTGCTTCATTTCCGTCGGCGTCGACCACCTTGACCTCGAGATGGCCTACAGGCTTGCCGATCCAGGTCGGATCCTGATCGGGGATGTCCTCGAGTCGCTTGAACCAGCCGACGGAGCCCAACTGCGTCAACTCGGACTGTCCCCAGTAGGTGCCCCACACCGATGCGGGCGCCGCGTGGTGCCATGCGTCCACCGTTCGCGGCGAGACCTGACCTCCGTAGGTCAGGCAGCGCTGGATGGTCCCGACAGTCTCAGGACCGAAGTCAGGATGATCTGCGAGCGAGATGAAGAATGTCGGGGTTTGAGCCAGGACGGTGATCTGCTCCGTTTTGATCATCTGCAAAGCGTCGGCAGGCGCGAGGCTGGCCGGGAGCACGAGCGTCGCTCCCAGTAGCAGGAGCGAGGTCAGGGAGCCGATTCCGGCAATAGTGTGGAATGGCATGACGTAGAGCCAGACGTCATCGTCCAGGCATCGCAGTCCCCATGTGTACGCCGGTGCGGTGGAGACCAGGTAGTTGCGATGCGGCAGCATGACGCCCTTCGGAGCCGCCTCGGTTCCACTGGTGTACACGATCATTGCGAGATCGTGCTCGTCGACGTCGCAATCCGGCTCTGTCGGCGACGAGGACTCGAGGAGTCGATCGAAGCAGTGGCCGCCGAACTCGTCCGCGCTGTCGAGAACAACGATTTCAGGGCGGGTTCCGAGCTCCGCCAGTGCTTCTTCCAGAACCGGCAGGAATTCCGCGGCCACGACTACAACCGCGGGCTCGAGGTGCCCGATCTGTTGGGCCACTTCGTTCGGTCCGAAGAGAACATTGATCCCGGAGTACACCGCCCCGATTTTGAGAGCACCGTAGTAAGCGACTATCGATTCCACGCGGTTGCGGGCCATCACGGCGACCCGGTCACCGCGGGAGACCCCGAGTCCGAAGAACATGTGGGATGCCCGGTTGGCATCCTGATTGAGCGCGCCGTAGGTGGTCACGGTGCGTCGACCACCTGGGGCGTACGACACGATCGCCGGCTTCGAGTATCGACTCTGCGAGTGGCGACGTAGCTGGTCGCCCAACGTCGCTCGTCCTAGCGGTGACGACTGGATCGTTGTGAGGGATCGGACAAGCGGACCTGAACTCCGTCGCATATCGGTGGCATCCGATTCGACACTTATCGACAGATCCATGGTTCCTCAACTTCCTGAATACTTACAGCCGTTAGTATGATGTGTCTCATACTGTCATCGGCATCACCCCGGGTCAAGCAAAGTTTTCGAGCAAGAACCGGAATATTGAAATCACACTTGGTTGTACCGCTAACGACTGTTAGCCTGCATGGCATGACTATCGTCACTGACCTGGACCGTGACCACCTGCGTTCGGCGGTGTTACGGGGCAATGTTCCGACCATGCTCGCCGTGTTGCTGGAGCTGACCGCCGATGAGCGGTGGATGGCACCTCGCTATCAACCCACTCGCAGTCGGGGAATGGATGACAATTCCACGGGAGGGCTTTCGGAGGAGGTTCAGTCCGAAATCCGGAGCGCGTTGATCGACGCAGTGGAACGCTGGTGGACGCTGGACGATCCGTCCCGGCGGACGCTGGACAGCTCGGAAGTCGAGCGAATCCTCAACTTCACCTGCAGCGAGACCGTACCGCCGGACTTCGCGCCGATGATGGCGGAGATAGTCAATGGCCCGCAGATCAAGCCTGCCACCGCCAAGTGCGACGAGCGACTCCACGCCATCGTGATCGGAGCCGGCATCGCGGGGATGCTGGCCTCTGTCGAGCTCACCCGCGCTGGGATCCCTCACGTGATCCTGGAGAAGAACGAGGACGTCGGCGGATCATGGTGGGAGAACCGCTATCCGGGCGCCGGAGTCGATACACCGAGCCACCTTTACTCGATCTCGTCGTTCCCTCGTAACTGGTCGACCCACTTCGGCAAGCGCGACGAGGTTCAGGGATATCTCGAAGACTTTGCTGAGGCCAACGACATCCGGCGCAATGTCCGCTTCCGTCATGAGGTGACGCGCGCCGAGTTCCAGGAGTCGAGTCAGAGTTGGCGTGTGACCGTCCGGCGACCAGGCGAGGCGCCGGAGACCCTCGAGGCTCCCATCCTGATCAGCGCGGTCGGTCTGCTCAATCGTCCGAAGATCCCGCGCCTTCCGGGAATCGAGACCTTCCGTGGTCGCCTCTTCCACTCCGCCGAGTGGCCGAGCGAGCTCGACGATCCCGAGTCGCTCCGTGGGAAGCGAGTGGGCATCGTCGGTACCGGAGCCAGTGCTATGCAGATCGGCCCGGCTATCGCGGATCGTGTCGGATCGCTGACGATCTTCCAGCGCTCACCACAGTGGATCGCACCGAACGACGACTACTTCACGACCATCGACGACGGCGTCCATTGGCTGATGGACAACATCCCCGGGTATCGCGAGTGGTACCGGGCGCGTCTGTCGTGGATCTTCAACGACAAGGTGTACCCGTCCCTCCAGGTCGACCCCACCTGGCCCGAGCCGAGCGCCTCGATCAATGCGACCAACCATGGTCATCGCAAGTTCTACGAACGCTATCTCCGCGATCAGCTGGGTGATCGAACAGATCTGATCGAGGCATCTCTTCCTGACTATCCGCCCTTCGGTAAGCGGATGCTGCTGGACAACGGCTGGTTCACGATGCTTCGTAAGCCCGACGTCACACTGGTGCCCCACGGAGTCGACGCCCTGACACCTTCTGGACTCGTCGACACGAACGGCGTCGAGCACCAGCTGGACGTCATTGTCATGGCGACGGGTTTCCACAGTGTGCGCGTTCTTTACCCGATGGACATCGTCGGTCGATCCGGCCGGTCCACCGGAGAAATCTGGGGCGAGCACGACGCGCGCGCCTACCTGGGGATCACAGTTCCTGACTTCCCCAATTTCTTCGTCATGACCGGACCGAACACCGGCCTGGGACATGGGGGGAGCTTCATCACGATCCTGGAATGTCAGGTCCGCTACATCATGGATGCCTTGAAGTTGATGCAATCGGAAAACCTCGGCGCGATGGAGTGCCGGGCCGAGGTCAACGATCGATACAACGAGGCCGTCGACCGACAGCACGCACAGATGGTCTGGACCCATCCGGCAATGGAGAACTGGTACCGAAACCCGGACGGTCGTGTCGTGTCGGTCCTTCCCTGGCGGATCAACGACTACTGGGCCATGACCTACCGAGTCGACCCGGCAGATTTTCGAACTGAGCCGGCCCGCTCCGAGTCGGTCCCGACCCCGACCGCGCAAGGGTGATCATGCAGGACGAAGCCACCGGCGGAGTGCACGGCGGGCCGCTGTCGGGTATCCGGGTCATTGAAATGGAGGCCATAGGGCCGCTACTGCACGCCGGTCTCATGTTGGCAGATCTTGGCGCCGATGTCGTGCGCATAGTGCGCCCCATCTCGATGGGAGCAGATGACGGAATCGACGATGCGAATGCGGGGATGCTCCGAGGGCGGACCGAAATCACTGCAGATCTGACCAAGACCGAGGATCTCGCCAAGGTGCGCAGGCTGATCAGCCGAGCGGACGTCCTGATGGAGGGCTCTCGGCCCGGCACGATGGAGAAGCTCGGCCTGGGCTCCGAGGTCTGCCTGCAGGACAATCCGGGGCTGATCTACGGCCGAATGAGTGGCTGGGGCCAGAAAGGACCGATGGCCCGAGAGGCCGGGCACGATCTGAACTACCTTGCGCTTTCAGGCGCGCTCGAACAGCTCGGACCGGCTTCCGGGCCGCCGTCACCGCCACTTAACTACGTCGGGAACTTCGGCGGTGGATCAATGTTCCTGCTCGTAGGGGTACTTGCCGCGCTGCACGAAAGAGAACGCACTGGCCGAGGCCAGGTGGTGGATACAGCGATGGTCGACGGCGCCAGTTCGTTGACTGCGCTCGTCCGATCGTGGCAGCATGCCGGCCGCTGGTCAGCCCGTCGTGGAACCAACCTCCTCGACGGATCTGCCCCGTTCTACCGCGCGTACGAGTGCGCAGACCACAGGTACATGGCGGTAGGGGCCCTCGAAGACGTGTACTACGACCGGTTCGTGTTCGGACTCGGATTGGATCCCGCCTCGTTGCCGAATCGCTGGGACCAATCGAACTGGGACGACTTGTCCGAACGCTTCGGCAGAACCTTCGCCGCACAGGATCGCGACGCCTGGGTCGAGGTCTTCGACGGCCTGAACGCTTGTGTCACACCCGTGCTCACACTCCACGAGGCAACACTCCACGACCATGCAATACAACGGACGGCCTTCGTCGATGCAGGAGGCTTTTCGATGCCCTCCGCCGCACCACGGCTGGACTCGTCACAGGGAGCAGCCCCACCACGGAAAAACGACGAACTGGACGCAACCGTGTCGCGATGGGAGATTGCCTCAGAGCACCACGGGGGCAATTCCACTCGACATCGGTCCACTCGCATGGCGGTTGGTCCACGGATGTGGTGAGCGAGAGAACCGATGGCGCCAGGCGGGCTACGATTTCGGTATGCGCAGGCTGGCCGGATCGTTCGATCGTGACCTCCCCGGGTTGCCGCGTGGCCGCGGCCGACTGGCTGTGGACGAGGTCCAAGACGCGCAACGCGATCGCATTCTGCGTGCAGTGATCTCATCGACGGCGGAGAAGGGGATCGCCTCGACCACGATCGCCGATGTCGTCGGGCGTGCCAGGGTGTCTCGCCAAGCTTTCTACAAGCAGTTCGAGAGCAAAGAAGCGTGCTTGATCGCGGCGATCGACGCCGGCATCGAGGTGATCGTCTCCAACATCACCTCGACACAAAGCTTGACCGCCAATTTATCTCTACACGAACAGCTTTCGGCTGTCATCGAGAAGTATCTCGAGACGTGTTCGTCCGAACCGGAGTTCGTGCGAGCTTGGGTGGTGGACCTACCTGTGGCCGGCCCGGCAGGGGTGGCGAAGCGCAACGAGTACGTGGAACTGCTCGCCGACGCATTGCTCGTCGGCTACGCGTCCAGATCTTCAGAAGTCCCAGGGCGTGAAGTGTTTCTCGCGGCGATCGGCGGATGCAACGAGTTGTTCTACCGCCACGTGGTCGACGGGTCGAACTCGTACATGAATCTTCATGCGCCGATCATGTCTTTCCTTGAACGGGTACTGGATCTCTCGTCCGACGGTTCGTAGTCCGGTGTTGACAAGCCTCGGGTAGATCGCCATGCTCGTTCATAAGTACTGCTGCGTACTTATGAACGAGGAGTGGTCATGCGAATTACGAGTGGACCGGCAAAGCGTCCGATCGCACCGCCCGGCCGGGTAGCGATCCGTCCGCGGCGAGTCGATTTCGACTGGGAGAAAGCGCCTTTGGTGTGGTTGCCGAACGAGCCGATCGCCTCATACCTCCTCGGCTCGATGAACCTCGTCATCCCGGAGGGCGAACGGATGATGATCCAGGCGTTCGAGCAGGCCCTCCCGGACGTGCACGACGAGAAGCTTCGCGAGGACATGCTCGGTTTCATGGGTCAAGAATTGCTGCACGCAGAGGCGCATGACGAGGTCATGAACGAGGTGTTCACACGGCACGGCATCGACCCGGCCCCGTTCAACCGCCAGATGCAGTATTTCTTCCGTAGAACTTTGGGCATCGGTGACGACGCCGATCCGCGGGCCATCCGGCAGCGTCTGATCGAGCGTCTCGGGATTTGCGCGTCCTCGGAGCATATGTTCGCGTTCGTGGGCGACTGGGCGTTGAACGCGGACTTGGAGAAATTCGGCGCGGATCCGCAGATGCTTGACCTCTACCGGTGGCACGGGGCCGAAGAGGTCGAGCATCGTGCCGTGGCACACGAGGTCGCCACGTACTTCGGAGTCGGCTACTTTCGCCGCTGTATCTCCATGATCATCACGTGGCCAATCTTTTTGGGGTGGTTGCTCCGTGCTGCGATGTATCTGAGCCGCAACGACCCCAACACGCCGAACATCGGTTATCCGCGATTGCTACTGGAATTCGTCCGCGCCGGACGCCGCGGACTGGTGCCTGGTGTATCGAAATGGTTCTGGAGCGGTGCGTCGACGTTCGTGCCCGGATTTCACCCCGACAGTGTGGGGTCCACCGCCCAGGCCCTCGCCTACGTCGCGCAATCGCCAGCGGCCAAGCGGGTCAACACATGACACCCAACGCGCCCGAACTCACACAGCGGTGGCCGGCCCCACGCGAGATCCCGGTCGACCTACGCCGCGGCAAGCGCCGCGACTCGATTCTGCGCATTCTGGATGGCCTGGTCTCCACGCAGGTCAAGTGGGCGGTCTTGATTCATCGCGACGAGCCACCGGAAAACCGGATCGACGAGTACAAGACAACGCTCACGGTGTCGGAGCGCACGACGGTGTCCACCGACAACGACGTGGTCAGCCTCGAACTGCGAGCACCTGACGGCAGCGACCTCGAACGGTGGTATCCCGGGGCACACCTCGACCTGTACCTGCCCTCGGGACGGATACGTCAGTACTCGCTGTGCGGCGATCCCGCCGATCGACGCTGCTACCGGATCGCGGTACGCCGGATTCCTGATGGTGGCGGCGGATCGAACGAGGTGCACGACGAGTTGCCAGTCGGTACCGTCGTCGGCGTTCGCGGTCCACGCAACGCGTTCGGGTTCGTCGAACCCGGGCGAATCGAGCGCGCGAAGCGCGTTCACTTCGTGGCGGGTGGCATCGGCATCACACCGGTACTCCCGATGGTCTGCGAGGCGGAGCGTATGGGCCTGGATTGGTCACTGGTGTACGTCGGTCGCGAGCGTCGGACGCTACCGTTCCTCGACGAATTGTCGCCGTTTGGTGATCGGGTCACCATCCGCACCGACGACGAATACGGCCTACCCGCTGCGACCGATCTTCTCCCGCCGAATGTTCGCAGCGGTGATGCGATCTACTGTTGCGGTCCGGTCCCGATGATGGACCTGATCACAGCAGGTGTGCGCAACGAGCCCGGTGTGGAAGTGCACGCCGAACGCTTCTCCGCCGCACCGGTCGTCGATGGACGTCCCTTCCGCATCCAACTGGCTCGCACCGGTCAGGTCATCGATGTCGCCGCTGATCAGACCGCACTGGACGCGGTGCTGCGTGTGAACCCGAAAGCCCCCTACTCGTGTCGTCAGGGCTTCTGCGGCACCTGCATGGTCCGCGTCAGCGACGGCGTCGTCGATCATCGTGACAATTCGTTGAGCCCAGCCGAGCGCGCCGCCGGCAAGATGCTCCTGTGCGTTTCGCGCAGCAACAGTCCCTGCCTGACGGTCACCACATGAATCCACCGATGAGAAAACACAATTCCCGACGACCGGAGTACCTGTTGAACGACGATCAACTGACATCGCGGGTGGTGGACCTCCTGATCGCACTGGAGGAAATGGACGCCGATGCCGTGCGAGCACTCGTGGATCCCGACATCGAATGGCGCAACACCGGCCTGCCCAGCGTGAGGGGAAGCAAAAGCGTCGAACGGGCGCTCACGATCGTCTCTCGCCTGATCACCAGGTACGAGGTCGTGGAAGGGCTCACGATGACCACCGACCACGACACGGTGTCCTCCCGGCGAAGAGAGATCATCCGCATCGGATGGTTTGCCATGCACCTCGACGTAGACGGCCACTACACATTCGCAAACGGCCGGCTGCGCGTTTGGGACGACCGCTTCTCCTACCGCCGACTGCTCCGCGGATTGCGATTCGGCCCACCCACCCGCACCGCCGTGCAGATCCTCTTCCAGCGTTGGTGTCGACAACGTCGGGCAGTGTGAGAAACACCGGTATCGCACTACCGACCGGGTTGGCTCTCAACGCGGCCGGCGCCGCGGTCATCGCCGGGGGCGCCACTCTCCCGGCCGCCGGGGCCGAGGTCGCTCCCGACATCGCACCCAACTTCGAGGCCCGCTGCTCCGGGAATGGGACTTCCGGTAATTCGGGCAGTACCCCGAAACCGAGTCCTAGCGCGCAAACCGCACCCAGGTCGAGGCCCAATAGCGGGTTCCGTGGGTCACAAGGACATGCCTCCGTCAACGGGAATGACGGCGCCGGTGGTCCAGTTGTCTTCGAGAGCGAGGCGGGCGATCCAGATCGCGGCTTCTTCCGGGGTGCCGGCGCGTCTGAGGGGGAGTGTGGCTGTTCGGGTGCTGAGAAGTTCTGTTTCTTGTGCTTCGGTCATGCCGGCACTACGAAAGAGTGAAGTGGGCATGGGGCCTGGTGCGATGGCGTTAACACGTACTCCGTCTGGGCCTAGTTCCAGGGCCCAGCATCGGGTGAGCTGGGCAAGTGCTGCTTTCGAGGCTGCGTAGTGCGAGTTGCTGGCTGTGGGCTTGAGTGCCACAGTGCTGGCAACGTTGACGATGGACCCGTGCGATGCGCGTAGAGCAGGCAAGAATGCTTGCGTGACGAGCGTGGGTCCGATGACGTTGAGGTCGTGGAGTTTTCGAATTTGCTGCGTGGTTGTGTCTTCGAGTGAGGCGTAGAGATAGGCTCCAGCGCAGTTGACAATGTAATCGATGCGCCGGTGACGTGCGATTGCTTCGGCAGCTGCTGTGGTCACGCCTGTCTCGTCGGTGACGTCAACGAGGCAGGTGAGAAGGTGCTCGTCGGAGGGAAGAGCGTCGAGAGTGCTCTGATCCTTGTCCCAGGCTTCGACGGTTGCGCCGAGTTGGCGGAGCAGGGCGACGGATGCCCGTCCTATCCCTGAGCCCGCGCCGGTGACGATTCCGATCGGGGAGGATGGGTTGTGTGGCATCGCACTCACTTCCGTTCTGTGTGTCGCTCTAGGATACTGGGCTGGGTCGAGACCTGCGGGCGTACAACAGAGTCGGGCATTCCTCACGTGTGGGTATCTGTGTCTTGCCGCAGGCCAGTAAAGTGGAAAGTCATGCGTCAGAATCCCAATAGTTTTCCGGTGCAGGCAAATCGGTCCTGCGGGTGGCCACTGATCCGACCTCATCTGCACCGTTTCGCGCATCACTACTCAATAAGGGACACTCAGACAACAATCCGCTCGCCGCAGCTCATAACTGTCAGTACTTCGGGAAGTTCGCCGAACCGCACAAGGGTTGGGACGGGGGCGGACGGCGTGGATCAGGGCGGGTGGCCATCACTCTGCGAGCTGGAGATCGGATGCACTTCCCTTGTGCAGGCTCCCTCGGCGTTGCTACGACGGGCTGCTGCCGGTGATGCGTTCGCTGATAAGGTTGTTCGGCATACATCCGGCGTCCCCGTTCGGGGCGCATGTTGTCCCGCCGCTGCGGCTAGCGTCAGTTGAGGTGCGGTCGGATCAGACCGTTCTCGTAGGCGGCGATGACGAGTTGTGCCCGGTCGTGGGCCTGCAGCTTGGTCATGATGCGGTTGACGTGGGTCTTGGCGGTGTGCGGTGAGATCACCAGGTCAGTGGCGATTTCGTCGTTGGACCGGCCGGCGCCGACGAGAGTAAGGACCTCCATCTCCCGCTCTGTAAGGTGCGCGAGCGCTGGCGGCACCCGTTCGCTGTCGGCGGCGGGGTGAACGTACCGGTTGATCAGGCTACGCGTCGCGACCGGTGAGAGCAGAGCATCACCGCGGTGGATAGCGCGGATCGCGGCGATGATCTGGTCGTGATCGGCCCCTTTGCCGATGAACCCGCTCGCGCCGGCGCGCAGCGCTCCGACGATGTACTGATCCTCCTCGAAAGTGGTGAGTATCAGTACCCGCACCGACTCGAGGTTCGGGTCGGAGCAGATGGTCCGTGTGGCGGCAATCCCGTCGACACCTGGCATCCGGATATCCATGAGCACCACATCCGGTCGCAGACGGCGAGCGAGTTCGATCGCGCGCTCACCGTCGCCGGCTTCGCCGACGACGGTGAGGCCGACGCTGTGGGTGGCAAGGGTGGTGATCGCAGACCGGATAAGAGTTTGGTCGTCGACGACAAGAATGGTGATCATTGTGTGTCCCCCTGTGCGGCCACGTCGTCCGGTGCGTCCACGTCGTCCGGTGCGTCCAGGTCGTCCGGTGTGTCCAGGTCGTCATGGGCGGGTTCTGTGGGTAGATCGGCAACAAGCAGCCACCTACCTGTTCCGTCGGCCCCGTAACGGAGGGCGCCGCGAACCGAGTCGACCCGTTCCCTCATACCGATCAGCCCCTGGTTCATCCCGAGGTGTCGGGCCCCTGCTCCGTCGGAAGCGGTCGGGTTGCTGACGGTAATGCGGAGCGCACGAGGCAGGTAACCGATCAGCACGTGAGCGCGGTGTCCGGTGCCGTGCTTGTGGGCGTTGGTGAGCGCTTCCTGGACTACGCGCAGTGCAGTCACATCGATCGACGCCGGCAGTTCGTACGGATCGCCATCGATGTGGACAGCGACTTCCATTCCATGACTGGCGAATTCACGCACTACATCGTCGAGTTGGGACAGGCCGAACGGGCCGATCGCGGTGGTGGGGTCTCGTAGGGTGGCCATGAGGTCGCCGATCTCGGTGAGCGCGGTGCGCGACGCGCTGCGAATGATAGCCAGCGATTTCTCGGCGTCGGCCGGTCGGTTACGTAGCGAGGACGCAGCGACGCCGGCATGGAGGTTGATCACCGAGATCTGGTGCGCGACGACGTCGTGCAGGTCGCGAGCAATCGCCAGCCTGGTCTCGGCGACCCGCTGCCCGGCCACCGCGTCGCGAGTTCGTTCGGCACGCTCGGCACGTTCGGTGACGGACGCGACGTAGTCGCGTTGCGTGCGAACCGCATCGCCGATCGCACCACCGAGCAGCACGGTCAGGACGTTCTGGAGGCCGCTGTATCCGTCGACGAAGACGAAAGCGAGCATGGCGAGGGCAACGAGAGCGGTGAGTACGAAACCACGGCGCCGGGTCGCGTACAGCATGGTCGTGTAGACGGCGACTCCCGCCGCCAAGACGAGGCCCGGATTGAACAGTCCGAGTGGCACACTCACTGCGACGACGCCGATCACCGCGGCCAGGACCGCGAGCGGCCGCTGGTGTCGGCCCATCAGGATCGCCGCGGCCACCGCATTGAGTGCCAGGACGTCAGGTGACCACACGAAACCCGCACCCGGGTGGGGCGGGACCACGCCAGGGATAATCACGAGGACCACCGTGGCGGCCGAAACGATCCACCCCCTCGCACCGCGATGCCCGGCCGAGGCGCTGCGCGCGACCATGTCCGTCTCCTATCGGTCGCCGAATATCCCACCCGCATGGCGGCCACCTCATCATTTCAGAGGATCGAGGTGTCCACGTCCCACGAGGAGATCAATCCGTGTACCGCGCCTGCGGTACGACGGTGTCCACGCGTGGGGGATTCTTCCACTCGCGAATCGGAGGAAGGTCTATTCGACGCCGAAACGACCTCCATGAAAGACAACCAGACGGCGACGCCCTTGATTTCCGTACGGGATCTGCACAAGGCCTACGGATCCGACGGCAGCACATTTTCGAGCACTCCACCACGTAGATATCCGACTTCCAATCCAGGAGAACCTGAGGCATGAGCATTTTCGACCGGTTCCGAGATCCTCCCTCGAGGCAGCAAGAGGTGAACATTCCGACTGCTCTCCCCTCCAATGGTTTTCAGCAGACCGCTAGCAAGCTGCACTCGTTCAACCGCTACGAGATCAAATACTTCGTCGACGAGTTGAAGGTGCCGGAGTTGCGCCGAGAGCTAGTGGCACGAATGGAGACCGACCCTTACTCGCCGAAGGGCGGGTATCCGGTGACATCGCTGTATTACGACACACCTGATCTGTTGTTCTACTGGGAAAAGATCGAGGGGCTGAAGTTTCGACGCAAAGTGCGACTTCGTCTCTACGGAGAGCCGTCGGACTGTGTCGATGACACACCGGTCCAGATCGAGATCAAGCAGCGGGTCAATCGAGTCACGCAGAAGCGACGGATCGCGCTGCCGTACGGGACCGCGCAGCGGTGGCTCGACGGTCGAGAAGAAATCGATGTCGATATTTCGCAACGTCCATTCGTCAACGAAGTGACAACGCTGATGGGAAATCTTGATCTTCGTCCGATAGTGACCACTGGGTATCTGCGGGAGGCGTACGTCGGTACGGAAGCCGATCTCGGGCTGCGTGTGACCATCGATCACAAGGTGCACGGGCGGGACCGAGACTTCCACTTCGCTTCGGGAGCGGAGAACAGGTTCATCATCCCTCCGAAGCTCGCGATCGTGGAACTCAAAGCCAATGAACGAGTGCCTTATTGGGCTACGGATATGACGGCGCGAATGAATATGTCCATCATTCGGGTATCGAAATATTGTCAATCGATCGAGGCCTTCGGCATGGCCCCTCGATCACGTAGCGGTGCACCGGAATTGGCGATGCCCGCAGGTTTCGACAGTCGCGCACCGGAAGATCTACTTCGGCACCGCACACGTATCGCGTGATCCGACAGCACTATTGAGCATCCACTCCCAACACCGAAACAGGAAACCATGAACTTCGAGATACAGGACCTGAGTGGAACGTTCTCCACTTTCGACATCATCGTGTCGTTGTCGTTGGCGTTCGTTCTCTCCGCCATCATCGGCTGGGTCTATCGATACACACACAAGAACGTCTCGTACAGCCAATCGTATGTGCAGACACTGGTCATGGTGGGCATGATCGTTTCGCTGATCATGCTTGTCGTCGGGTCCAACGTCGCTCGCGCATTCGCTTTGGTCGGCGCGTTGTCGGTGATCCGATTCCGCAACGCGATCAAGGAAACCCGGGACGTCGGGTTCATTTTCCTGGCGATGGCGATCGGTATGACGACGGGCACCCGTTTCTATGTTCTGGCGATCGCTGCGACTGTAGCGGTGTGTCTTGTCATGTTGATCATGTACAAGTTCAACTGGTTCAAGCTCGATGTCCAGCGTCAGGTTGTCAAGGTTCAGGTTCCGCCTGGACAGGAATACGTCGCATACGTCGAGGACGTACTCATCAAACACTGCTCGGAGTTCGAGTTGGTCTCTACTGATTCGGCGCGATCGGGTGCGCTCAATGAGCTGTATTACACCGCGCAAATGAAGAAGGGCAATAAATCTGCAGAGTTGATATCTGCACTGAGCGCCGTCAATGCAGGTCAGCGCGTGACCGTTCTGACCGGATACGACCAGACGGACATCTGATGACTGTGACGGGCACCGGCTCTCCGCCTCCGCGGAGCAAGTTCAAACATCGGATACCGAAGACGCTGCGTCAGCATTGGAAGCTGTTGGTTGTGTTCGTCGCATTCGTCTCCGTCCTGGCCTTCGTGTTCGGTGAGACACGAATTCGTCCCTACATCACTGGTGACACATCTGTCATCGCCTCCGAGATCACCGACAACATCAGTGGCACCGTGGAATTGTTCGACCCCTCGGTCTCGCATCAATTGTCACTGGAGATAACCGATTCCGAGTACAACGACATGATCTCCTCGTTCCGGAAGAGTGGCGACAAGAAATGGATCACCGCGGACATCACCATCGACGGAACTTTCGTCAACGATGCCTCGGTGCGGCTGAAGGGTAACTCCACCCTCATGGGTGTTCGAGGAGATGGGGTGATGCCAGGAGGGGAAGGGTTCACGCCGCCTGACGGATTCGAGATTCCTGAGGGACTGGAACTACCAACAGATTTCGACCCACAGGACATGATGGCGGGAATGGGGTCGACGGCCTCGGCCGATGACCCGACGTCACTTCCCTTACTCATCAGTTTCGATGAGAACTCCGAGGGCCGCGCGTATCAGGGGATGACCGAGTTGTCGGTCCGGCCTGGATCGCCGGTGGTCAACGAAGCGATGGCGTTGTCGTTGACTGCCGATAGTGATCAACCGACGCAGCGTTACGCGTACACGGTGTATTCGATCAACGACAGTGCGACGTCGACTCGTCTGGTACTCGAACATCCGGACGACACTTATGCGAACTCACTCTTCGAGTCGGACGGGTACCTTTACAAGGCGGATGCGAGCTCACGATTTGCGTACGTGGGCGATGACCAGACCGCCTATGCGGGCCAGTTCAAACAAATCAATGCCGTCGACAACGGAAACCTACAACCGGTCATCAGCTTTCTGAAGTGGATGGATGCAGCCAACTCGGAAGAGTTCGACGCGCACCTCTCCGATTGGATCGACGTCGAATCCTTCGCTCGATACGTTGCCACGCAAAACCTCATCGTCAACGGCGATGACATGAGCGGCCCCGGCCAGAACTATTACCTCTGGTACGACCTGAACACCAAGAGGATCTCCGTGGTGTCCTGGGATCTCAACCTCGCCATGCAAGGTGATGCCGCCACCGGCCCTCATGACAGTGTTTCGATCGCTATGGGCCCAGCCGGCGGCGGAGGACCCGGGGGCGGCGCGGGGCCGGGGGGCATACCGGCTGGCGGAGGACCTGGGGGCGGCGCGGGGCCGGGGGGCATACCGGCTGGCGAAGCCCCAGAAGGCATGCCGGAAGGCGGCGCCCCTCGACAAGGCGTGGACGCGACAGCACCTGGTCAACAGGGATTTCCCGGTGGTCCACTCGGTACCACGAACTCTCTCAAGAAGCGTTTCCTCGAATCGCCTGCATTCGCCGAGCTGTACGAGAAGACGTATTGGGACCTGTTCGAGCAGATGTACCAGAGCGGCCGCGCGACCGAAATTCTCGACTCACTCGCGACGTCCATCCCGACCAGTGACGAACTGACCGCAGAGACGCTGCAGTCGAGCATCGATCAGATGCGTACGTGGATCGTCCAGCGCACATCAGCGCTGAACGAACTGCACACCCCCTGAACTGACCAGGGCAGTGGCACCGTGTCCCTCATCCACGCTGCCACTGCCCTGGTCTTCCCTGCAGCGACGCGAAAGACACATTCATGTTCTCCGGTTTCAAACCCAAGTCCGAACTGTTCTACGCACTGTTCACCTCCACGGCACAATATCTGGAATTCGGGGCCAAAACTCTTGCCGAATTGGCCAGCCCACAAGCCGATACCGCCAGCATTGCCGAACGCATGGTCGGGTTCGAGCACGAATGCGACCGCATAAAGCGCGAGCTGTTCCGAACCGTGAATTCAACTTTCGTCACTCCGTTCGACCGCTCTGATATCTACATGCTGGGATCAACTCTCGACGACGTGATGGACCACATGGAAGCGGCGTCGCATCTCGTGTCTTTGTACGGAGTGCGCGAACTACCGCACCATCTCTGCGACGTGATCGACACCCTCGACGCGTGCGCAAAGATAACGGCGGAAGCGATGCCCAAACTGGCATCGATGCAGGGACTCGAAAGCTACTGGATCAAAATCAATGAACTCGAGAATACGGCCGATCACCTCTATCGAACATGTCTCGCCAACCTCTTCGACGGCCATCTCGATGCCCTGACCGTCATGAAACTCAAAGACATCGCCGACGAGCTCGAAGACGCAGCCGATGCTTTCGAAAAGGTCTCGCATGTGATCGAAACCATCGTCCTCAAGGAATCGTGACCGGCTGTGCTGATGCTGCTCCTGGTCATAGCACTCGCTATGGCATTTACCTTCACCAACGGTTTTCACGACTCGGCCAATGCTATTGCGACATCAGTGTCCACGCGTGCGCTGACATTGCGTTCAGCATTACTGATGGCCGCAATCGGCAACCTTCTCGGATCCTTCTTCGGCGCCAAAGTCGCTGCCACAGTGGGAGAGGGAATAATCGAGCTCGACGTCAGCACTCACGCCTTACTGATACTCGGGTGCGCCTTGGTAGGTGCAATCGGCTGGAATCTCATCACGTGGTGGTACGGATTACCGTCATCGTCCTCGCACGCTCTTGTCGGCGGGATGGTCGGGGCCGCACTGGCCGGCGGGATGACTGTGCTGTGGGGTGGTGTGATCGAAAAGGTGCTGATCCCGATGGTTGTCTCGCCGATCGCCGGCTTCATCCTGGGATATATGGCCATGTCAGGCATCATGTGGCTGTTTCGACACGCATCTCCGGCATCGACCAGTCGAGGGTTTCGAAAGGCCCAGACATGTTCTGCGGCGGCCATGGCCTTCGGCCACGGGATGCAAGACGCAGCCAAAACCATGGGCATCGTGGTCCTGGCTCTTGTCGTCTCGGGTAGACAAGACGACTACTCGATTCCGTGGTGGTGTTTCTTGCTGACGGCAGTTGTTCTTGCCCTCGGTACCGCAACAGGTGGGATGCGTATTATGCGGACTCTTGGGCGCAGGATCATCGAATTGGATCCTCCCCAGGGTTTTGCAGCGGAACTGACCGCATCCTCGGTGCTCTACGTCGCTTCTGCCGGCATGGGGGCGCCGGTATCGACAACACATGTGATTTCGTCGGCGATCATGGGTGTCGGCTCGACCAAACGTCTCAGCGCCGTCCGGTGGGGCGTAGCGGGAAACATGCTCATCGCCTGGGTTACCACTTTTCCTGCAGCAGCAACGATTTCAGCCGTCGCCCTATACGGCGTCACGGCACTCCTGTGACGACGACGTACACAGCAAGCGATGGAAACAGTGTCGCGGACGGAACGTGCTTGTGTAGTGAAAACTCTTGTGCGCGTTAGTCCCGACGATCGGGACACTGCTCGGGTTTGCCATCATCGATACTCCCGACGTACTGCTGATCAGGAGTGACAGCCTCGTTCGCAGACGACCCACTGCCCACCCACTTCCTGACTACCCTGGACCATGTGATGGTCGAGCTACGCGGTGCGGCCCCCAAAACGCACGATTTCAACTCGATCGGTTTCGGAAACGAGCTGTCCGGGGTGACGAACCGGGCGCCCATTGATCGACACGGAATCCTCCATGACCATCGCTGCAGCCTGCTGCACCGTCAGCACGGGGTGTCGGGCGATCAGTGCGTCGACAACCGATCTCGTGGTAGCCATGAAAGAAAGTCTCGGCTGTCGCAGTGGATCGAAAACCTCGGCGAACCAAGCGCCCGCAGAACATTGGGTGAACAACACCGAATCCCGACACGCAGCCCGCCCGCCTGACATCAGTGAGCCTGCATCTCCGCCGTACGAACCACCGGAGTCCTGGATACCCGCCGATCAGCGGCGCTTCGGACTCGACCGACGCCCACACCAACCGGGGCGCGATCCCCGGGGAGACGACCAGGCTGTGAACGCATGATCGATCGGCTATCGGCCTGCCTGGGTCAGGTACGTCATTCGTTCACCGCGACTTTTTCGGGGAAACCGCATGGCGGTGGGAACTTTCCCGGCAAGGTAAACGTAGATTAAAGAACAAGGCTTCTTCCGCATCGACAGAGAGACCCATGGACAGTCACAGACCCAGGCCGGACACACCCCACTACGTCACCGCGTGTGATGGCGAGGTGTCCGGCTCATGATGATCGCCCTGACACTACTGCTGGGCGTCCTGGTCGTTCTGCTGATCACCGCAGTGACCGGCTACTTCGTTGCCCAAGAGTTCGCCTACATGGCCGTGGACCGATCCCGGCTCAATTCTCTCGCCCAGACGGGCGATTCTGGTGCAAAGCGGGCCCTTGCGGTGACCCGCCGCACCTCGTTCATGCTCTCCGGAGCTCAACTGGGCATCACCGTCACCGGTCTGCTGGTCGGTTACGTCGCCGAACCTCTCATCGGTCAATCGCTCGGAACGATCTTCGGCGGCATCGGCATCCCCACCGCAGTGGGGCTCGGGATCGGTGCCGTGCTGGCGTTGCTGTTCTCCACCCTGGTCCAGATGCTCTTCGGTGAACTGTTCCCGAAGAACCTGGCCATCGCACGTCCCGAACCGGTGGCCCGGTGGCTGGCTCGCTCGACCACCCTCTATCTGAAACTGTTCGGCTGGCTGATCTGGATCTTCGACCAGGCATCGAACCTGCTACTTCGCGCACTGAAGATCGAGCCGGTGCACGACGTCGAGCACTCCGCCTCCGCCCGCGATCTCGAGCACATCGTCGCCGAGTCCCGCGAAACCGGGACTCTGCCGCCCGAGTTGTCGACGATGCTCGATCGCATTCTCGATTTCCCCACCCGCCCGGTGGAGCACGCGATGATCCCCCGCACCCATGTCGATACCGTCCGCGCCGACGACTCCCTCGACCACATCCTCACTCTCATGGGGCGAGGGCACTCCCGGTATCCCGTCGTGGGAGCAGATTCCGAGGACATCGTCGGTGTCATCCACCTGCAGGATGTTCTCGACCTGACACCGACCACTGATCTGACCGTGCGCGCACTCACCCGCCCCGCCCTGATCCTCCCGACCACACTTCCCCTGCCGAAGGCCTTGTCCGAACTCACCGACAGCAAGAACCAACTTGCCTGCGTCATCGACGAATACGGCGGATTCGCCGGTGTCATCACCCTCGAGGACATCGCTGAAGAGCTCGTCGGCGAAATCACCGACGAACACGACCCCGATCTTCCACGCGAACTCCCCAGCGAGGACGGATCGTGGACCGTCAACGGTGGCGTGCACCTCGACGAGATCGAGCGCACCATCGGACACGACCTCCCGAGTGGTGACTACGAAACGATCGCCGGCTTCACCATCGCCCATCACGGCGAACTCCCACCAGAGGGAACCCGGATCCGCGTCGAACTGCCACCTGATCCCGCCGACCTGATTTCCGACGACGAACAACCCCGACATTCACTGGTCATCGATGTCCTGACCGTCAAGCGGCACGTCCCCGCCTCACTACGACTACGCCTCGACCCCACCGAGATCGCCGGGACTGAACCCGCGGAGGAGAACCGATGAGCAACCCCTGGATCGTCATCGCCATCACCGTCGCTCTCATCGCACTGAGTGCCTTCTTCGTCGCCGTCGAATTCGCCCTCATCTCCGCCAAACGGCACCGCCTCGAAGATGCCGCCCCCAACAGCCGCTCCGCCCGAGCCGCTCTGCGCAGCGCCTCCGAGCTGACCGTGCTCCTCGCCGGCTCCCAACTCGGCATCACCGTATGCACCCTCGCGCTCGGCGCGATCACCAAACCCGCCGTCCACCACTGGCTCACCCCTGCCTTCTCGAGTTGGGGCATGCCGCTCTGGACCGCGGACGTCGCCGGTTTCGTTCTCGCGTTGATCATCGTGACTTTCCTGCATCTGGTCGTCGGCGAAATGGCACCGAAATCCTGGGCGATCGCCCACCCCGAGAAATCAGCCACACTGCTCGCCATCCCGATGCGCGGATTCATGTGGCTCACCCGACCTCTACTGCAATGGCTGAACTCGATGGCCAACTGGCTTCTCGTCAAAGTCGGTGTGCAACCGGTCGATCACGTCGGCAGCGGCCAGGACCCCGACACCTTGCGGCACCTGGTCGAGCACTCCACCAACGTCGGAGCCCTCGACGCCGGTTACTCTGCGCAACTCTCCGGCGCCCTCGACATGCAGACCTTGACCGTCCGCGATCTGCTACGGAGCAACAAAGCTCCGACCTCCGTTACCAGCTCCGCGACCATGGACCAGGTGCGGGCAATCTCGAAACAATCAGGACACCTACGAATCCTGGTCCGTGACAACGGCGTCCCCCTCGGGATTGTGCACGCCCGCGACACCCTGCTCCAACCCGACCACACCCGCGCCGAGGCCATCATGCGACCGGCATTCACCCTCGCCTCCGAAACCCCCGTCCACCTCGCACTCGCGTCGATGCGGGAAAGTCGCAATCACCTCGCCGTGATCACCGACGAACGAACGACAGTCGGCATCATCACCCTCTCCGATGTTCTCTCACGACTGTTCCCCCGCCCCGAACCGGCGATCTGACACCGCATGAGGACGGCCTTTCTCACGGACAGCGCTCTCCGAACGGCAATAGTTCGGGGAAGCTCGCGATCTCAGATCTCCCCGTCCCAGGCATCGATGCCCTCGTGGGTATCCGGAGTTGGAATGCCATGCCCGAGTCCCCGTGCCCTCATTTCCTCGTTCACGAAATAGAACCGCGCTGTCTCGCGCGGAGTCAGGCGATCACACCGGCGGTACAGCGAGCGGTACTCCTTGACGAGATCGTCGCTCGCCATTCGGTAAACCGACAACGGCACCGGCTCACCCCACATCTGATCGCGTCCTCGGACTGCATGATCTGCCGCCCGGTGCTCGTCGCGGTTTGTCATTGGGCATGCCGTCTTCGGTCAGCTTCGCTCATGCCACCCCACGTTCCATACAGCTCGCCCGCACCGAGGGCGTACTCGCGGCACTGACCGAGCACAGGACAGGTCTGACATATCCGCCGCGCCCGCAGTTCCCGGCGGGATCGGGCATCGCCACGCTCGCCTTCCGGCGAAAAGAACACCGCCGCTTCGACCCCACCGCACGCGGCGTACTTCTGCCAACAACTTGGTTCAGCGGCAATCTCTTTCCCGGACTGCGCCGAGTGCACTGCGGACATCACTGCGAATTCCTCTCTCACCCCAGGACCTCGGATCGCTGAAACCAGATCCGAAACCAGAAGACGTATCTCAAAACTTCGCTCTTACAACGCCACTGACAGGCAATCAGGCGACTTCCTACGGGTTCATGCCAATATCAGAATGTGGCATGGCCGCCAAGTGACGCCGTGAAGATCGCCGGCCGCGGCAACGGGTGAAGACGGTAGTAGCTGTCGAGGTTGATCGCTTCCTCTTCGGTCAGGCGCCCTCGACGGAAAAGACCAGCCAGGTGCAGGTGATCAACGAGATGATTCATAGCGGGATCCTCGTCAGCATTGGGTGCAATCAGAGCCAATCAACACGAAACAGGCTGCAACGCAGCACCTTCTCCCCATACTCCGGCCAGGATGTATGGCCGGCCGGAGATAGAGCGTCCACTGCGGACGGCGTTGCCGCATTCGACATCACAGCTACGTCCAGCCCCGGCCAACAATGACCGAATTCGATCCGTCGTCACGGTTTGTATCGGCCTGACCGACCTGACTGCAAACCGCAGGTCGATCCGATTCGGGCACCCACCCCCCGGTAGGTAATCGGGCGCTGAATGCGCGACAGATCGCCATCACATGCCATGCCGTCACCGCAGCACCCGCGGTCGAGCACCCAACCGGCCGCCTCCCGGGACCGGACGGACCTTCGGAACGCCGAGGCGGGCCGACTGTCCGGCATTGGCGTAACGCAGAAGCAAAGCGAGCACGAGGAAAGAGAGGACGAGGACAAGGGTGAGAACAATCGAACCCACGGCGGAGCTTCCTTTCCGAGACCACGAAAGAACCAAGTTCACTCAGAATCGATCACCGAACCGGCCGAGGGAAGGATCCGCCCCAGATCTTCGCGATATCCATACAGCCGAGGTGCCAATCCGCGGCTCGGTAACCCTCGCCGGTCACATCATCCGCGTGTGTAGGTCACCTCTGCTGCACGCCGGAGCTTCTTAGCCGAGTGGTCAATCACCGCGATACAGCGTCCGCAAGAACAGCAAAATCCGTCATCAGTGTCACCGCCGGTCGAGGGAATCGATTGGCAGCGCACACATCATCGAGCGCATCGTCGAACCCCCTCGACAACTCCTCCTCCCGATCAACTGCCGACACCAGATCGGGAAGTGACATTGCTCCGACTTCGAGCACCAACTCCGTCAAGATCAAGCCGGGCTCACGGCGCACGGTGGGGCCCCAACTGAGCATTTCTGATCCAGCGGGCATGTTCACCGAACTTGTGGAGACACTCTCGGACCGCGCATGTAGATTCCGGGTCTATTTGTCCTATCGGACTGCGACTTTCGAGTTTTCCCACAACAATTGTCGCTGAAATTCCGCGGAAAGATGACCTTTTCCACGGCTCAGAACTATCCCAGCAGAAACGAGAAGTCCTGCTTCACTTCCATTCAAGTCAGTTCAGACTCGAAACACTTTGTAATAAAACGAGTTTGAAGTGCTTTCTTACACGCGTACCGAGTCGACTCGACTGAGTACACTTCTCGTGATCTACCGATGCCTGGGTCGAATGAGCGACGGACCGCACGCCACAGCCGCGCACGCCGGCAAAGCTCTCCCGAATCGGGTGTGGCTGTGGCACAACTATATTCGCAGCCGAAGTGTGACGGTCGCCGACTGGGCTTGCCTAGTCGGTCGTTCAGAGTTTTTCAGCGAGAACGTCGAGGTGGCTGATTTCGGGCGGCGCAGCGAAGAGTTCGTCGGCACGTTCGCCGAGAGCCTTGCCGACCGGACCATTGAGATGTGTCTCGCGGGCAGCTTGGTCGGGGAATGCGTCGATGATGCCGAACGACGAGGGCCCGAACCGCACCGCGAACCAGGGTTTCGTGCCGGGCTCCTGCTCGACGAGTGGCAGCGCCGATCGGAGAAATTCCTCGACCGCCTCTTCCTTGCCGGGTTTGGCTTCGAGTCGGACCAGCAGCGCCTTGGTAGCCATATCGGATCTCCTCTTCGAGGTGGTGGACACTGTCAAGCATCACACCAGCCATCGGTTAATGGAAGGAACCCAAACCCGCCGATCGAGGAAAACCGATCCCGCCCCTAGCGATCGTGGAGCCGAAAGAGGAGACTCCATGGTGAGGGAATACGACGCCTGGAATGCAGCCTCAGCTGCGGGCCGCGACGGAAAATGTTGGTGTGCCATTGTTTTGGCACGGCCTTGAGTTCCGTGCGCCGTGGGCCTGCCCCGAACAGCACGATTCATTCGGTCGGTCGCTCACGCGTAATCACCTGTGACCGGACGAGATCAACCGGAAACGCCGCAGCTAAGGGAGTGTCGCCATGAAAGCACTTGTGTACGACGGGCCACGTGAGGTTCATGTGAAGGATGTGCCCGACGCGAGGATTGAGCAGCCGACCGATGTGCTGGTGAAGATCACGAGCACCAACATATGTGGGTCGGATCTACACATGTACGAGGGCCGCACCGATCTGGAGCCCGGAATGGTCCTCGGTCACGAAAACTTGGGAATTGTCGCCGAAGTGGGCAATGCGGTGGTCAAAGTATCGCCCGGGGATCGAGTGTGCTTGCCGTTCAACATCGGCTGTGGTTTTTGCCGAAACTGCGAGGAAGGGCTGACGGCCTTCTGTCTGACGGTGCATCCGGATCCGAAGATGGCCGGTGCCGCATTCGGTTTCGCGGGGATGGGTCCGTTCTGGGGTGGACAGGCGGAATATCTGCGGGTGCCGTTCGGCGACTTCAACTGTCTGCGCCTGCCCGAGGATGCCCAGGACAAGGAAACCGATTACGTGATGCTGTCGGACATCTTTCCCACCGGATGGCATTGCACCCGCCTGGCCGACATGCAACCCGGCGATTCGATGGTGGTCTACGGCGCTGGCCCAGTCGGTTTGATGGCCGCGTATTCGGCGATGATCCAGGGAGCGAGCAAGGTGATGATCGTCGACCGTCACCCAGACCGGCTACGCCTGGCCGAAGAGATCGGCGTCGTACCCATCGACGACTCGAAGGGCGACCCCGTCGAGCAAGTCCTCGCGCAGACCAACGGGAAAGGCGCAGACAAAGGTTGTGAATGCGTCGGCTATCAGGCACACGACCCGCAAGGCCACGAGGACGCCGCCATGACGATGAACCGCCTCGTGGATTCGGTGCGATTCACCGGCCACATCGGCGTGGTCGGCATCTTCCTTCCCCAAGACCAGAACGGCCCCGACGAACTCGAGCGAAACGGCAAGATCGCCTTCGACATGGGCAAATTCTGGTTCAAGGGCCAAAAGATCGGCACTGGACAAGCGAACGTCAAACACTACAACCGGCAACTGCGCGACCTCATCCACGAAGACCGGGCAAAGCCCTCCTGGATCATCTCCCACGAACTCCCGCTCACCGAAGCCGAATCCGGCTACCAGCACTTCGACGCTCGCGACGACGGCTGGACCAAAGTCGTACTACATCCCTGAGGCGGCTTCGACCCGAGACAAACACAACCACGGCCAGACCTGGCACACCTGCGCCACGACGGGGAGAGAGCAAACCGACCCCCTGATCGAATTCCTGCCAAAGGATGTAGCAGAGGAACAGACGAGATCCCACGTAAGTCCCGATAAGGGGCGGAGGTCGAAACTTGTTGAATTGCAACCTCTTCCAATTCGGGCGATCTTCTGACCAGTCACGGAACTGGGCACTGAACTGTGCAGCGCGCGGGTTGTCGCCCCCACTCGCAACCACCTGAAACTGTCGATAGGTAGGTCATTACCTCCCTGCCACAACGAAATTCGATAGAGCCACAATGAATCCCATCCGGGTTCAACGAAGCTGCTGCCCGCTCGCTGCAAGAATCTTTCGCAACGGGAGTTCTACTTATGGATGCGCCGCGGTAGTGTGGACGTACCGCAGTAGCGGCCGACACTCGAGTTTTCACGTAGCGGCCGATACTCGGAGTTTCGTGCGATGGCCGCCTCGATCGGGTTCCGGTGGACATCTTCGATCAAGGGCAGGTGTGGTCGCCGCTGCCCCGTTGAACCCCACAACATCAACGCTGAGGGGCGTGATGTCAAAGCTCAGTGATGTCAAAGCTCAGTGGCGGAAATCCCCGCTGCGGCCGCTCTTGGACCTCACGCCGTCGTCCGTGAATTGGCGTCAGGTGCCGTTGCCGGCACCCTGCTCGGCCGCTCCTGCATGGGATGCAGGAGCAGGCAGCGTGATTCACCTCAATCCAGCCCTCAATCCAGTCATTGAAACCAGGTCACCACGAAGTCCTTGCCGACATCGAGGTCGCGGGCGGAACCGTGCACTTGCTCACCGGCCAGGCGATCGAAAGGAATGAGTCATGACAACTGCTGTAGGCATCGACTTGGGCACAACCAACTCGGTCATCGCAAGCTGGCAAGGCGGCGAGCCGGTGGTGATCTCCAATGTAGAGGGAGCACGGACGACGCCTTCGGTGGTGGCGTTCACCGAGAACGGTGAGCGTCTGGTTGGCCAGCTTGCCCGACGGCAGGCGATCTTGAATCCGAAGGGCACGATCTACTCGGCGAAACGCTTCATCGGACGTCACTACGACGAGATCTCCGAAGAGGCCAAAGCGGTCAGCTTCGACGTCGTACCGGGCGACAACGGTGAAGCCCGATTTGACGTGCACGGCAAGAAATACGCACCAGAGGAGATCAGCGCTCTCGTGCTGCGCAAGCTCGTCGACGACGCGAGTAAGTTCCTCGGCGAAAAGGTGAAGGAAGCGGTCATCACCGTTCCTGCCTACTTCAACGACGCGCAACGAAACGCCACCAAGGACGCAGGGCGTATCGCAGGCCTCGAGGTTTTGCGGATTATCAACGAGCCGACCGCTGCGGCACTCGCGTACGGCATGGACAAACAGACCCACGAAACCGTATTGGTCTTCGACCTCGGCGGCGGAACCTTCGATGTGAGCCTGCTGGACGTCGGAGAGGGGGTAGTCGAGGTTCGTTCCACGGCCGGCGACTCCCACTTGGGCGGCGACGACTTCGACCGACGCATAGTGGACTACCTCGCCGACGAATTCCAGAGCACGGAGAACATCGATCTGCGTAAGGATGCACAGGCGTTGCAGCGACTGTTCGAAGCCGCGGAGAAAGCAAAGGTGGAGTTGTCCTCGGTGACCCAGGCCCAGGTCAACCTGCCCTTCGTCACCGCTGACGCGAATGGTCCCAAACATCTCACCACCACGATCATGCGATCGAAGTTCGATGATTTGACAGCCGATCTGGTGGAACGGTGCCTCGGCCCGGTGAAGCAGGCGATGAGTGACGCCAAGGTCGCCGCCAACGACATCGACGAAGTGATACTGGTCGGCGGTTCGACACGTATTCCGGCTGTGCAGGCGCTGGTTCGCCGGCTGACCGGCGGTAAGGACCCCCACATGGGCGTCAACCCGGACGAGGTCGTTGCACTCGGAGCCGCAGTCCAGGCGGGCGTGCTCAAGGGCGAGGTTTCCGATGTGTTGTTACTCGATGTCACCCCACTGTCCCTCGGCGTCGAGACGCAGGGCGGGGTGATGACCAAGATCATCGAGCGGAACACGACGATCCCGGCACGGCGCAGCGAAGTGTTCTCCACGGCGGAAGACAATCAGTCCGCCGTGGACGTCGTGGTGCTGCAGGGCGAACGCGAACGTGCGGCCGACAACCGGGTGCTGGGTCGGTTCCGACTGGAAGACATCCGCCCCGCGCCACGTGGCGAGGCCCAGGTGGAAGTCATTTTCGACATCGACGCCAACGGCATCCTGAACGTCACCGCTCGCGACAAGGACACAGGCAAGGAACAGAGCATCACGATCAGTGAACAGGGCAACCTGGACCAGGGTGAGGTCGAGCGCATGCTGGCGGAGGCCGAACGGAACCGGGGTGAGGACGAGGCGCTGCGCAAGGCGGTCGACGCGCGCAACGGGCTCGATTCGGTTGCGTATCAAGTGGAGCGGCGACTCGCCGAACTCGGTGACAGTGCCCCGCCGCATGAGAAGGCGCGGGCCGAGATGCTGATTGCCGACGCCAGAAAGGCCGTGCAAGACGGCGCTTCACCCGCGGAGGTTCAGCCACTCACCTCGGAGCTGCAACAGCTGCTCTACGGACTTGTGCCGGACCAGGCAGACGCCGGCCAGGCAGGCGGCGCTGAGGCTGCGTCGTCGGATGACGGCGACGTGATCGACGCCGAATTCGATCGAAGCTGAGGTGCACGATGGAAGCATCTGCAGATCATTCGACGACTGAGCCGGCTATCGCCAGTACCGACACGGATCAGAGCAAGACGGCGCCTGATCGCACCGACATGGAAACCGAACTATCGCAACTCGAGGACCGTTGGCGCAGGACCCTCGCAGATCTGGACAACCTGCGCAAGCGGTACGCCAAGGATCTGGACCGTGAACGCGCCGCGGAAGTAGCGAAGGTTTCGGCGGCGTGGCTGCCGATACTGGACAACTTGGAGCTTGCGCTTGCACACGCGGGCAGCGATCCGCAGGCCGTCGTCGAAGGTGTGAAGGCGATCCGGGACCAGGCGGTGCAGGTGCTCTCACGACTCGGCTTCGAGCGCCACGACGAGGTCGGTGTGCCGTTCTCCCCGGAACTGCACGAAGTGGTCAGTGTGGTATCCCAACCCGACCTCCCGTCCGGGACCGTGGTCGAGGTCTTGCGCCCGGGTTATGGAGAGGACGGGCGACAGTTGCGGCCCGCCGCGGTGGTCGTCAGCCGCCCTGAGGGGTGAGCACCGATGGCCCGTGACTACTACGAGGTGCTCGGGGTACCGAAAGGCGCCGGTACCGACGAAATTCAGCAGGCGTACCGCAAGCTGGCCCGCAAGTACCACCCCGATGTGAACAAGGATCCCACTGCGGAGGACAGGTTCAAGGAGGTCAACGAGGCCTACCAGGTGTTGTCCGACCCCGACACCCGGAAACGCTATGACCGATTCGGTGACGACTTCCGGCATGTACCCGAGGACTACGACGAACGGGTGCGGGCAAACGCCGCCGGGTACGGCGGTGGCGGGAGAAGGGTGCACTTCGGCCACGGAGTCGGTAGTGAGGGTGCCGTCGACTTCGAAGACCTCTTCGGGCAGATGTTCGGCGGAGGCGGTGGGTTCGGACCGATTCCCGGCGCCGATCAGGAAGCCGAACTGGGACTGGCTCTGGAAGAGGCCTATCAGGGCGGAAAACGCACTCTCAGACTGGACGGACGGCAGTATGACGTCGACATTCCAGCCGGCGTCCTGGACGGACAGCGAATCCGGTTGGCCGGGCAAGGCGGCCGAGGCAACGGTGACGCGCCGCCTGGGGATCTGTACCTCGTGGTGCGGATCAAACCGCATTCACGGTTCCGCGTACAGGGCCGGGACATCTACGTCGATCTGCCCGTATCGCCATGGGAGGCGGTTCTCGGGTCGACAGTCGTCGTTCCCACACCGGGTGGTGAAGCGAAAGTCAAAGTGGTGCCCGGCTCTTCGACTGGCAGGAAGCTGCGCCTGCGCGGAGAGGGTATGCCCAATCCGCGCGGTGCCAACGGCAACCTCTACGCCGAAATCAAGGTGATGGTTCCGTCGAAACCGACAGCACGCGAACGTGAACTGTTCGAGCAGTTGGGCGCCGAATCGAACTTCAATCCGAGGAAAGAGACATGAGCACCTCAACGCCGATCACTCAGTACGTATTGGTTCGCCGTGCCGGCTTGTCGCCAGACGCCTTCGCCGAACGTACTGGCCTGCACCCGGATCTGGCACGAAAACTCGTGGCTCTCGGTCTGCTCGACGCCCACTTCTACGCCGGCGGGGAGATGTCGTTCGACCCATCCGAAGTAACCCACGCCGCACGCATCCAACGGCTGCGGACGGGTCTGGGCCTCAACTACTCGGCAATCGGGCTCGTGCTCGATCTGCTGGATCGAATCGAAAGACTCGAAGCCGCGGCCCGCAGAAGGAGGACGTCCTCATGGACACCGGCAGCTTGACCGAAAAGTCACGAGAAGCCTTGCAGGAAGCCCAGAATGTTGCGACCAGAATGGGCCACACCGAGGTCGACGGAGAGCATCTGCTGCTCGCATTGGTCGATCAACAGGATGGGTTGGTGCCCCGACTGCTCGAGCAGGCCGGCGCGAACGTCGACGCACTGCGATCCGATCTGGATCGCGAACTGTCGCGTAGGCCGAAGGTCAGCGGCCCCGGTGCAACTCCCGGCCAGGTGATGATCACCCAGCGTCTGGCCAAGCTGCTCGATGCCGCAGAGCGGGAGGCGAAGAGACTCAAGGATTCCTACGTGTCGGTGGAGCATCTTGTGATGGCCCTCTCCGAGGAAGGATCGGCCAGCGCGGCCGGGCGGGTCCTCGCCAGTCATGGGGTCACACGGGACGCCTTCCTCACAGCGCTGACGAAGGTGCGCGGCAATCAGCGTGTCACGTCGGCAACCCCGGAGGGGGCGTACGAGGCATTGGAGAAGTACGGGCGCGACCTCGTCTCCGAGGGGCGGGCAGGCAAACTCGATCCGGTCATCGGCCGGGATGCCGAGATACGCAGGGTAACTCAGATCTTGAGCCGGAAAACGAAGAACAACCCGGTGCTGATCGGCGACCCCGGTGTAGGTAAGACTGCGATTGTCGAGGGTCTCGCCCAGCGGATCGTCCGCGGCGACGTGCCCGAGGGCCTACGCGACAAGACGATCTTCTCGCTCGACATGGGTTCTCTGGTGGCCGGTGCGAAGTACCGCGGCGAGTTCGAGGAGCGACTGCAGGCCGTGCTGTCCGAGGTGAAGGCTGCCGAGGGGCGCATCCTGTTGTTCGTCGACGAGTTGCATACCGTGGTCGGAGCGGGCTCGGTCGGCGGCGAGGGGTCTCTCGATGCCGGCAACATGCTCAAACCGATGCTCGCACGCGGCGAACTGCACATGATCGGTGCCACCACTCTCGACGAGTATCGCAAGCACATCGAATCCGATGCGGCACTGGAGCGTCGATTCCAGACCGTTCTCGTCGACGAGCCCAGTGCCGAGGATGCGATCTCGATTCTGCGCGGACTTCGAGAACGCCTCGAGGTGTTCCATGGCGTGAAAATTCAAGACGGTGCATTGGTGGCCGCCGTGACCCTCTCGCACCGGTACATCACCGACCGCTTCCTTCCGGACAAGGCGATCGATCTCGTAGACGAGGCATGCGCTCGGCTCCGCACCGAAATCGATTCGATGCCTGCCGAACTCGACGAGCTCACCCGGAAGGTGACCCGTCTGGAGATCGAAGAGGCCGCACTGTCCAAGGAAACGGACGCGGCCAGCAAGGCGCGCCTCGAAGAATTGCGCAAGGAGCTGGCCGACCTGCGGGCCGAGGCAGACGCCCGGCACGCTCAATGGGAGGCGGAGCGGCAGGCGATCCGGCGGGTGCAAGAACTGCGAGGAGATTTGGAACGGTTGCGCGTCGAGGCCGAGGCCGCCGAACGCAACTACGACCTCAATCGGGCAGCCGAGTTGCGATACGGCGAGATCACCGAGCTCGAACGCCGGCTCGAGGCGGCGGAGGAGCAACTGGCCACCAGACAAGGCCGAAATCCGTTGCTGCGTGAAGTGGTCACCGAAGACGAGATCGCAGAGATCGTGGCCGCATGGACGGGTATCCCGGTCGCCCGGCTGCAAGAAGGTGAGCGGGAGAAGTTGTTGAAGCTCGACGAGATCCTGCACGAGCGGGTCGTCGGTCAGGACGAGGCGGTGCAACTGGTCGCGGACGCTGTGATCCGGGCGAGGTCCGGTATCCGTGATCCGCGTCGACCGATCGGTTCGTTCATTTTCCTGGGCCCGACAGGCGTCGGAAAGACCGAGCTCGCAAAGACATTGGCCAGCGCCCTATTCGACAGTGAAGACAACATGGTGCGCCTCGATATGAGCGAGTACCAGGAACGGCACACGGTGAGTCGGCTCATCGGTGCACCTCCCGGATACGTCGGGTACGACGAAGGTGGCCAGCTCACTGAGGCGGTGCGGCGCAAGCCGTACTCCGTGGTGCTCTTCGACGAGATCGAGAAGGCCCACGCCGACGTCTTCAATACCCTGCTGCAGGTGCTCGACGACGGCCGGATCACCGATTCTCAAGGGAGGCAAGTCGATTTCCGGAACACGGTGATCATCATGACCTCCAACATCGGATCCCAGCATCTCCTCGACGGGGTCACAGTCGACGGCGAAATCAAGCCGGACGCCAGGGAACGAGTGATGGCAGAACTGCGCGGGCATTTCCGCCCCGAATTCCTCAACCGGGTCCACGACATCGTGCTGTTCTCCCCACTCACCCTGCCCCAGATCGAGCACATAGTGGAACTGCAACTCACCGACCTTCGAAACAGGTTGTCGGAGAGACAGATACACCTGGAAATCACGCCGGAGGCACGCCGACTGATCGCCGAACACGGGTTCGACCCTGTCTACGGTGCGCGGCCGCTGCGCCGATACATCGCACACGAGGTCGAGACCCAGATCGGCCGTGCACTGTTGCGCGGCGAGATCAAACCGGACGGCACCATCAGCGTCACGGTGGACGGCGGCGAGCTTGCCGTCACGTATGCCGAACCCGCCTTCGCGGCGGCCTGAGAAGAGGTAACTGGTCATGGGATCCGAAAAGGTGAAGTGCCCGAACTGCGGCAAGACCAACAACATCCCGGCAGCAGGGGAAGGAAGACCTCGCTGCGGCAACTGCCACGAGCCGCTGCCATGGATCGCCGCAGCGGGAGACGGTGACTTCGCGGAGATCGTCGAAAAATCCTCGGTGCCTGTGCTCGTGGATCTGTGGGCGACGTGGTGCGGCCCGTGCCGCATGGTCAGCCCCGCGCTCGAGCAGCTCGCCAGAGAACACGCCGGCCAGATCAAGCTGGTCAAGGTCGACGTGGATGCTGCACCCCGGACGGCTGAACGATTCACCGTCCGCGCCGTGCCGACTCTGCTGGTGATGGACCGGGGTGAGGTTCTCGCTCGCCAGTCGGGCGCAGCTCCGGTACCCCAGCTGCGCACCTGGCTCGATCAGGCGCTCTCGGAAAATGCCGGCGAGGAGGCGAAGTCATGAGTCCTGTCCATGCGGACCCACATGTAACCGCGATCCGGGCCGTGGTGCCCCGTACCCCGCAGGGCTGCGAGGAATGTCTTCGCCTCGGCACCCCGTGGGTGCATCTGAGGCTGTGCCTGACGTGCGGACACGTCGGTTGCTGCGACTCTTCGCCGGGCAGGCACGCGAGTGCGCACGCTCACGCCATCGGGCATCCGATCGTCCAGTCGATGGAGCCCGGTGAAGATTGGCGGTGGTGTTATGTCGACCAGAACTTCGTCTGAGGGCGCCTCACCGATCGGGTACAGCCCGCCGGTCGACGACGAGACCCCAGACGAGGAGGGCGCCTTCCCGCGGCTGACGGACGACCAGGTCGCGAAGCTCGAGGTCGGTGGCTCGCGTCGACCGGTTCACGCCGGCGAGGTGCTGATCCGAGAAGGCGCGCCTGACAACGATTTCGTCGTCGTCCTTTCCGGAAAGATCGCAGTCGTCGACGAAGGCGACGCGGACGGCGAGCGCCGGATACTGCGCGTGCACGGTCCTGGGCGTTTCCTGGGCGAGCTCGGACTCCTGGAAGGTCAGGTGGCGTTCTTCACCGCCGAAGCGATCGAGGACGGCGAGATACTCGTCGTCCCGGCCGAGCAGGTACGCGAGCTGATTGCCCACGATCCCGTGCTCAGCGATTTGATCCTGCGCGCCTACCTTGTGCGTCGGCACTTGCTGATCGGGCTCGGCTCCGGGTTCCGGATCATCGGCTCCTGCTTTTCCCCGGATACGTTGCGACTTCGTGAGTTCGCGATGCGAAACCGTTTGCCCCACAAGTGGTTCGACTTGGAACAGGACGAACGAGTGGAGCAACTGCTACGCAGCCTGAACGTCGCACCCGAGGACACACCCGTCGTGATCTGGCACGGCGAGAAGGTGCTGCGCAATCCGACGAATGCGGAACTCGCACGCGTCGTCGGGCTTCCTGTCCCGGCACCCGTCGCGGACGGAGCCAAGGACGTCTACAACCTCGTCGTCGTGGGTGCCGGACCGGCCGGCCTGGCCGCATCGGTGTACGGCGCCTCGGACGGGTTGAACACGGTGACGTTGGAGCGGATTGCTGCGGGCGGCCAAGCCAGTACCTCATCCCGGATCGAGAATTATCTGGGATTCCCCGCCGGGGTCTCCGGCTCCGAATTGGCCGAGCGAGCCGTGCTCCAGGCCGGGAAGTTCGGCGCCCGCATCCTGGTGTCGGCAGAAGTGATCGGTTTGGGATCCGAGGCCGGGAACCATGTGCTCCGACTGGCGGACGGCGGGTCGGTGCACGCCCGGGCCGTTGTGCTCGCCGCCGGGGCGCGGTACCGCAAGTTGGCCGTTCAGGGGATCGAGGCGCTGGAAGGAACAAGCGTGTACTACGCCGCAACGCATCAGGAAGCACGGATATGCGGCACCGACCCGATAGCCATCGTCGGTGGCGGCAACTCCGCCGGCCAGGCCGCCGTCTTCCTCGCCGAGCATGTCTCACAGGTGCACCTGCTCATCCGCGGCGATGACCTCGGGAAGAGCATGTCCCGATACCTGGTCGACCAGATCGAACACCATCCGCGGGTCACCGTGCACCGGCACACCGAGATTCGTGCGGTCCACGGCGAGAAATACCTCGAAGCAATTGCGGTCGAGGACAATCGCACCGGCGACCAGGACACGATTCGGGTGCGCGCCCTGTTCGTCTTCATCGGGGCAGTACCGCACACGAGGTGGCTGGCCGAAGCGATCGCACTCGACGACCACGGCTTCGTCCTCACCGGCATGGACGCCATCCACGCCCGAGTAGACGGCAACCTGCCGAGCAGCAACGGTCTGTCCAGGACACTCGAAACCAGCCTGCCCGGCCTGTTCGCGGCCGGCGACATCCGCCGCGGCTCGGTGAAACGAGTCGCATCCGCCGTCGGTGAAGGAGCGATGGCCGTACGCCAAATCCATGAATACTTCGAAAGGAGCTGACGACATGCCAGTAATGGGCACCGTGAAATTCCAGCGGTTCTTCAGGGCAGCGGCTGGACTGCAGGTCGACCGGAACGACCTCAAGCGCTATACCGATTTCATCGACGACAAGATCTACGACGTGATCCTGATGGGCAAAGCCTCCGCGAAAGCAAACTTGCGCGACGTGATCGAACCGTGGGACCTGCCGATCACCAAGGGATTACAGGAGAGCATCCACCGGTTCGAAAAACTCGACGAGGAGATCGAACTTCAGCCGCTGCTCGACCAGCTCACGGCCCGCCCACCCTTGGACGTGGCCCTCTCCGAGGAGACCGAGCAACGACTGCCGCTGATCGCAGGAGGGTTGAGCGTAGCGCTGGCGCAAACTTTCGCCACGGTCGAACCGGACCGCAAAAACCCCGGCACAGCCCAATGGACAGTCGCCTTCGATATCTTCCACCTACTTCTGTGACCACTACCCGTCGCGTCTGACAGCGAGCGTGAGTTCGAATATGCTGTCCTGCTCCGAAAATACCGGTGCGATTCAGAACTGTCTGTCAGTTGGCGTCGACAGCAGAGGATTTCCCGAGAGAGGTGCAATTTCCGCACTCGATTCTTCAGCAGCGAGAGCTCCAGTGAGGGAATCGATTACAGCCCTCAGATCTTCTGCCGTGAGCGAGTTCGGCTTACATGCCGAACCTCTGACACCAGTAGTTGGCGTGGCCAGGCGGCGAGCAGAACTTGTCGATCGCCGATCGCTCCTTCGGCTCATTTCAGAACCTTTCGTCATCGCTTTGTCGATCCCCGCATCGGCGGGCCCTGAGCACTTCTCGGACTTCTGGGCGCGCACAGCCCAGGGCCCGGCAAGGAGACCAGAGAGGGTGATATGGCCTTGCCTTGACGAACACCCGCCCGATTGTTTGCCCCTCAAACGGAACGGGTGCCCCCGACCCGACATAGGTTATTTGCGCACTGTTTGTGGCCGACAGGGTCGAAAGTCCCAGTTCCATTGTGATGAGCAAGCTTTGACGGTAGCCGAAGTGTTTTCCCTTAGAGCCGGTTCGGTGTGTGCACGAACACCGACATCGGTCGCAGCGACTCCGACGAACGAGCACCCGCGATGTTCGATACCCGATCCACCCGCAAAAATCGGGAAAAGACCTATTTTGCAAAAGCATTCGGAACAGACGTCTGCAAACCAAATACCAGGCACGGGCCACCTTCCCAGCCACCGCGGCTACTGCGCAGCTAGCCTGACGACCAAGATGTTCACCTTGCCATGCAACGGCCATGTCACTTCTTGGCATCGAAGGTGACTGAACAACAATTTATACCGACTGTACCGTTTATGGTTGAAGATGTGTGGACGACATGGACGTCGACTGCGCACGGATAGTGGGTCATCGGTGTTGTGTGCTCAATGCCGACGTCGGTCATACGCCCCGACTCGCACACGCAGAGTCGGGGCTCCGGCGGATCCATTGCCGCACCGCCGCTACTGACGAAGTGCCATACCGCGGTGCCCGAATCGAGGTCGAAGGCGACCACCGCTTTCGCCGAAATCAGGCAACGCAGCGTCATCCCGACATGGGTTACATTGCCCCGGAACACGGCCGTGCGCAGCTGAATTTCGGCTTGGGTGGTGCACAGCATCGAGACTTCGACTGTTTCCAATTTATCCCCACCCCGCGCGCAGCAACCGTTTCTCGCGACCCCGCTGCTGCGATCTTCAGGGACCGGAACACTTCCCCAAAGATCTGGCACTCTCGGTTGCAGAGTGCTAATTCGTGTGGTTATCATGTTCCCGCACAGTAAGTTCGGTCGACCGCCACAGTGGCGGTGACCTTTCTTTTCACGACATGGGAGGTGTGTTGCTGTGCTTCGTTTCGATCCTTTCACCGACATCGACGCGATCACCAAGTCCGTTCTCGCCGCGGGAACCGGCAACGGACGCAGTCCACGGTTCATGCCGATGGACCTCTACAAGGTCGAAGACCAGTACGTCCTGCACGCCGATCTTCCCGGCGTCGACCCAGGATCAGTGGACGTGCACATCGACGGATCGACCCTGACGTTGACCGCGCGCCGCACTGCCCTCTCCGCAGAGGGTGTGAGCTGGCTGGCGAGTGAACGTTTCGCCGGAACATTCAGACGGCAGCTGTCGATCAGCGACGACATCGACGCCGAACAGATCGAGGCCTCGTACGACAACGGCGTGTTGACGGTGACGTTGCCGATCGCAGAGAAGGCGAAACCGCGGAGGATCGAGGTCTCTTCCGGACCGCCCTCCCGAACCGATAACGCCGGAGCGAAAACACAGGTGCAGATCGAAGCCTGATCTGGCTGGCCCAAACACCGTTTGATGGTGGGGTGACTCCCGAGGACACGCGATGGGTTCTCGGGCCTCACCCCACCATCGTTTCGATCTCCCACTGCACACCCGTGGCGCACACCAGCACATCCACCACACGAAAGAATTAGCACGAGAACCCTTTAGCTGTCATGACTGCATCCACCATCCCCCCGCACGAACAATCCGACAACACCGGCAACACCGAATCCCGCGCGCACACCCCACCCGATTGGTGGGATCACCACCGTCCTATCACCAGCGACGAATACAGCGACATGGCGTTGATGCTCGGTGCCCTCTCGATACTGACGTTCTGGATGTTCGGCCTCGGCATCCTCCTCGGTGCCGCCGCCATCGGAACCGCCCTGGCAGCGCGCCGACCCGACACCCCCGGACGCGATCTGGGCGACAACACCGCCGGCGTGGTCGGGATCCTCACCGGCATTGCCGGAATCACCTTCGGCGCCGTCTTCCTCACCGCAGCACTACCACACCTGTAGACAAACCGAATTCGGCACTAGTGGAATCGGATTGGTGCTTGTCGCAGAATCCCACAAGATCTGAAATCCGTCCCACCTTCAGGCGATAGCGGCGGCAGCAGCTATCCCCGCGCCATATCGACGAACTTCGAGAGGTGAAGCTGGTGCGCCACAGTGATTGTCGCGGTCGGGCCGTTACGGTGCTTACCCAGAATCAGGTCGGCCTCGCCACCACGGGGATCGTCTCGCTCCGTCGCGTCGGGGCGGTACAGCAGGATCACCATGTCGGCGTCCTGCTCGAGGGAACCGGACTCACGAAGGTCGGCGACCTGAGGACGCTTGTCGGTTCGCTGCTCAGGACCACGGTTGAGCTGACAGATCGCGACAACCGGAACTTCGAGCTCCTTCGCCAAAAGCTTTAGGCTACGGGAGAATTCGGAAACTTCCTGCTGGCGGGACTCGACCTTTTTGCCGGAGCTCATCAGCTGGAGGTAGTCGATCACGATCAAGCGAATATCGTGTTTCTGCTTGAGCCGCCGCGCTTTTGCGCGAATTTCCATCATCGTGAGGTTGGGGGAGTCGTCGATGAAAAGCGGCGCCTCACTGATCTCACTCATACGACGTGCGAGCTTGGTCCAGTCGTCGTCGGTCATCTTGCCGGAGCGCATGTCACCGAGCTTGATCTTTGCCTCTGCGGACAGCAGACGCATGACGATCTCGGTTTTGCTCATTTCCAGTGAGAACATGACGCTGGCCATGCCGTGCGTGATGGAGCAGGAACGCAAAAAATCCATTCCAAGGGTCGATTTGCCCACACCAGGTCTAGCCGCGACGATGATCATCTGACCAGCGTGAAGACCGTTGGTGATCTCGTCGAGATCCTTGAATCCGGTGGGCACACCGAGGGAAATTCCGCCGCGGCTGGCGATGGAGTCGATCTCGTCCATCGTGGGCTGGAGGAGCTCGGTCAGGGGTACGAAGTCTTCGGTGGTGCGGCGCTCGGTGACTTCGAAGATCTCGGCCTGCGCGCGGTCGACAACCTCGGCCACGTCCTGGCCCTCGGTGCCGGCGTAGCCGTACTGGACGATGCGAGTACCGGCGTCGACCAGACGACGCAGCACGGACTTCTCGGCCACGATCTCGGCATAGAAGGCGGCGTTGGCCGCCGTGGGCACTGTCTGGGTCAGGGTCACCAGATAGGCAGCACCACCGATACGACGAAGCTCACCGCGACGGTCGAGCTCGGCGGAAACCGTCACGGGGTCGGCAGGCTCGCCACGGCTGTAGAGGTCCAGGATCACGTCGTAGACGGACTGGTGGGCGGGCCGGTAGAAGTCACCCGGACGCAGTACCTCGAGCACGTCCGCGATGGCGTCCTTGCTCAGCAGCATGCCGCCGAGCACCGACTGCTCGGCAGTCATGTCCTGTGGTGGCTGGCGTCCGAACTCCTGGTCGGGCTCGGCCTCGGGAGGGCCCGGGTAGTCCGGCCCTGAGAAGTCGGAAGGTCCTCGATCATCTACAACAGCCACAAGCGAGACCTTCCCGTAAAACACTCGACGACACTGCCAGAAACCGCAGCGCCCTCATCATTTGTACCTGCCCCCACCGACATCCCCTAGCCGCATTCGGCCGGACTGTAGATAGACGCCGAGATGACGTTAGGGACTAGTAGGTCCGCATACAAACCGGACTGTGGATAAACCTGTGGATGCTTTGTGGAAACTCCCGCCCCACGGTGTGCACCGCCTGTGGAGCATTTGGGGACTACTTTGCCAAGTAACTATAAAAGACCAGGTAGATGGCTATCCACAATTTCACAGGCCTGTTGATGAAAATAGTTTTTCCACAGTCGGCGCGTCGGCGTGTCGGGCGTGTTGCCTCGCCCGATTCGTCACTGATCACCAAGTCGAACATCACAGTGTGAGAGTTATCCCCAGGTCCGATTCGGGACGCTGCCAGGCGGCACACCGCACCCCGAAACAAAACGTCGGGCCCCACACACCGAAGTGTGCGGGGCCCGACGAGACGAACAGTCGACTATGCGCCGACGACGTTCAGGTTGAACTTGGCAACCACATCGGGGTGCAGGTTCACGACCACGGCGTGCTTGCCCGTGTTCTTGATGTGAGCCTTCGGCAACACGATGGAGCGCTTGTCGACAACCGGTCCACCGGCAGCCTTGATCGCAGCAGCGACGTCAGCGACGGTAACCGAACCGAAGAGCTTGCCCGAGCCACCGGCGGTCTTGACCGTCAGTGTTACGGACTCGAGGCCCTCGATAGCTGCCTTGAGCTCCTTGGCGTGATCCAGGCCGCGCACAGCGCGCGCTTCCTGTGCACGACGGATGCCCTCGACCTGCTTCTCGGCGCCACGAGTGGCGACGATTGCCAGTCCGCGGGGGAGCAGGTAGTTACGGCCGTAGCCGTCCTTGACCTCCACGGTGTCGCCAGGCGCACCGAGGTTGTCCACGTCAGCGGTGAGGATGAGCTTCATGTTCTTTCCTCCCTTTCCTTAGCGAGCCACGGTGGCGTAAGGCAGCAGTGCTACCTCACGTGAGTTCTTGACGGCAATGGCAACGTCGCGCTGGTGCTGGACGCAATTGCCGGTGACACGGCGAGCACGGATCTTTCCGCGATCGCTGACGTACTTACGCAGCAACGTCGTGTCCTTGTAGTTGATCTGCGTGTTCTTCTCTTTACAGAAGGTGCAGACCTTCTTCTTCATAACCTTGTCGCGCAAGGGCGGCTTCGGCATGTCTTTGCTCTTTTCTGGATGTTCCTGATCAGGTACGGATCAGAAGGGCGGTTCGTCGCTGCCCGCACCACCGAAGGAGCCCGAAGCCTGAGGCGCACTGCCCCAAGGATCGTCTCCACCCGAAGGTGCAGCGCTCGGACGTCCGCCACCCGATCCGCCGGAGGAACCGCCGAAGTTGCCGCCTCCACCGCCGCCGCCACGGTTGGCCTTGTTGACCTTTGCCGTGGCGTACTTCAGTGAAGGACCGATTTCATCGACTTCGAGCTCGACGACAGTTCGCTTTTCGCCCTCGCGAGTTTCGTACGAACGCTGCTTGAGCCGGCCGCTCACGATTACTCGTGAGCCACGGGTCAAGCTCTCCGCGACGTTCTCGGCTGCTTCGCGCCAGATATTGCAGCGCATGAACAGCGCATCGCCGTCTTTCCATTCATTGGAATTACGGTCGAAGGTGCGGGGCGTGGAAGCAACCGTGAAGTTTGCAACCGCGGCACCCGCCGGGGTGAAACGAAGTTCAGGATCAGCCGTCAGGTTTCCGATGACGGTGATGATGGTGTCGCCAGCCATGTGGTTCCTCCTGCATTGATGTAAAACCGTTGGGCGCGAGAGTAGAGCTCGCTACCGACAGTAATTACTTGTTGTGGCGCAGAACCTTCGTGCGCAGAACCGACTCGTTCAGACCGAGCTGACGATCGAGCTCAGCGACGGTGGCGGGAGTGGCGTTGATGTCGATCACCGCGTAGATACCTTCAGCATGCTTCAGGATCTCGTAGGCGAGACGACGCTTACCCCAGACATCGACCTTGTCGATCGTGCCGCCGTGCTGGCGCACAACATTGAGGAACGTATCCAGTGAAGGAGCGACAGTGCGCTCGTCCAGGCTGGGGTCAAGGATGACCATCAATTCGTAATGACGCATAAGACCTCATCACCTCCTGTGGACTAAGTGAAAACGGCCACGGACTATCCGTGGCAGGAGGGTCGTTGCGTCAGCAACCCTCGTAGGTTACACGAGGGGCCTTGACCAGGGAAATCGTCCCGCCCCTCAGGGAGGATCATCGGGTCGATACGCGACGCGTGGCGCAGACGCGTCGCCCCGCAAGCCACTCCGCCCCCTAGGGTGAGAATCATGCGAACAGACCGCAAGACCCCGGCGTCGATCCTGGCGTTGGTCGTCGGATTGTGCGGCCTGACGATGGCGCTGGGCTATTTCAACAAGGCCAGATGCGGCGGCGCACCGTTCGCTCCCGACGGGCGAAGCCTGAACTTCGACGTCAACAAGAACATCGACGTCTGCTACTCCGACATTCAGTTGCTGTGGCTAGGACGAGGTATCGATCAGCATCTGTTCCCCTTCGTCACCGGCGGGATAACCCCCGAAGGGTTCCTGACCGGCGGAACCGTCGAGTACCCGGTGCTCAGCGGGATTCTGATGTGGCTGGGCGGAATCGGCTCACACACCGACACTGATTTCCTTCTGCACTCGGCACTGATCCTGGCTCCTTTCGGACTGCTCACCGCGTGGATGCTCGGCAAGATGAGCGGCGCGTACGCGCTCGTGTGGTCGGCAACACCGCCGCTGGTGTTGTACGCATTCCACAACTGGGAGCTCCCGGTGGTGGCTACCAGCGTCGGCGCGATCTTCCTGATGACGTTCGAGCGGATCCCGCTGCGAGCTCGCGCGATTCTGGCGGCCGTCATCCTGGCGATCGGCTTCTGCTTGAAGCTGTACCCGGGAATGTTCGTGCTGCCGCTCATGGCCTACGTGCTCCTGCACGGAACTGAAAGCAAGCGCTACGACGTTCGTGGGGCGCTGATGACGGCGGGCGCGGCGATCGGCACCGTGGTCCTGGTCAACCTGCCGTTCGCCCTCATCTCGTACGAAGGCTGGCGCGCGTCGTTCAGCTTCCAAGAGAAGCGAAGCGCGGACATCACCACAAACTCCGTGTGGTTCTGGGGTTTGCGCCCGTTCTACGGTTTCGGAGTTCGCGAACTCAACGCCGACTACGACGCGCTGGTGAGCATCCTGTCCCCGGTGATGATCCTGTTGTCGTTCGCGCTCGCGATGTATCTGGGTTGGCGTCGCTACGTCCGCGACGGCTACTTTCCGTGGATTGCAGTCAGTGCCGCGATGCTGTGCGGATTCGTGTTGCTGCACAAGGTCAATTCACCGCAGTACACACTGTGGATCCTGCCCTTCCTCGTACTGTTCAAGATCCGGTGGTTCTGGATCGTCGCCTATCTGATCGTCGATGCAGCGTTGGGCATCGGCGTCTTCCGGTACTTCTACCAACTGGACATGAATCTCGATCCGAGCAAGTACGAAGCCGTCGTCCAGGCGAGTGTGTGGGGCCACGTCATCCTGCTCGCCGTGTTCTTCTTCCTGTTCCTGCGAGTCCCGTTGCGGTATCCGCTTGCCGGTGGAACCGATCGGATTGTCAACTCCGACAACAACCTTCCGACTCACTCACGGGAGCACGCCTGATGACTGCATCGTGGTTCGAATCACCGACGCTGACCGGTGATCGTGTCCAACTCGAACCCCTGGGCGCCGCGCACACCGACGCTCTGCTCGCAGCTGCTGACGACCCGGCGATCTTTCGTTGGACCGCGGCGCCGATCACCGATCGGGAACAGGCAGAGAAGTACATCTCTGCAGCCGTCGACGACCCGAATCGGATCGCCTTCGCGCAGGTGAACATCGCGACGAACGCCGTGGTCGGCACTACGTCCATGTACCAGATCGACCCGGTAAACCGCAGTCTTGCAATCGGATACACGTGGTTGTCGCGATCGGTTCAGGGAACCGGGATCAATCCCGAATCGAAGCTGCTCCTGCTTCGTCACGCCTTCGACCAGCTCGAAGCCGTACGCGTCGAGTGGCATACGGACGAGTTCAACGAACAGTCCAGGGCAGCGATCACAAAGCTCGGCGCTCAGTTCGAGGGCCTGCTGCGCAAGCACCGACGACGCGTCGACGGCAGTTGGCGCACAACGGCACTGTTCGCGATGACCGACGACGACTGGCCGACCATCGCACCTCAGCTGGAGACACGTACCCGAAACTAGCCATCACCTGCACTCTTCGACGAAGTCCATGCCAAGATTCACCTCATGAGCGATCAGGGTGGGTACGGGTACCAGGGCAATCAGAATTGGCAACCGGCTCCGTACGGGCAGCCTGATCCGTACGGCAGGCGGCCGACGAACACGCTCGCGGTACTCGCTCTCGTCTTCGCCTTCCTCATCGCGCCGTTGGGGATCGTCTTCGGGCACATCGCACGCGGCCAGATCAAGCGGACCGGCGAAGAAGGTGACGGACTCGCTCTTGCCGGACTGATCATCGGCTACATCTTCACCGCACTGGGCATCCTGGCCGTGGTGGTGTGGATCGCGTTCTTCGGGCTGCTCGCGGCCGCTTTCGGCAACGCCGCGAACGAGGCGAGTTCGCGGAGTTTCACCTACACGACGCCGTACTCGTACTCCACGACCACGACTCGGGCACCGAGTGCACCCACCACAGCGCCGAGAACGACGACACCCCCACGCGTCACAACCTCGATCGGTCCGGCGCCTACCGTCTCCGGCACCGACCGTCAGGGCTTCATCTCCGGCGGTCCCAGTTGCAACTCCAGCAATCCTGCCGTCGCCATTGCCGTCACGACTGGATCCCGAATCGTCATCTGTGAGACCGGAGTTGGCCGTTACTACTACAAGGGTCAACGGCTGAGCGACGGCGCCACCATCGAACTCGACGATCCAACCCCCACCGGCAACGGATTCACCGTCACCAACAAGGACGTGACATACAAGCTCACCTCCGCCGGATTGGTCATCTCCGGTAGCGGAGGCGAGTTGAGCAGGGAAGCGGCGGTCGAGTTCTGGATGAACTGACCCGCGTCAGCCGGCGCACGGATCCTGGTAGGGAACAGGCGGTGACGTCAAACCGTGACGGGATCCGGTTCCTTCGCCTTGGACGGCTTCAACCAACCTGGTAGCCAGGCAGGTTGGTTGTCCGGTGCCTGATCGAGAACGCCGCCCGCCGGATCGTCGATGAACCCGTACCGCACGAGATCCCCCGACGGCCGGTAGATCTGCCGCACCACCAGCGCGCACAGAACCAGCACTGCGATGTCCCGGATCACGACGGTTCCGGTGAACCACTGCTCGGGCAGACCCTTGTTGGACACCCCGAGGTAATACATCATTCGTGGAACCCAGACCAGGGCGTCGATGGTCATCCACGCGAGCAGGAGTCTGCGATGCGGCAAGGCCAACACGGCCAGCGGCACCAGCCACAGCGAATACTGCGGGCTCCACACCTTGTTGGTGAGCAGGAAGCCTGCCACGAGCAGGAAGCACAGCTGCGCAACGCGCGGACGACGCTGCGCCGTCAGGGCGACGTATCCGACACCGATGCAGACGGCCACGAACAACAGCAGAGAGACGGCGTTGAGATTCGACGGCGACTCACCTTGCGCGAGAGGACCGTCGAGGCCCTTCCACGACGTGAACGACGCGATCACGTTGTAGAGCGAATCCGGATCGGCCCCGCGTTCGGAGTTGAGCCGGAAGAACTCGTACCAACCATGGGGGTACAGCGCGGCAATGGGCAGGTTCACCGCAAGCCATGCCGCGACCGCGCTGAGAGCGGTCACCAGCCAGTCCCTCGTCTTGCCCGCGCGCAGACACAGGACCAAGAGCGGTCCCAGTAGGAGCAGCGGGTAGAGCTTCGCGGCGCCGCCCAGGCCGAGCAGGATTCCCGCGAGCACGGGCCGCTTGCGTGCCCATGCCAACAACCCACCCGCCGCGAACGCCGTCGCCAGAGGATCGAAGTTCGTGAACACGTGCACGATCACCAACGGGGAACACGCGATGAGAGCGCCGTCCCACACTCGTCGTCCGGCCAGCAGGGTGCTCGCCCACACGGTGACCAGCCACGCCAACGCCAACCCGAACGCCACGACGTTGAAATAGAGCGCCACCTGAATCGCGCCCGGCAGCCAGGTGATCGAATCCCACGCCTTGGCGACTTTCATTGCGCCGTACTGATAGAGCCCCGAGATGACCGGATACTCCATGTACCGCATCTGGATCGAACCGTCGCCGCGTACTTCTTCCCACGACGTCTTGTACGGAAAAGCTCCCTGATCGAGGCGCTCGGCTCCGTACAGCGGAACGGTGTCGGAGTAACACATCGCCACGTACTGACGGCTGCCACTCCAATCGAGGCCGACCTGCCCGCTCTCGCCGACCGGCGCCTGCTGAATACAGCCCGCCTTGGCGAACCAGCCGAAAGCCAAGAACACCACGGCGAGCAGAAGGATCACTCGCATCGGTGTGAAGAAGCGAGTGCGCCCGATCAGTGCGTGACGACCTACCGGACCGCCGACGGTTCCCGACAGCGCAGACACCATCGCGTCGTTGCGACTGGGAACGTCCCGCCAATCCGCCGAACGACGATCTTCGGCCAGCGGAGCGGGGGAGGTCGGTTCGGCATCATCAGCATTCGCGGCCACTCCGCGAGGTTACCGTCTTTCGAACCGACCACCCTCCAACTACTGGCCGGGGCTCACACCTGCCGGTTCTTCCTCGGTGGTCTCGCCTGCCCCTGGTACCTGCGGCGTGGTCGTCGTCGGCCTGGAGATTCCCGGGATCGGAATCGTGATGCCCGGCAGAACCTCGACCTGCGTCGTCGTCACCACGGGCGGCGGAGTGGTTTCCGTCGTCGTCGGTGCGGTGGTCGGCGGCGCCGACGTCTTGGGCGGTGCGGGTGCCGTGTACTCCGGAACACCACCGGCCTGGCCGTTGATCTTGCCCGGCGTCGGGAACTTCTCGTTGTCAGTGCCGTCGAGGGCGCCGTCCATCGTGTCCTTCCAGATGTCCGAAGGCAGACCCGAGCCGTAGATCATCGCGCCACCCGAGTTGGTGATCGCTTCACCGTCGGGAGTTCCGACCCAGACCGCGGTCGAGAGTGACGGCGTGTAGCCGACCATCCACGCGTCCTTGTTGGCTCCGGTGTCACCGAGCTGCGCGGTACCTGTCTTCGACGCCGACAGACGTCCGCCGGCCAGGTTGTGACCGCGCGAGTACGCCGCGATCGGCTGCATCGCTGCCGTCACGTTGTCCGCCACGGCAGCGTCGATGCGATCCTCTCCCGCGGGTGCGCCGCGGTCCAGCAACACGGTGCCGTCGGCCGCGACGACCTTCTGCACGAAGTGCGGTGCGTGATAAGTACCGGACGCGGCGAGCGTCGCGTACGACGACGCCATGTCGAGCACGCGGGCCTGGTACTGGCCGAGCACGATGCCGTTGTTGGGACCGGAACCGTCAGCCTCGGTGAGAGACGGGCCGACGCCCGGGATGTCCTTCGGAATGCCTGCCTTGTGAGCGATGTCCGCGATTTCCTGCGGGCCGTTGCCGTCGAGGCTGAGCATCTGGCGGTAGAAGCTGGTGTTCAGTGAACGCTTGAGGGCTTCGGCGATGGTGCAGGTGCCGCAGCTTTCACCTTCGACGTTGCCGATGGAGATGCCGTTGACGGTCAGCGGCGAGCTGTCGTACATCTGCGAGAGCGGAATTCCCTGATCCAGGGCGGCTGCGAGGCCGAACACCTTGAACGAAGAACCGGTCTGAAGTCCGGCATTCGCGAAGTCGAATCCCGCGCCGTCCTCACCGCCGTAGTACGCCTTGACCGCCCCGGTCTTCGGGTCGACCGAGACGACTGCGGTGCGCAGGTTCTCCGGCTCGCCTTGCATGTTGGAACGGGCTGCCTCGACCGCTGCGGCCTGAGCCTGCGGGTCGATGGTCGTGGTGATCTGCAAGCCCTCAGTGTTGAGCAACTGCTCGCTGATTCCGGCGTCGCCGATCTCCTTCAGCACCTGACGCTTGATCAGGCCTTCGGGTCCGGTCGAGCCTTGGCTGCTGTTGTCGACCTGGGCGAGCGGGATGTAGGCGGGGTACTGCATCGGCGTGCGCGCAGCCTGATCCAGCGTGCCTGCGGACACCATGCCGTCGAGCACGTAGTCCCAACGAGACTTCGCGCCGGTCGGGTTGGTCTCGGGATCGAGGAGCGACGGAAGCTGAATCGACGACGCCAGGACGGCGCCTTCCTCGATGGTCAGCTGGTCGACGGGCTTACCGAAGTACGCCTTGGACGCTGCGCCGATGCCGTAGGCACCGCGACCGAAGTAGATGGTGTTCAGATACGCGGCGAGGATGTCGTCCTTGGACCATTCATTTGCCATCTTCGAGGCGATGACAAGCTCTTTCATCTTTCGCGTCAGCGAACGCTCCGAGCCGACGAGCGCCTTCTTCACGTACTGCTGCGTGATGGTCGAGCCACCACCGGCACTGTCGCGACCGAGGACGTTGTCTCGGGCTGCGCGTGCGAAACCGGAGATCGAGAAGCCCGGGTTCGAGTAGAAATCGCGGTCCTCTGCGGCCAGAACGGCGTTCCGAACGTGAAGCGGTACCTGATCGAGCGAAACCTCGACGCGGTTGCCGTCCGGCGGGACGACAGTACTGATCACCGTGGTGCCGTCGGCGGCGAAGACCGTCGCCACCTGATTGGTCTTGAGGTCACCGGGCTTGGGGACGTCCTGCACGATGTACGCCGCCATGAAGGCAAGGACGGGCAGAACAAGACCGAGCGCCACCAAGACGTAGGCCGAGCGGCGAACTGTGCGCCACTTGGACTTCTTCACGGTGCTCTTTCTTCCCTTCGGGGGTTGTCCGTCATTGCCACCCCCACCGGAGCCACCAGTCGGCGGCTTCGTCGGCGGAGGTCCGACCGGCGGGCGGGTGCCCGCGTTGGTACGGGTGGTCGCTGCTGCTGCCGCGACGCGCTGGGTCGGTTCGTTCGCCTGAGCGCGGGCAGGGCGATCTTGTGGCGGTGGGCCGGAAGGTCGGCCTTGCGGCGGACGACCCTGCGGCGGGGGTCCGGCAGGACGGCCATGAGGAGGCGGGCCGGAAGGTCGACCCTGTGGCGGGCGCCCCTGGGGCGGGGGCCCCATCGGACGGCCTTGCGGCGGACGCCCCTGAGGGGGCGGACCCATCGGAGGACGTCCCTGGGGCGGCGGACCCATGGGACGTCCCTGCGGCGGACGACCCTGAGGAGGTCCGGCGGGACGGTTGGGACCGACGGGACGGCCACCCGGGTTGTTGCCGCCCGGGTTGTTGTTGCTGGGGGAACTCACGAATCAAATCTCCAGTGGTCACGGACCGATCACGTGCAGACTTCGATCGGGCCCTTCTTCGGGTGTGGCGTTACTCGCTGGCGGTGCGCCGGCTTGGTGGGCGTGCTCGCCGCGGTCGCGGCGGCGCAGGTACTGCGCCGAGCACATAGGACTGCACCAAGTGGTTCCAACTGCAGGTACGGCACACCTCTACAACGTGCACCGTGAACTCCTCTGCTGTTTCCGCAAGCCGAGCGAGCTCGTCCGAGGTTCGGGCGGATCCCGAAACTTGGCCGAGCTTGTCGCCGAACACCCAGGACACGAGCGTCAACTGTTCCTTGCGGCAGATGGGGCAGACGACGTCGCTGCCCCGGCCGTGGAACTTCGCGGCTCTGAGTAGGTACGGATCGGCGTCACACACTTGCTTGACGTCGGTCCTACCCGCAGACACTTCGGCCAGCACAGACCGACGCGCGAGCGCGTAGTCCACAACTTGCCGCTGTATCCGCACCTGACCAGCGTACGTGCGTCGGCGCTGCGACGGACGGTTCGGGAGGGTCACGATGAACACATTTCGGGGGCTGGGGGCATAGCGACCAGCAATTATCATTGGAACCTGTGAGTTCTTCCAAGACGCCGGCCACCCGCGCACGCGATACGGATCGTATCGACGCCTGCGCCAGACTCGACGCCGCTTACGCCGAGGGACAGCTGGGCGCCGCCGAATACTTCGATCGCACCGAGCAAGCGCGAACTGCCACGACGGTGGTCGAGTTGGCGTCGTTGATCGGCGATCTACAGGAACCTGCACCTCGTGCACACGTGAAATCTCCCCACGTGACCTTTCGACGAAAAGTGCTCTACGTTTCGCTGGCCGCTGCGGCGGTGGCGGGCGCGATTGCACTGGCTGCAGCCCAACGCGGTCCGCTCGAGCCACCGGCCGACGTGGTCGAACGGTTCACAGCAAGCACCGAGCCTGCCGATTCTCCGTTTACTCCCACCGGCATCGACGACGTCTTCGCGTCGTTCGTGACGACGTACGGTTCCGAGCCGGTGCGGGTTGCCACCTTTTACCCCGATCGAGCGGTGGTCGGCCGCGTCGACGGATCAGGGAACTTCCGGAACTTCGATTTCCGCGGCACTCTCACTCCGTCCGACGAACCCGCGTCGGTGGCCGGCAACACGGACATGGACCTCACCTACGTGAACCGCGACGCCTTGGTATCGGTGATCGCACAGTCCCCCGCCGCGCTGGCCGGTACCCGCGTGGACCACATCACCTTGGCCGATTCGGGTGCGCCGGTGATAAGCATCTACGTCGTCGACGACACCGGGGCGTACACGGGCGTGCGCAAGATGACCTTCGACGGCAGGGTGTTCTGACGCACAGGCCTTGAATTTAGGATTCTCGGCATGGCCCAGAAATATCCGCCGAACACCCGCGCCGCAAACCGGGACAGGGAGACAACCGCGGCCGTCGTTGATGCGGCGTTCGGGGACGGACAGTTGAACGCCGCCGAGCATCGCGCCGCCGCGCAGGCAGTGGCGAAAGCGCGCACCCTCGACGAACTGGCCGCCATCGTCGCCGACTTGCAGGGCGCAGCGAATCCGCCGTCCGATCGACGTCGCCCACCAAAACGACCGGTGCCGTGGTTCGCAGCGGCAACGGTGGCGGCAGCGCTAGTCGTCGGCGTCGGGGCCTATTCGCTCACGCACCGAGATCCCGTGACGCCGCCGTCCGCAGTTGCGCCTGCCGCTGTCCCGAACCCGGAGCCCTTGGTCATACCCACACCCTTCATGGCGAGCGCGGAAGGGATCGCCCTCTTACGTGACCGGTTGCGGGAAAAGTTCGGCTCCACCGTCGTCGACGAGATCACCTTCAACAACAGCGCAGCCTATTTCTCCCTCGCTGTTCCCGGTCAACCCAACCGGAAGATCAAGTACTCCTTTCGCGGCGGCTTCACTGCGGATGGCGATCCGGAAAGCCGTAAGATCGACACTGCGACAGTCGATCTCGACGCGATTGATCTCGAAGCCGTACGACGAAACATCGAGGCGATCCAGCGGCACGTCAATGTGCCCGACGCCCAGGTCTACTACATTTCGTACACTGCCGGAGAAGAACCTCTGCTGGATATTTCGGCGAAAAACAGCTTCGGCGAAGGCGGATTCGTCAATACCACCTCCGCTGGCGAACTCGTCCGCGTCTACGCCTTCACCGACTAGGAATCAGATCATGCCGTCGAGTCCCTCCCCGTCCAAACGTGCACGAGATTCCGACCGAGCCGATACCTGCGGGGTGCTGGACAACGCCCTCACAGACGGGCAGTTACATGCCGTAGAATACGAGTCTCGAACATCAAAAGCAATGTCCGCCAAAACAATTCATGACCTTCAGGTTCTCGTGAATGACCTTCAGATCCCCTCTCGATATCTCGACACCGAGGTGGTCCGGCCCCGCCTGCCTGCGCCACCGAAATCGGTGAAAGCTGCTGCGTCCGTCGTACTTGTCGCCGGTGTCGTCGGGGCGCTGATCGGTTCGGCCACCAACCCGGACACGTCACCGCTCGGGACCGACGCACCGATCCCCAATCTGATGACCGGCCACGGCGTGGCGCAGTTCATCGACGATTACCGGGCCGAATTCGGCGACACCATCGCCGACACCGTCTCGCTCAGTACCGAAAACGCAACCGTAGAACGAGTGGCCCATGATCAGCCCGGCAACTACGTCAGATACATCTACGATGGTGACTTCAAATCCTGGTCGACACCTTCACCCCGAAAAACCGGGACACGAACAATCGACCTGTCGACGGTCGATCTCGAGATTCTGGCGCGGCTGATCGCCGGCGCACCGGAAACGCTCCGAGTTCCGGGCGGAGTGGTCGACCAGATCCGTTTCGAATACCCCACCATCGGCCGAGCCAATGAGCCGACTGTCTCCATGTACGTGAGAAACGAGGCCGACGACTCCGGCCACCTGGAGACCACACTGTCGGGCGAGCCGTTGAGCGTCTACGCGTTCACCCCCTGATCTAGCCGTGACACCTTGGTACACGTATCGGGCCGCAGTGTGGTTTTATATATCGGCGCGATATAGTTGGTTATCGCATCAAGCGGTTAGGTTCAACGACTCGGGAGGTTTGTCAGTTGCTCGAACTCGCAATCCTCGGGCTGCTCCTCGAGTCACCGATGCACGGATACGAGCTGCGCAAGCGGCTCACTGGTCTGCTCGGCGCATTCCGCGCGTTCTCGTACGGATCGCTGTACCCGGCACTGCGGCGCATGCAAGCCGACGGATTGATCTCGGAAAACGTCGACACTGCCACCGGCGCTCTCAAGCGTCGGGCGCGGCGCGTTTACGAGCTCACCCCGGAAGGGCGGCAACGGTTCACCGAACTGGTCGCCGACACGGGACCGCAGAACTACACCGACGACGGTTTCGGCGTTCACCTCGCCTTCTTCAGTCGCACCCCCGCAGTAGCGCGGATGCGGATCCTCGAAGGCAGGCGACGCCAGGTCGAGGAGCGCCGCGAGGGGCTCCGCGAGGCCGTCGGTCGGGCCAGCGGATCGCTGGACCGCTATACCCGTCAGCTCCACCAGCTCGGACTCGAATCGAGTGAGCGCGAAGTGCGTTGGCTCAACGAATTGATCGCAGCCGAGCAATCGACAACAGGAACATCCCGGAAAGAAGGAGAACCCGACCATGGGTGAGAACAGCACCGCGGTGCGCGTAGCCATTGTGGGCGTGGGTAACTGCGCCTCGTCCCTGGTTCAGGGCGTCCACTACTACAAGGATGCCGACGAGACCCAGACGGTCCCCGGCCTCATGCACGTCAAGTTCGGTAAGTACCACGTCCGCGATGTGCAGTTTGTCGCCGCTTTCGACGTCGACGCCAAGAAGGTCGGCTTCGACCTCTCCGAGGCCATCCTCGCGAGCGAGAACAACACCATCAAGATCGCCGACGTCCCGCCGCTGGACATCCCGGTGCTGCGCGGCCCGACCCTCGACGGCATCGGCAAGTACTACGCCGAGACCATCGAGCTGTCCGACGCCGAGCCCGTCGACGTCGTCAAGGCACTCAAGGACGCCAAGGTCGACGTCCTCGTTTCCTACCTGCCCGTCGGTTCCGACGACGCTGACAAGTTCTACGCACAGTGCGCGATCGACGCAGGCGTTGCATTTGTCAACGCCCTGCCCGTCTTCATCGCTTCCGACCCGGAGTGGGCTGCCAAGTTCAAGGACGCCGGCGTCCCGATCGTCGGTGACGACATCAAGAGCCAGGTCGGCGCCACCATCACCCACCGCGTGATGGCGAAGCTGTTCGAAGACCGCGGCGTCGTGCTGGACCGCACCTACCAGCTCAACGTCGGTGGAAACATGGACTTCAAGAACATGCTCGAGCGTGATCGCCTGGAGTCCAAGAAGGTTTCCAAGACCCAGGCCGTGACGTCCAACCTGACCGGTGCACTCGCCGGCAAGGTTCACGACCGCAACGTCCACATCGGTCCCTCGGACTACGTGGAGTGGCTCGACGACCGCAAGTGGGCATACGTCCGCCTCGAAGGTCGCGCCTTCGGTGACGCTCCCCTGAACCTGGAGTACAAGCTCGAGGTCTGGGATTCGCCCAACTCTGCAGGCATCATCATCGATGCAGTCCGTGCAGCCAAGATCGCACTGGACCGCGGCATCGGCGGACCGGTCTACCCGGCTTCCGCTTACCTGATGAAGTCCCCGCCGGTCCAGATGGCCGACGACAAGGCTCGCACCGAGCTCGAAGCGTTCATCATCGGCGCTGACGAAGCGTAGTTAGACTCACACTGATTCGGGGTCTTGCGCCAGTGGCGCAAGGCCCCGATTCTTTTATCCGCAGGGTGTTTCCGCATCCGCGCGGGTAATCACGCCTGCGGCTGCCGAATCGCCGCGCGGGTCCGTGTGCCGATCAGCGTGGAATGATGGACATCAGAACCATCACACGGATCGAGGACCCCATGTCGATTACGTCGCTGCCAGTGCTCGATCTGTCGCTGGCGCAGAACCCCGACACCGCCGAGCAGTTCCGCACTCAGCTCCGCGAGGCCACCCACGAGGTCGGATTCTTCTATCTCGTCGGCCACGGAATTCCCGACGACCTGCAGCGGCGCCTCCTCGACGTCGCCCGCGAATTCTTCGCGCTACCGACTGCCGAGAAGCTCGCGATCGAGAACGTCCGCAGCCCGCACTTCCGTGGATACACCAGGCTCGGCGGCGAACTGACCGAAGGCAAGCAGGACTGGCGCGAGCAAATCGACATCGGCACCGAACAGCCCGCTGCCGAGCGCACCGACTCCTCACCGGCCTGGGAGATCCTGCAGGGGCCCAACCAGTGGCCCGACGCCCTTCCCGAACTCCGCGACGTCATCAGCGAGTGGAACGACACGCTCACCTCGATCGCATTGAGCCTCTTGCGCGAATGGGCGGTCGCGCTAGGGCAGGACGCAAACATCTTCGACGACGCGTTCGCTCACGATCCGTCGATCCTCATCAAAGTGGTGCGTTACCCCGGACGCCCGGAAGGTGCCGGCTCCCAGGGCGTCGGCGGGCATAAGGACGCGGGCGTCCTGACACTGCTCTATGTCGAACCAGGCAAGGGCGGTCTGCAGGTCGAGCACGACGGCGACTGGATCGACGCACCGCCGATCGACGGGGCACTGGTGGTCAACATCGGCGAACTGCTCGAGGTGGCAACCGGCGGATACTTGAAAGCGACTGTGCACCGGGTAATTTCACCCGAGGGTGACGGTGAACGTATCTCGGTGCCGTTCTTCTTCAACCCGAACTATGCGGCACAGATCCCGGAGTTCGACCTACCGTCCGAGTTAGCGGCGCGCGCCACCGGCGTCACCGTGGACGCGAACAACCCGATCCACGATTCCTACGGGGCGAACGCCCTCAAGAGTCGACTACGCGCGCATCCTGATGTCGCGGCCCGATGGTGGCCGGACATCGTTGCGGCACAGAGCGCTACCTGAAACTGAACTACAAGTCCATCGCAACTTTCCACGCCGTGTGCATCGCACCTTCGATGTAGTCGACGTTCACCGCGTCACCAACCACATGCACGTCGGAGACGACGCCGATCAGAGCGTCGGCCAGTGGCGCCTGCGCCGACACACCCGACGCGACGACAACCATGTCGGCCGAAGCTGTCAGTGTCTTGTCACCGGAACGGAATTCGACGTGTTCCTTGGTGATTCGCTGCACCGTTGAATTGCGGTGAATGTTCACACCGACATGCTTGGCGTGGCGCACAGCCGTCCAGCGGCGCGGCATCGCCATCGGAATGCCCAACTGCTGACCTTCTTCGATCAGCGTCACATTTCGACCGCGCTCGGCCAGGAACTCCGCAAGCTCGAGTCCGACAAGCGAACCACCGATCACCACCACGTCCTTGCCCATGGGCAGGAACTTGCGAGTCACAGCTCGGATCGCCGCGGGACTCTTGGTGATACCGGACAGCTTGCCCAACTTGGCCATCGTCCGCAGAAACGGCGGTACCTGTGAGACGTCGCCGGCGCCGGTCAGCAAGGCGCGCAACGAGTCACCGGTATGTACGTGCGGGAGATCGCCGCCCGGAACACTCGGCCGCTCGCGGACTGCACCCGTAGCCACGACTACGGCGTCGGGATTCAGTGCCCGGATCGAGGCGACCGAGGCTTCGGTCTTCAGTCGAACATCGACACCGAGACGCTTGATTTCCACTTTCAACCAGCTGAGCAGACGCCCGTTGTCCGGGGTAGTGAGGCTCGAGAACCACAGGGTGCCGCCGAGGCGATCGGACTTGTCCAACAACGTGACTCGGTGCCCGCGTTCAGCTGCCACGCGGGCCGTCTCGAGACCGCCGGGGCCCGCGCCGACCACAACGACGTGCTTCGCAGTGCTGGTGCGAACGAAGGGGAGCAGCGCCTCGTTGCCCAGGGCGGGATTGACAGCGCACAGCGGGGTCGCGTCCCAGAAGTTCTCCTGCACGCAGACGTAGCAATTGATGCAAGGCCGAACACGCTCGGGTGCACCGTCTTTGAGTTTGTTCACCAACTGTGGATCTGCCAGCAGCTGACGGCCCATTGCGGCGAAGTCCGTGCGACCTTCCGCGATCATCTTCTCGCCGACCTCGGGGAGCATACGTCCGACGGTGATCACGGGAATCGAGATCGCCTGCTTGATTCGCGTTGCATTGTCGGTGTAGTAGCCGACCTTGTCGGGCAGGGGGCCGTCCGTGAAGTTGGCAAAAGCATTCAGTGCGGTACCGGTGACATGGATGGCGTCGGCGCCGGCCTCTTCGAACATCTTCGCGGCCGCAGCAGCCTCGTCGACCGTCAGCCCGTCGGTTTCCCCATACTCTTGACCGGCCAGACGCACGATGACGGCAAGCGAACCGCCGACCTCCTCCTTGACCGCCCGAATAACCTCGCAAGCCAGGCGAGCACGGTTCTCCATCGAACCTCCGTACTCGTCGCTGCGCTGATTCGTATACCGACTCAGGAACGCTCCGAGGACGTAGTTGTGGGCACAGTGAATCTCGACGGCGTCGCCGCCCGCCGCCTTCACCCGTCCGGCAGCCTCGGCGAACATGAGGACCAGCCAATCAAGATCTTCCTTGGTGGCCTCGTGGTAGGTCGCTCTCTTGCCCTCGTTGATGGCGGCCATCTTGCCCAGTTCTTCGGGTGTGCAATCGGCCATCGCACTCATGTCACCCGGCGGCTTCGGCGTGGACGGGACCAACTGCGGTCGGCCGTCGAGGGTATCGATGCGCGCCACCTTGCCGTGGTGTGTCATCTGCACACAGAGCTTGCTGCCTGCGTCGTGCACCGCGTCGGCCAGCGCTTTGAGTCCGGGGATGAACCGGTCTTCCGAGAGCCCCGGTTCCTTGCGGCTCGTGCAGCCAAGCGGGTACGCGACAGCGCAGCAACCGGTGATGATCAGACCCGTTCCACCGGCCGCGCGCGCCACGAAGTGGTCGATGTCGCCCTTTTCGATTTCCCCGTCTTCGCACAGGTTCATGTCCATGGCAGGGAGAACGACGCGATTGGGCACGGTCATCGGGCCGATGGTGCCTGGTGCGAGCAGGTGCGGAAAGGTCTGGCTTCGGATCGTCACGAGTGGACGCTAGAACTCGACGACACCCATCCGTTGCCGCACTCCCGATCATCGAGACTTCACGCGCTGTGACGTGCGAGGCACTCGGTTACCACCTCGAGCGCATATTCGAGGTCTGCGGAATCCACTCGCCCGTAGCCGATCACCAATCCTCCGGGGTCTCCGTGCGTTCGGGTGGACTCGACCAGGGTGGGCACTTCGACGCCGTGCTGGAGTGCCTCGCGAGCGACAGTGGCTGCCAGATCCGCGTCGAGCATGAGCGTCGTGTGCATGCCGGCGCCGAGTCCGCGCAGTTCACCGAACGATGACAGTGCTTCCTCGACCGCCCGATCGCGCTCGCGGTACCGGCGCCGGGCGGTACGTACCGCCCGATCCCATTCGCCGTCACGGAGCAGGGACAGGAGTGCTTGCTGCAGCGGAACCGACGGGAAGTCGCCGATTCGTTTGCGGTGTACTGCTATGCGGTCAGCCAGGTCGAGGGGAGCGACCAACCAGCCCAATCGAATTCCGGCACCGAGCGTCTTGGCAACCGTTCCGAGATACACCACCCGGTCAGGAGCCAACTGCGCAAGCGCAGGCAAAGGCGCTACGTCGTAACGGAATTCGGAGTCGTAATCGTCCTCGAACAGGACGACGTCGCGGGCGCGTGCGAACTCGATCAACTGGTTGCGCCGACCTACTGGAAGCAACCCACCCGTCGGATACTGATGGGACGGTGTCACATACACGCCGCGAACATTCTCCGGCGCCGATTCGAGTTGGTCTACACGGAGACCGTGCGCGTCAACCGGTACGTCCAGCAGCGACCATCCACACGCTGTTGCAGCCGAGGACGCATACCGGTACCCGGGGTCTTCCATCGCCAGCACTGCGCCACTGGTACGCAGCGCCGACAACGCCAGTCCGAGGCCGTGGGTGGCACCCGAGGCGATCAGGATTCTCTCGGGTTCAACCGACATTCCGCGAGCCCTTGCCAGCAATTCCGATAGTGCCGAACGCAATTCGTAGTCGCCCGCAGGATCGGAATCCTCGAATGGTGGCGGTTTGGCCCCGACGTCACGCCACGCCCGCCGCCACGCTGCCGATGCACGCGGCGGCGTCCACGGCACGCCCGGCCGGAGCTGCACCCTGGGCGACATCTTCTCGGCGGGCTTCGCGGTCGTAGTCGTGGGAGTGACCACAGGGGAGGGCGCCTCGGCAACGAAGGTGCCCGAGCCGTGCACAGCGACCAGCCAACCCTCTGCGATCAACTGCTCATACGCCCGTTCCACGACGCCCCGCGCGACCGCGAGTTCCGCCGCCAGTTTCCGGGAGCTGGGTAACCGCAGACCCACCGCAGCCTGGCCACTGCGAATGTCGGCTCTGAGGTGGTCGGCGACCTGGACGGGGAGCGCCCGCCGATCTGTCCGATCGAGGACCACGGCTACCGCCGAAGGAAGAAACATTCAGAGCCTTTCTAAAGTGGCCAATCAAAAGTGGCCTATCGAAGTCTCCCTTGATTGGACCATGACTTGAAGCCACTTTGCCAGCAGCATTGTTTGCATGACAGATTCCGTTGTCTTTGCTGCCCCTGCTCCTGCCCCCACTGCACCTGTTCCGCTGTCCCCGACAGCACGCACGACGCACAAGCGCGCCCGCCACCACGGCATCGCAGAACGCGCGGCACTCGTCGACGTCTTGCAGTCCGCGAAGCTGTGCCACATGGGCGTGACCGTCGGCGGAGTTCCCATGGTGTTTCCCACCGCCTACGGATTCGACCTCGACGGCCCTGACCGTGACGGGTCTATCTATGTTCACGGTTCAGTGGCTTCACGGAGCTTGGCTCCCGACAGCGAAATCTGCATCACCATCACGATCCTCGACGGACTCGTGCTGGCTCGATCGGGATTCCATCACTCGATGAACTACCGCAGCGGCGTCATTGTCGGATCACCTCGAGTCGTGACCGACAACGACGAGCGAGTGAAGGCTTTGGATCTGATCGTCGACCAGGTGGTCCCCGGACGTTCTCAACACTTGCGGGATCACACGCGCAAGGAAATGGCGGCAACCGTCGTTCTTGCACTGCCGTTGTACGAGGCTTCCGTCAAGGCTCGCACCGGCGGTCCCGGTGATGATGCCGCCGACATCGGTGTCGAAACCATTTGGGCTGGAGTAGTTCCCGCAGCTACGCACTTCGGTGAACCGATCCCGTCCGAGGATCTCGACTCCGGTATCGCGCTACCGGACCATATCTCGACGATGCTCTGACCGCACACGCCTTACACACCGGGGCATGGCGATGCCCCGGTGTGTACGTATTCAGTTGCGCCCGTTCAGGCTGCTGTAGGTGGGCTGTTCCCGCCGATCGGCTGCTGATACGGATCGATCGACATCGGTGGATAGAACACCGTCTTCCGATCCGGACCGATCTCCACCCGCCACTCCGTGTGGTGCAACGTCCGATGATGATGACCGCACAACAAGATCAGATTGTCGAGATCCGTTGGGCCACCATCACCCCAGTGAACAATATGATGGGCATCGCACCACCCCGACGGAGTCCCGCACCCTGGGAACGCGCACCCACCATCCCGAACTGCCAACGCCCGCCGCTGCGGCACCGTCGCCGTTCTCGCTTCCTTACCGCACTTGAGCGGAACACCATTCTCATCCAACAGAATCCGGGTGACCGTGCAGTCACACGCCAGCATCCGTGCAGTGTCGATACTGATCGGGCCCACCCAATCCGTCCACGCGAACCCCAGTTCCTCAGTGGACGGCAAGAGGTCTTTCAGAACTTTAAGGTCCGTCATGTCCTTGGCCGACGCGGTCACCGTGATGTGCGGTTTCACCCCGCCCTCGATCGGACCCAACCCCGCCCGCTCATACCGGCGCAACAACTCACAAAACCCATCCGCACGCCGTAATGCCGGCGTGCGGGTGTCTTTGACGCCGTCTTTCTCCGGTGTCGGAGCGGACAGGCTCGACAACAACGTGATCAACCGGGCACCGTTGACCGCATCCAGATCACCCTTCACCGTCACCCGCCCGTACAAGCCTTTCGAGGCGTAGAACTCATTGCGCTCAGAGTCTTCCCCTACCGGAACTCCGTCCTCACGCTTGCCGTACTGCTTCTCGATCCGCCGGATCGCAGCACGCACCGCATCACAATCCGCAATATTCTTCGACGCCAGGCCAAGCAAGATCTCGCGGGCCTTGTCCACATCCGCCAGGGTCATGTTCTTCGGTGGATGCTGACAAAACGACGCCACCTGACGAGCCTTCAACGCATCCACATCGCCCCGGTGAAACGCATCCGCGACAACAGGTTCGAGCATCAACAACCGCGCCAACCCGACCAGTAAGCTGCACTCACCGATCTCCAGATTCGTCGAACCATGCAACCACTGCGCGATCGACCGAAAACCCTTCCCGCCGAGAACATCCCGGGAAAACATCTCCACGATCAACAACACCAACCGCGACTGCAACTCGTGCCGGACACGCACCAGATCCAGAACCTCACACTTGAGATCCTCGCCACCCAGCTGCCACGCTTCCCGACTGTCCATGCAGCAATCATATTCGAACACAGTTTCGAATGCAAGAGCGGGATTGGTTGAAACTAGCTGCTAATCAACGACTTTCGCATTCCAGACAGAACGGGCATGTTCTTGGGTGGCAGGAGAAACCTCTGCTTGGCCGCCCATGAAGGGCCGGACGAGGTCCAGAGGCAAGGGGAAGACAACGGTGGAGTTGTTCTCACTACCGATCTCGTGAAGCGTCTGCAGATAACGCAATTGCAGAGTGGTCGGATTGCGGCTGATCACCTCGGCCGCCTCGGCGAGCTTGGCCGAAGCCTGAAATTCGGCGTCGGCGTTGATGATCTTGGCTCGCCGTTCACGTTCGGCCTCAGCCTGCCGGGCGATGGCGCGCTGCATGTTGGCTGGGATCTCGACGTCCTTGATCTCCACGGTCGTGACCTTGACTCCCCACGGCTCGGTCTGCTGGTCGATGACCTTCTGCAAGTCCTCGTTGAGGCGTTCACGTTCGGAGAGCAGCGAGTCCAACTCGGCCTTACCGAGAATGGAGCGCAGTGTGGTCTGGGCGATCTGCGAGGTGGCGGCCAGAAAGTCCTCGACCTCGACTATCGAACGGTCGGCGTCGACGACCCGAAAGTACGTGACGGCGGTAACCTTCACCGGAACGTTGTCGCGGGTGATCACTTCTTGGACCGGTATTTTCAGCGTGACGGTTCGCAGACTGACCCGCTCCATGCAATCAATAGCCGGAACCAGAATCACCAAGCCTGGGCCTTTCAAGGTGATCAGTCGACCGAGGCGGAACACCACTGCGCGCTCGTACTCGCGCAGGACCCTCACCGACATACCCAGGAGCACTGCAACCAGCACGACAAACACGGACAACACAACAAGCACGGTGGTCATAGCGGCAGCTCCCACGGTTCACGACGGCGCACTTTCAGAGTCAGGCCTCGAACCTGCTCTACGACGACGGATTCGCCCACGGCGGGCACAGAATCGTCGTACCCGAATTCCATTCGAGCACGCCATAATCCACCGTCGAGCTCGACCTGACCCTGCGCACCGGTCCAACTGCGAACGGTCGCGTCCGAGCCGACAAGAGATTCCGTCCCCGTACGCACGGGAGCGCGGCGCGCGGTAAGCGCTTTTCGACTCGCTACCGCCACCACGCCCAGGCCGACTACCGCGACCCCCGCCGTCACCGGGATCGCGATCAATTGGCCGATACCGTCGGATGTGAAAAGCATCCAGACGCCGGCACCGATCATGAGTGCTCCAAGCACACCGAGCACCCCCGCGGTTGGGGCATGCGCCTCGACCACGATCAACAGGACGCCCAGCAGCAGGGCAACGACACCGATCGTCGTCATCACTCGTCTCCACGCTCGCGAGGACGCGGTCACGTCGCGTAGCCAATGTGCGATCGCGCCCTCGACTTCAACGGTAATCACGTTCGGCCGGATCTGCCACAAGCGCTTCACGCCAGTTCAGAGAAGCACTTCACCGATCTGTCGCGCGGTCACCTTGGCGAGATCCGCGAGGAACGGAATCCGCTCGTTCGGAAATCCGGGGTCAACTCCTCGTCGTTGAATCCGTATCCTCGTTCGCGAGTCAGTTCCAATTCCCGGCGGATACCGGCAACATCGGTGATCGCACGCTGGGTGGTCGCTTCACGTGGCAGAGCAGCGAGTTCGGAATCGTCGATATCGGACCAGGCCAGAAAGGCTTTCCCCAGAGCGCTCGCATGCAAGGGAAGGCGAACACCCTGCAGCACGTGTCCGTCGGCCTCGCGCCACCGACTGAATCCGAGCAACACCTGCGCACGCTGATCGCCACCGACGGGCTCTTCAGCCACCCCTCACTGTGGTTCACCCGGCGCGATTTCGCGGATACCAACCCGGAGGCCCTCCAGGCGATCATCGAGGCCCTGCAGGAATCCGACGCCTGGATCGAAGCCAACCCCCGCGAAGCCGCCCAGGTCTTCGTCGACGACGTCGAGAAGCGTGGCGGGTCCGCGAGCCTCGATGCCTGGGAAGCTGCACTGCGCGGACGTCCTTTCGGTGTCAACCCTGTTACCTAAGACTCCCTGGACGAACAGCAGCGCGCGGTCGATCTCCTGCTGAGCAACGGACTACTGCCGAAGGCGGTCACCGTCCGCGAAGCAGTCGTGCCGTGGATCAGCGAGTTCGTCGGTTCGGATCGTTCGTCGATCTGAGAACCCACACCTGACAGATCCGCTTCACACGTGACAGATACCGAACGGTCTGCCATTGTGAAGGGATGCGGCGGTGCGTGGGTGAGAGTTGGTCCACGCGACCAGTCTCAGGGGTAACCCCTGGGTCGGCCAGAAGAATTGGATACTGCGTCCACCGGCGTTCGGCACGCTCCGCGTGCTTGCCGCCGCACCGGACAAAGGATTTGGTCACCCCACGCCGCCGCATCCCGGGCTCGAATCATGCGTGACTTCGAGCTCGATCCCGAGTTGGCGCGGCGCCTGGCAGTTGCTGCTGCCGATGCTCCATGGACTCTCGGTGAGCTCGAAGAGGCATTCGGAACGGTCCACGGTGTCTCAGCGACATCGCTCGCCGTCCGAGTGCTCGACCTCATGCCGGCCCCACCGTTCGAACCACAAACCCTGTACCGATTGCTACGCGAACTTCCGCGGCTTCGACCAGTCCCGGTCTCACTGGACACCAACGAATCCTCGGTGTGGCGGTTCGACGTCCCCCGTTACAACACCAGTGCAGATCTGGCGCGTTCACTGGATCTGACGATCTCCGAACTCGAATGGTTTGCCGACCGCGGGGAGTGGCTGCGAACGAAACCCCTACCGCTACGCCACTACCGGCCGATGCAGATCAGCAAGAAGGCCGGCGCTCGCCTCCTCGAGGTACCGAAACCCCGGTTGCGCGAAATCCAACGGAAGATATTGCGCCGCATACTCGACCAGGTGCCCGCACACGACGCGGCCCACGGGTTTGTCCGTGGTCGAAGTCCGCTGACCTTTGCAGCGCCGCACGCACAGTCGGAAATCGTGATCGGTGTGGACCTCGCACAGTTCTTCCCGTCGATCACCGGTGAGCGAGTCCACGCGATCTTCGCCGCGCTCGGGTATCAGCCCGCCGTGGCAGGAGCTCTCACCGGATTGTGCACCGTCGCAACACCTGCCGATACCCTGCGCGGTCTGCCGTACGCACAGGCGTCGCAGCTACGAACCGCGCATCTTCCGCAGGGCGCGCCCACTTCGCCTGCACTGGCGAATCTCGTCGCGCGCAAACTCGACATCCGGTTGAGCGTTCTCGCACAAGCGAACTGGCTCACCTACACCCGATACGCCGACGACCTCGCCTTCTCCGGAATCGAAGTGGCAGATGTCGGCACCCTCCTATGGACGGTCGAGCAGATCGCCAGGGACGAAGGGTTTGCCGTCCATCCGCGAAAGACCAAGGTGATGCGCCCTCATCGACGCCAACACCTCACCGGGCTGGTGATCAACGACCAACCGTCGTATCCGCGTGACGATTACGATCGTCTGCGCGCCCTGCTTCACAATGCTGCGAATACCTCTGCACAGGAACAGAATCGGGACGGTATCGAGAATTTCCGGGCTCACATCCACGGCCGGATCGCGCACATCGGCGAAACCAGCACTACGCGCCGACGCACATTGCTGCGCCTGGCCGAACGTGTGAATTGGGACGACTGACACCCCCGAATCAGATCCGCGGGGTGTACGCCATGCATTCGACTTCCATGTGCGCACCCAGCGCCAGTCCGTCTGTTCCGAACGCGCTGCGTGCCGGCAGTCTCGATGCCGGGAAGTACTCGAGATAGACCTTGTTGAACTCCTGCCAGCGAGACATGTCGTCAAGCATGACAGTGCATTTGAAGATCGCTTCGACGCCCGAGCCGTAGGCGATCAGCGAAGCGACAATGTTCTCCATGGTCTGGCGGGCTTGCGCTTCGAAGCCGTCGGCCAAGGTTCCGTCTGGGAGCATGCCGATCTGGCCCGACAGATACAGAACATCTCCGACACGCACTCCGGTGGAGAACGGTGTGTCGAAAGCGGGTGGGATGAACTCGACGGTCTGAGATGAATCCATTAGGTCTCCTCGGAAGTGGAATATGTTTGGCGAGTGGACGGTTTCAGCGCACTGGACGGGCGCGAACGTCGGCCAGGAAGTGCGCCACCAACTCGTTCCACGCGTGTGGGTCCTCGAAATAGGGGGAGTGACCGCGGTCGGCAAGCTCGACCACTTCTGCGTGAGGCAGGAACTCGGCGGCGCTGCGAATCCGCTCGGGTGTCATCAAATCGTCCAGCTCACCCGCGATCAGGAGAACCGGTGCAGCCACCGCCGCAAGATCGGCCGGCAAATAGTTGTGGGCCTTCAGAATTCGGAAGAACTCGGTGTCTGGTGGGCGATGGCCGAAGGTGCCGAGAGCTTGATACAGATATGCTCTCGCCATGTCCAAGCTCGGCAACCGTCCGCCCACAGCGGGGTGTTCCCCCAGTGGCCGCGCCGTGACGGGCGCCGCGGTGAGGGGAGGTGCGCTGTCCGGACCGAAGCCGACGGGAATGCCGCCGGTCGTGCAGGCCAGAACTACCGACTCCACCCGGTCCGGAACAGCGATCGCGGTCCCCAATGCGGCCCAACCGCCCATCGACTGACCGACCACATGCGCTCGATCGACCTCCAACAGGTTCATGATTTCGATCAGATCCGAGACTGCCGCTACCGGGCCGTGGTTGCCATTTTCGTTAGTGGACCGGCCGAATCCTCGCTGATCCCAGCTGATTACCCGATAGTGCTGAGCGAAGTACGGTACCTGTTGGTACCAGACCGCAGCGTTGCCGCCGAGACCGTGCGTGAGAATCAGATCCGGGCCCTCGCCGGCAGTCTCGTACCAGACCCGTTCGCCGTCTGCGACGGTGATGAAGCCCTCGGTCCGTGGAATCATCCTTCTTCTCCTGCGTCGGACGGGCGCTTGCCCGAAGTGTGGTCAGTAAGGAGTTGCTGCACTTCATCGGTCGCCCGCAGCAGGTGTTCTTCGACCATCCGCGTCGTTTTCGCGTCGAAGTCCGTGTCGAAACCGATCACCGTCAACGCGCAGAGGGGAGAGCCCTTGCGAGAAGACACTGCCCGCGAGACCGAACCGATGATGTCCTGAGATCGTTTGTGGACAACGGCGAATCCGGTTTTCTGCGTCTCGGCTATGTCGGCGAGAAAGCCGGTGGGGCCTTCCAGCGGATAGCCACTCTTCTCCACCATCGCCAGGTAGGGCGCCCGGGTGTTGTCCTCGAGTGCCGCCACCAACGCGAGCGGTCCCGCGAACCGGTGCGGCGGAAGTAGATCCCCGAGCATCCGAGTGATCATCTTGAGCCGCTCGGGACGCAACGCCGCGATGATTCGCGTCCCGCCGCTCTCGAGAACCTGCAGATTCACCATCATGTCCGTGCTCTCGGACAGCACCCGCATGGTCGGATCGCACAAGGCCGCCAACGAATGCGCTGCCGCTTCGTGGGAAACCTGAAGTGCAGCCGGGCCGGGGAGATAGCGACCGTCGTAGCGGAAGACCCAACCACGGTTCGCGAGTTCTCCGAGCACTCGGTGCGCAGTCGGGCGGAGCATCCCGACTTCTTCTGCCAGTTCGCTGAGCTTCATCGGCGTGGTCGAGCGCGCGATGGCCTCGAGTAGATCCAGCGCTTTGTCGACGGCGGACGCAGAACCCTTCGTCATCCGATCCCCTCCCGGTGCCGTGGATGTACCCGGCGATCCGAAATCTCGTGTTCTTGGAAAACCCTTGGCATTCGTCTTGGAAATTACTATAGTCACAACAATCATTCCGGCGTACGGAATTTCTTTGAGCGTCTTCACCTTCCCACCGGACTCCCGGCAAGGAAGTCCTATCTTTCCCAGCGAGAGGTTTTCGGACATGACGGTTGGACATACCCTCCGGTCGACACCACGGTTCAGAGTTGTTGCCATAGCGGCGGTCGCGACCGCGGCATTGGCACTGACCGGCTGCTCGAGCGACGCCACAGCCTCCGACGATGGGGGCACGCAGACCACCACGATTCGCATCGCTCCTCAACCGATCGCCGACTTCGCACCGATCTGGCTGGGCATGGAACAGGGGTTCTTCACCGCTGAGGGACTCGACATTCAGCTCGTCGAGGGCGGGGCCAGCTCCTCGGCTCAAATTCCGTTGCTGCTCAGCGGAAATGCAGATATGGCAGCCACAACTGCCGCTGCCGCCATTCAGGCACGCAGCCAGAACATGCCCGTCACCATCGTCGGAGGACTCACGAATTTTGCCGCGAGTGACGACGTCGACCAGTCCGGCCTCGTTGTCGCCAAGGACAGTTCCATCAGTGGCTTCCGTGACCTCGAAGGCAAAACCGTTGCGATCAGCGGTTTGAAGTCCGTCAGCGAGGCGGTCATCTCTGCCGCGGTGGAGAAATCTGGTGGAGCAGCCGACAAGATCTCGTTCATTCAGGCGCCCATGCCCAACCTCGGCGACCTGGTTTCCACTGGCGGAGCCGACGCTGCATTCCTCATCGATCCGTTCCTGAGCAAAGCAACCGACTCGGGGCTGAAGATCCTCGGCCACCCCTTCCCCTTGGCCGCACCCGGTGTACCGGGGACCTCGCTGGTCGCTTCGGAATCGTTTGTCAATGCGAACCCGGACTCACTCGCGAAATTCCTTACGGCGCTTGCCAAATCAGTTGACTACGCCAATCAGAATCCGGGCGCGGTCAAGGCCGCACTCTCGACACAAGCCAAGATTCCGCTCGAAATGCTGGCTAACAGCAAGAATCCTCAGTTCGTCGCAGTAGTGGAACCGGGCGCTCTCGGCACGGAGATCGAACTGCTGGTCAAGTATGGGGTTCTGACGGAGTCGGTTGACAGCGACTCCTTGCTGACTCCGGCCAACTAAGTTGCCTGCCTTGACAACCCCGAAAACACGCCGCAGGCAGGTACTGCTCGGACGGCTGCTGACTCTCTTCGCGTTGGCAGTCGCCTGGCAGGTCTTCGGAATGCTGGGCGACGAGAACGTCAAAGGTGTGCCGAAGTTCAGTGACGTGGCAGTGGCGTTCGTGGACGAACTCGGTACCTCTTCGCTGTGGACGTCGTTGGGACAGACCTTGACCACAACCGCCGTCGGATTGGCTCTGTGCCTGGTCATCGGAATCCCGGCAGGACTGCTGCTCGCCGCGCACCCGTTCCTGACAGTCTCTTCGCGCTTCGTCATCGACTTCTGCCGGACCGTGCCTCCGCTCGCGATCATCCCGCTCTTTCTGTTGATCATGGGCCCGACACAACGTATGGCGGTTGCGCTGATCGTGGCGGTAAGCGTGTGGCCGATCCTGCTCCAGACCATCCACGGTGTCCGCAACGTCGATCCGGAACTACTGGCCACCGCACGATCCTTCCGGCTTCCCCTGTGGCGCAGACTCGCTCTCGTAGTTGCACCCGCGTCGATGCCGTACATCTTCACGGGAATTCGTATCTCGGCAACACTGAGTTTGCTGCTGACCATCGGCGCCGAACTGATCGCCGGCGTTCCCGGACTCGGCAAGGAAATCCTGCTGAGCCAATCCGTCCCGGACCGAATGTTTGCACTCATCGTCGTCGCCGGAGTGCTCGGCATGCTGCTCGCGTTCGCTGTGATGGCAATCGAGAATCGTTTACTTGCTTGGCATTACATCCCGAGGAGGATGACGACGTGAAGATGATGTCCGGGATTCGACTCCTCGCGTGGGAGTTGTGGCTGCCGATCTTGATCGTCGTCGTGTGGTACTTCGGATCCGCGTCGAGTAAGTCGCCGTACTTCCCGCCGTTGTCACGAATCTGGAAAGCATTTGCGGACAACTGGTTCGGGTCAGGATTTGCACGCGATGTCGTGCCGAGCCTGACCAATCTTGCCTTCGGCCTCACCGTGGCACTGGTGCTCGGCATCGGGGCCGGTCTGCTTCTTGCGCTGTTCCCACTGGCTGCAGACATCGCCGATCCGTTCCTCCAGTTCTTCCGCGCCATACCCGCACTCGCTGTACTGCCGGCCCTGTTCATCGTCTTCGGCACAGGTTCTTCGGGCAACGTCGCCGCCATCGCTTTCGGCGCGGTCTGGCCGATACTCCTCAACACACTCGACGGCATACGCTCCATCGACCCGAGTATTCGATTGGTGGCGCGCAGCTATCGGATCCGAACGCCCCTGCTGGTCACGCAGGTACTCCTCCCCGGAGCGATGCCTCAGATAACGGTCGGCATCCGCACCAGTCTCGCGATCGGTGTCGTCATCATGGTCGGCAGCGAAATGTACGTCTCCACTGCAGGAATCGGTCACTTCGTGATCGTCGCCCAACAGACCTTCGCGATCGCAGACATGTGGTCCGGAATTCTCCTGCTGGGAATCATCGGATACGTGCTCAACCTCGGATACGGCGTGATCGAACGCTGGCTGCTCAAATGGCAGCCTCGGACCCACGGCGCACTCGCAGTGAAAGGAAACTGATGTCATCCACAGAATCTGCGGCATCCACTCCCGCAGTCGAACTGAACGGCCTCGGGGTGACCTACGGCGGATCTACCGGCCGCGAAGTGCTTCGCGGGATCGATCTTTCGGTTGCACCGGGAGAAATCGTCTGCATCGTCGGACATTCCGGAATCGGCAAGAGCACGCTGATTCGTTGCATCGCCGGTTTACAGAAGCCGACTACGGGTGAGGTCCGCATCGCCGGGATCACGATCGACGCTCCGCCCGCCACTCTTGCGCTCGTGTCGCAAGATTACGGACGCACACTGATGCCGTGGCTTCGAGTAGGTGAGAACATTCGCCTGCCGCTGCGGGGCAACGGCCTGGCACGCAAGGTTCAGAACGAGAGGGTAACCGAGGCACTCGCCGTCGTCGGTCTGGAAGGTGCTGTGCGTTCCTACCCTTGGCAGTTGTCCGGCGGAATGCAGCAGAGAGTGGCGATAGCTCGCGCTCTCGCCTACCGACCGCAGGTACTTCTCATGGACGAACCCTTTGCGTCGGTCGATGCGCAGACCCGCGCGGAACTCGAGGACCTGCTGCTCACCCTTCAGCGTGATCTTGGCATCACCGTCCTCCTGGTCACCCACGACGTCGACGAATCGGTGTACCTGTCCGATCGAGTGGTCGTCCTCGGCGGAACTCCGGCATTGATGCAGGACATCGTCGACGTTCCTCTGACCGGTGCTCGAGATCAACTGACCACGAAAGCGGACCCACTGTTCATCGAGGCCCGCACGAGAGTGTTGACGTCGATCCAGCAGTCGAAGGTGGTGACGACCGTCGGGTAGAGCGGCCTCGCTTAGGCTGGCTCCGTGATCCTTCTCCTCATCGGCCTCGCGCTGCTCGGATTCTGCGGCTACCGGTTCAGACAGGACAGGCGGAGGCTGAGCAACGGCGTCTATCTACTTCTCGGACTGATCTTCACCGGTTTCTGGATGTTGCAGTCGGGTGCGCCGGGAACCGAGGTCCCGTCGTTTGTGATCGCGACGATCGCTCTGCTCTCGCCGTTGCTTGTGCTCCTGCTCGCGGGGTTCCTGATCGTCAACGGGGTCACGATGCTGCGGCGCGAGGGATTCAGCATCGCAAATCTGCTCTCGCTCGTCGCCGGCCTCGGACTGCTCGTTCCCTATGTGCTGCTCGCATCCGCGTTGCTGACGCAGAGATACTGGCTCGCAGTCGTTCTCGGATCACTCAGTCTGGTCGCGTCGTACCTGGGGTTCTTGTTCACAAGCTTTCTGCTCTACTCCTACGTCTACGGACGCCAGAAGTACCAGCCCGGGATGGACGCGATAGTGGTGCACGGAGCTGGGCTTTCGGGCGCCGACGTAACGCCCCTGCTGGCCAGCCGTCTGGACAAGGCAGCGGACGTCTTTCGTGCCGAGGTCGGCGAAGGACGTTCACCGCTGTTGGTCGTCAGCGGCGGGAAAGGATCGGACGAGGCCGTCAGCGAGGCGGAGGCAATGTGCGTCTACCTCGTCGATCACGGGATCCCGCGTGAGAACGTGATGCTCGAGGACCGTTCGACCACCACGCTCGAGAACCTCGAGTACACGCGGGACCTCCTCCGCGCCGACACCACGGACCCTCGGATGGTTCTGGTCACCAGCAACTTCCACATCCTCCGAACCGCGACGTTTGCCCGAAGCCTCGGATTGGACGCAGAAGTCATCGGTTCCCGCACCGCCCGGTACTACCTGCCGAGCGCGATCCTGCGCGAGTTCGCCGCCGTAACGGTGGAGCACAAGTGGCTCAACGGAACGGTCTGCCTGATCCTGGCCGCCCTTCCACCGCTCGTGGTCTGGGCGGCAGGAGGCATGTCGTAGCAAGCTTCACCGAATCAGGCTCTCGATTCCCGTCGGTCGGCGACCCAACAGCAGTTCGACGGCCGCACTGCCGGCGAGGAAGTCGTGGTGGTTGTAGAAGTCGAACATCGCGGCCAGACGCGAGCTGGCGTTGACGTCGAGGTCGTTGCCTATCCGTTCGCGCCATTGATCCACACTGATCTGATCTATCGTGACGGTCCGTGACGTCTGCTTCTCCACCATCTGTGCCACCTCCATGACGCTGACTGCTTCAGGACCGCCCACTTCGTACGTCGCTCCGTGATGCTCGCCCGGGCCCTCGCTCAGAACCACAGCAGCAACGGCCGCCACGTCCGCCAAACTCACGAACGAGAATTTCGTGTCCGCGCTGTACGGCAGGACGATGGTCTCGGATCGACCAGTGAGTACCGCCTCGAAGTTCTCGGCATACGCGCACGGCTGCAACACAGTCCACTTCAGCGGGGAGCGATGCAGTTCGTCCTCACACCTGGCTTTGTCCAGGTGATGCGGCATGGACGGGCTGAACGGCCACGCGACGGAGTGATAGACAAAGTGCTCCACTCCCGCCGAAGCCGCTGCCGTCAGCGCATTGCGAAGAAGCGCCGGCTCGTCGGGATGGACGTTGGGGGCGATGAAATACACGCCTCGGCACCCGGCGAGCGCCTTGCGCAGTCCGTTTCCCGTTTCGAGTTCGACCTCGAAGTCGCCGTCGATACGGGCCTTTCGCACCAGTCGCCGAACTGTCACGCTCGGGGAAAGTGCGGCGACAACTGCCTCACCGGTCTTACCCGCGGCGCCGATCACCGCGATGTCGGCGCCGCAAGCAATTCCGTTCTCCATGAGAGTTTTCCGTCCTAGACGTAGTCGTAGACCGCTGAGGTGGCGCCACCGGAAAGCTGTGCGTAGCCCGGACCCCGATCGAAGAAGGGTTCGTTCTCACCGCGCTCCGAACGCAACTGATCCCGTAGCTCCGTGGTAGCAGCCTCGTCGACAGACGGCTCGTCACCCTCGATCACGACAACTCCGTAGTCAGCGCGTGCGCCCTCGACGGAAACCTTGCGCCACTGAATATCTCGCAAGACTTCCTCGGTGGGACGCTCCAGTGGATCTCCCCAACCGCCGCCACCGGTGGTACGAATCCGTACAACCTCGCCGGCCTTGATCGGCTCGGCATCGGTCAGAGCGTCGAACTCACGCTCGTTCGGTCCACCCGGATTCAGGACTACGGAGAACGGCCGGCCGGCCTTGCCGCCCTTGACTCCCCAGCAGGCGAGGATCGAACGGTCCGCGATGGACATGAAGTGCGCATCCTTGAGCATGCGGATGTGCTTCTCGTATCCCAGGCCGCCGCGGTAGCGTCCGGCTCCGCCGGAATCCATGGCCAGACCGAGCTTCTCGACAATGAACGGGAAGCGGCTCTCGGTGAACTCGGTCGGCAGGTTCCGCGAGTCGGGAACGACGTGAATCGTGTCCTCACCGTCGGCGTAGTAGCGTCCGCCCGAACCGCCGCCGAGTACCTCACGCATGAGGTACGAGTGACCCTCGAAGTCCTCACCGTAAACACCGGTGTATCTGATGGTTTCCTGATCGGCGGGCATGTTGCCGTCCACGGCCTTGGCCACGACGCCGGCCAGCACACCGAGCAGGCGGAGGATGACAAACGTGCGAGCGTTGGTGGGAGCGGGGAAGATCGGAGTGATCAGCGTTCCCTTCTCGGGGAACTTCATCTCGATCAGCGGTACGACGCCTTCGTTGACATCCAGTTCGGCCATGCGCTCCGGGGTGTCCGCGAGGTTACGCAGAATCGGCGCCAGCCACTTGATGAGGAAGTTTCCGTCCGCGTAGTCGCCGCAGTGGTTGATCGGGCCCTTTGCCTGCGGCCCGGTTCCGTTGAAGTCCAGGATGAGTCGCTCGCCGCCCTCGTCTTCCGGCCGCGTCTTCGTGAGCGTGATCCGCTGAATGTGGAGCATCGGCTCGTCGACGCCGTCATGCTCGGCGTAGTCCTCCCAGGTGTACTCACCGACCGGGATCTTGCTGAGGATCTCGCGGCGGTACGTCTCGGTGGTCGCGTCCATCATCGCGTCGAAGCACGACTCGACAGTGTCGACGCCGTAGCGCTCGAACAATTCGGTGAGTCGACGCGCACCCATCAGGCACGCCGAGCACTCGGCATCGAGATCGGCTGCGAGAGCGTCGGGCATGCGGGAGTTGCGCGTCATGATGCGCAGCGCCGCCTCGTTCGGAATGCCCTGGTCCCACAGTTTGATCGGCGGAACCATCAGTCCCTCTTCGTACACCGTGGTCGCACCGGACGGCATGGAACCGGGGCAGCAACCGCCGATGTCGTCGTGGTGACCGAATGCCTGAACGAAGGCGACAACTTTCGGTTCGGCATCGGGAGTGACGCGTGCGAAGACCGGCACGGTGACGCAGAGGTCGGGGAGATGGCCGATTCCACCTTCGGACAGGTAGACGTCGTTGTGGAAGTACACGTCTCCCGGCTTCATCGTCTCGAGCGGGAAGTCCCGCGCGATCGGATGAACCAGAGCGGAATACGAACGGCCCGTGAGCTTGCGGAGGTTCCGGTCGTGAATACCTGCGCGGAAGTCGTGAGCGTCACGGATCATCGGTGAACGCGAGGTGCGCGAAATGGAGGTCTCGACTTCCATTTCCACGCTGGCGAGGTAACCGGCGACGATCTCGACCAGAATCGGATCAGGTGACGCGCCGTCGGTAGCGGTGAGTCGGTACGGCTTGGCCGCGGTGGCAGCAGCAGCATCGAGAATGGCGGTCATCACTTCACTCCGTTCGAGTCGGAAGACTTCGAGATACGAATGTTCCCGAAGGTGTCGATACGTGCCGAGAATCCGGGATGGATCGGAACAGTCGAGCTGAACTCCTCGATCACGGCGGGTCCTTCGATGACGTCACCCGCACCGAGCAGTGTGCGATCGTAGGTGGCCGTCTCGACCCAGCTGTCGAAATAGGATTGGCGCGAACCGGTTCGGGCGGTCTCGGCACCGTTTCCGGCGGCGATCTCCTTGAGCGTCGGACGCTTGATCGGACCGATGCCGCTCACGCGCAGGTTGACCCATTCCACGTGCTGCGACGGGTCTCCCCGGAAGTCGTAGCCGTACAGTTCGCGGTGCGCCTGGTGGAACGCCTCGGCCGCGTCGTCCATGATCTGCGCCGTGACGGTACCTTCCGCCACCGGGACGCGCACCTCGAAGGCCTGACCGAGGTAGCGCAGATCCGCAGTACGGGAGTACTTGCGCTGCGTCTCGTCGAATCCTTCTTCGGCGAGCGCGATCTCGGCTTCGCCGGCCAACGCATCAAACTGGCTCTGCAGGTCTTCTGCCTTCAACCGGTCGTGACGACTGACGTGCGTCTGGACGTAGTCGTTGCGGACATCGACCGTCAGCAGACCGAACGCGGAGACGTTACCCGGATTGAGCGGGACAAGAACGTCTTTCAGACCCAGGATGTCGACGAGACGGCAGGCGAGCAGTGAGCCGGAGCCGCCGAAGGTCACGAGGGTGAAGTCGCGAACGTCGAGACCACGCTTGACGGTGATCTGGCGCAGGGCGTTGGCCTGGTTCCACGCCGAGACCTCGAGGACACCGACCGCGCACTCTTCGTACCCCAGACTCAGCTGTGCTGCAAGCTCTTCGAGTCCCTTGCGCGCCAGTTCGGTGTCGAGGGGGATCTCACCACCGAGCAGGTGGGGTGGGATGCGACCGAGCAGGACGTGCGCGTCGGTGATGGTCGGTTCGCTGCCGCCCTTGCCGTAGCACAACGGTCCGGGATCGGCGCCGGCCGACTGAGGACCGACTCGGAGGGTGTGCTCCGGCGTCATCCACGCGATCGACCCACCACCGGCGCCGACGGTCACGACATCGATCATCGGGATCTTCGACGGGTAGTTGCCCACTCGCCCTTCGGTGGTCAGCGCGGGCTCGCCGCGAACCACGACGGTGACGTCCGTCGACGTTCCGCCGCCGTCACAGGTCAACACCTGCTCGACGCCGGCTGCGTCGGCGATCAGCGCGGCACCGAGAGCGCCGGCAGCCGGTCCGGAAAGTACTGTCGTAATAGGCTGGTGAACAACCTCTTTGGCCGAGAGGACACCGCCGTTGGACTTCATGACGTAAAACGGGATATCGCGAGGTTCGCCGTCGGTGGTCGAGAACTCACGCAGACGATTCGCGATGTTGTTCACGTAGTTGCGGATGTTCGGCTTGACCGCGGCGTCCACGAGTGTGGTGATGGACCGCTCGTACTCGCGGTACTCACGAAGCACCTGGCTCGAGATGCTCACCGTCGCGTCGGGGAAAACTTCGAAGAGGATGTCGCGTACGCGCTCCTCGTGCGTCGGATCGGCGTACGAGTGCATGAGGCAGACACCGATGGTGCGGATGCCGCGGTCCTTGAAGAACTGCGCTGCGCTACGGACGCTCTCTTCGTCGAGCGGGCGAATCTCGCTGCCGTCGAAGGAAAGCCGTCCACCGACGGTGCGTACACGATCGGCAGGAACGATGCGTTCGGGCTTGACCCAGAAGTACGAGTTGCCGTAACCGTCCGGCACCGACTGACGAGCGATTTCGAGAACGTGCTCGTACCCCTCGGTGGTGATGAAGCCGAGATTCTCGACCTTGCCTTCGAGCAGCTTGTTGGTCGCGACCGTCGTCCCGTGGCTGACCGCACCGATCGAGTCGCCGCTCTCGCCGAGCTTGGCGAGCACTTTCTCGATACCGGCGAGAAAGCCCTCGGCGGGGTCCGCCGGAGTGGACGGGGTCTTGGTAGTGACGATGGCGCCGGTTTCGTCGTCCACTGCAACGATGTCGGTGAACGTTCCGCCGGTATCGATACCGACCCGAATCTTCCTGGGTTCCACGCTTCCTCCTGGGATCTTTGGCTCGTCTCGTCTGGTACCGATCGACGGTTGCGGCCTAGCCGGTAAGTGGCTCGTACCTGACGTGTAGTGCTATTCCACAGGTTCGGAAGAGCGGATTCTTTGTCACAATTCGCCGAATCGGGGGACCAAGGTTCGGCGCACGATCACGAGCGGATCTTCGCCGGCGCCCATGTGGGTTACGGGGACGTGAAAAACGCCCCGAACCTGGTCGGTTCGGGGCGTTTCCCTCATCGTGAAACAGCTGCTGACACTCCGGTGAACTACTCGCGACACCCAGAACGGGCCAGGAATCCGCCTATAGCAACACCTGACAAAGCAATGGCCGCACCGACGACGGCGCTGACCATCACCGTGCGAGCATCGGCGCCACCCGCTGTCGGTACACCGGCCGGAAGAACCGTCGGTGCCGCGACAGCTCCGGAAACTACCGGCACAGCCTCGACCGACGCTGCCGGGATTGCCGCCGCCACGGCGGCAGTGACCTTCTCGGGGATGCCGTTGGCAATGACGCCGTCGATGCTCTTGAAGAACACCCCGGCCATCTTCTTGGCGACACCGGTGATCATCCGCTGTCCGACGCCGCCGACCATCCCGCCGACTACCGCGTCGGCGTCGTACGAAAGCAGCGTGCCACCCTCGTTCTCCGTCAACGTGACCGTGACGTCCGCCTTCACCGTGCCTGGAGCACCAGCGCCCGAAGCCGTCATGACAAACGAATTGGGCCGATTTTGTTGCGAAAGAACAACTTCACCGTCGTAGACGCCCTTGATCGACGCGACTCCTGCCATGATCGAGAGCTTGTAGTGATTGTCCGTGAGCTGCTCGAGCGACTGCACACCGGGAATGGTCGCGGCCAGTACACGACCGTCCTGGAGCTTGTCGTAGACCTCTTCTCGAGGTGCCGTCAGCTGCGCGGTGCCGGCGATTCTCATGCATTCTCCTCTGATGACGAACCCGCATGTGCGAGTCGAAGTTCGAACAGTTCGGACGGTGAAATGGGCATGGACGTGATCGAAATTCCTTCGGCATCCTCGATGGCGGCCGCGATGACGGCGCTGGTCGGGATCACACCGGCCTCGCCGGCGCCCTTCATACCGAGTGGGTTGAGCCCCGACGGCGTGACGGTGTGATCCATCTCGAGTGAATCCGGCATCTCCGTGACAAACGGCATCAAGAAGTCCATGTACGACGCGTTGAGCATCTGCCCGTGCTCGTCGTAGACGATTCGTTCGTAGAGTGCGCCGCCGATACCTTGCGCGACGGCGCCCATGACCTGGCCTTCGACGATGCGCGGATTGATCACGTTGCCGCAGTCGTGGATGACGACGTAACGACGGACCGTGATCTCGGCTGTGACGGGATCGGTTTCGACGATCGCCGCGTGCACTCCCGAAGCGAAAGTCGAACTGGGCGGCGAGTAGTAGCCGGTGGCTTCCAGACCGGGCTGCTCGCCCTCGGGAATCGGCGGCTTCGACATGTCCGTGTCGGTCTTGGCAAAACCGGTAGCCAGCTTCGACTCACGGTCGAACGCATATCGTAGCGGGTTCGACAGAACGGCAACAACACTCAGCGGCACAGAAGTACCTTCCACTCCGGGCTCGGTGCCGAGTTTGCACACGTGACCACCCTTGAGTTCCAGTTCGCCTTCCGGCAGATTCAAGATTCCGGACGCGATCTTCTTCGCTTTCTCCGCGACCATCTGCGCCGCGACGTGGAAAGCCGAACCCGACATGACCGCGCCACGTGAGGCGAAAGTGCCGACGGCATAACCGAACCGGCGGGTGTCACCGGTGACGATCTCGACGTCGGAGACCTTGACTCCGAGATCGTCTGCAACGATCTGGGCGAACGCTGTCTGGTGACCCTGGCCCTGCGTCGTCAAGCCCGTTGCCGCCTTGACCTTTCCGGACGTCTCGACCACAACGTGTGCGCCCTCGTAGGGTCCGGGACCGGTTCCCTCGACGTACGCGCCGATGCCGATGCCGACACTCCGCCCCTCGGCGCGAGCCTTCTTCTGGTACTCGGGAAATCCGTCCCAGTCGATGAGCTTCTTGAGCTTGTCGATGCCGGCCTGGTAGTCACCGGTGTCGTAGATCAACGGGCGTCCGTCCTGGAACATCAGACCGAAGTCGTACGGCATGTCCTCGGGGCGAATGAAGTTCGCCTCGCGGACCGCGATCTTGTCCTTGTTCAGGTACTTGGCGATGGCGTCCATTGATCGCTCCATCGCGAACACGGCCTGCGGACGTCCGGCGCCTCGGTACGGGGTCACGATGACTGTGTTGGTGTACAGCGAATAGGCGTTGACCCGGAACGACTTCGGCTTGTACGGCCCGAGAACCTGCGTCGCGGTGTTGATCATGACGATGATCCCGTACGGCAGGTACGCGCCGTTGTCGTGCCAGAACGTGAAGTCGAAAGCCAACAGACGGCCCTCGTCGTCGAATCCGATGTCGATGTTCTGGATCTGTCCACGCTCGTGTGCGCTCGAGATGAAGTGCTCACGGCGATCCTCGACCCACTTCACCTCACAGGAGATGCCGGCCTGGCCGAGGCGTCGAGCGGCCCACGTGATCATCACTTCTTCGGGCCACGGATGGACGATCTTGACACCGAATCCACCGCCTACGTCGGGAGCGATGCAGTGAACCTTGTTCAGCGCCATACCCAATCGCGCGGCAATGGCGGCGCGGGCGGAGGTGGACGTCTGAGTGGAGGTCCAGAACGTGAGGGTGTTCTCGTCGCCGTCCCAGCGTGCGTAGACACCCTTGCCCTCCATCGGCATGGATGCCGAACGCTCGATTTCGAGATCCAGCGTCAGTCGGTGCGGCGCGGCCGCAAGTTCGGCATCCGGATCACCGAACCCGTGCTGCAGATGAGCGGCGATGTTGTCCGGAACGTCAGTGTGAACGGCATTGTCGGCAGTGCGAGCGACGTCGATTCCCACTACCGGCTTCAGTGTCTCGTACGTGACGTCGATCTTCGCGCACGCATCCTCGGCGATGTACCGATTGTCGGCGACCACCATGGCGATGGCTTCTCCGACGTGGTTCACCTCGTCCTTTGCAAGGGGGTACCCGTTACGCGGAGCGATGATTCCCGGATGCGGAATGAGCAGTGGCAGGTTCTCCGCCATCTCCGGGGTGTCGGCCAGGAGATCTTCGTAGGTGTAGATGGCATGTACGCCAGGCACTTCCAGTGCCTGATCGATGTCGATGTCGATGATTCGCGCATGTGCATGCGGCGACCTGACGAATGCCGCGATCAGCGCGTTGTGACCCAGATCGTCGAGATACCGCCCCTGACCGCTGAGCAGACGCGTATCTTCCTCGCGCGGAATCGGTTTGCCGAAAAACTTGCCGTCGTCGGCAACCGAATGATCGGCCGTCGAATGATCGGAAGCGGGGTGCTTGGCCCCGTTGCGCTTTGCTGGTTTGACCGGAGTACTCATGCCTTACCCACCCGTCCTCCGACGGGATTCGTTGTTCCCCGCACCTTGCGATCCAACGCCTCCCGAGTGGATGCGTCGTCGATTCCGAGCGGGAACTGCCCGGCTCGTTCACGCTTGATCTCGGCAGCGCGTAGAACCGACGCCCTGATGTTCTGGTATCCCGTACAACGGCAGAGGTTTCCCGCTATCGCGTCGGTTGCTTCCTCACGCGTGGGATTGGGGTTCTCCTCGAGAAACGCCGCGATGGTCGTCACGAAACCCGGTGTGCAGAATCCGCACTGCAAACCGTGACAATCCTTGAACGCCTGCTGAACCGGATGCAAGGTGCCGTCCGGCTCGACGAGTCCTTCGACGGTGGTGATCGATCGACCTTCGAGGCTGGCGGCGAGGACGAGGCAGGATCTCACCGGCTTTCCGTCGAGCAGCACAGTGCACGCACCACACACACCGTGTTCACAACCGACGTGCGTTCCCGTCTTACGGAGGTGGTGACGAATGGCGTCCGAGGCCAGAGTGCGGGAGGGGAGAACGACAGTGCTCGTCACCTCGTTGAGCGTGAACGTCACGGCCACATGGTGTTCACCGGTATCTGCTGCCAACTCGGCGAGTTGATCATCGATGGAGCGATCGTTTTTGGACATGGTCACCACTTTCCTGCCAGTACTGCGTTCTCACTGAGAGCATCTGTTGCCGCTGCAAACCCGACCCGCGCGGTGAGCGCGGACACCAGTTGCGAGCGGTACGCCGCCGTCCCGTGAATGTCTGCCTCGGTATCTATCTGCGCGCGGGCGCATTCCCCGAGGGTGCGCCAGCGCGGATCTCGCTGATCCGTCGCAGATGCCCCCGCCAGCACGTCCGTATAGTCCACGACCTGCCCCAGCTCTCCGGCGGACACGTACGTCATGTGTGCTTCGGCCACCAGACCGTCGACCACGCGAATACGCGCGACGACACCGACCAGTGCGTAGTCACCGTGGCGACGGGCGATCTCGTCGATAGCGGTTCCCACACCGGGCTCGGCGGCGGGCACCGACACCGACACCGCGATCTCGTCAGATTCCAGGCTCGATTCGAGGGGACCGACAAAGAGATCCGGCGACGCGATCTCGCGGGTGCCACGCACCGACTGGACGGTCACGCTGCCCCCGAGCAGTGTCAGGACTGCCGGCATCTCCGCCGACGGGTCGGCATGGACGATGGAGCCGACGCTCGTCCCGCGGTTACGGATCGTGGGGTGCGCCACCAACTGCAGAGCGCGGTTCAGCAGAGGCTGAACTCGGCGAGCACCTTCGTCGGCCGCCAGCACCGAGTGCGTGGCCAGGGCCTGGAACCGCACTCCTTCGTCTTCGGACGAGGCCACAGAAGCGAGGTCAGGAATCGATCCGATGTCGACGATGTGGGCGGGGGCGGCGAGGCGCATGGACAGCAGCGGCACAAGCGATTGCCCACCGGCGAGCACCTTCCCCTCGTGAGATACCTCGGAGAGGATTCGGCACGCGTCCTCGACCGAGGACGGTCGGTGATAAGTCAGCGGCGACGGTTTCATTACTCAATCCTGCCTCTATGAGTCACTTCACGTTTTGTGCAGATGTGACAACGGTCACGGGTCATACCTGGCATACATTCAACTTGGCATCACGTGAGCTGCGCCACGGGCACTTCCCTTTCGTCATCCGACGCATTCGCCCCCGGCGTTGCGCTCGGTTGCCGTCCGGACTTAGGCCTGTTCAGCTCGGGGTTCCAGGACCCGACGAACTGGCAGAGGTGGTACATCACGATCACGACGATGGTGCCGAGCGCGATACCTCCGAGCGAGAACGTGTCACTGAACTTCAGAGCCGTGTCACCGATACCGATGATCAGGCCGGCCGCGATCGGCATCAGATTGAGGGGATTCCCGAAGTCGACACCGTTCTCTTTCCAGATCTTGGCGCCGAGCAGACCGATCATGCCGAACAGAACCACAAGAATTCCGCCGAGAACGCCGCCGGGCGTCGCTGCCATGACGGCTCCGAACTTGGGCGAGAAGCCGAGCAGGATCGCGATGAAACCGGCAATCACGTACGCGGCGGTCGAGTACACCCGAGTGGCTGCCATGACACCTATGTTCTCGGCGTGTGTCGTCGTGGGGGAGCCGCCTACTGCGCTGGCGATGGCGGTGGCAAAACCGTCACCGGCAATTGCGCGTCCGATGTACGGGTCGAGATCGTCGCCCGTGATCTCTGCGACTGCCTTGACGTGGCCGGCGTTTTCCGCGACCAGTGCGATGACACCGGGAAGGACCAGGACGATGAACGTGAGGCTGAACGAGGGAGCGTGAATACCGACGATTCCGTTGGCTTCGTCCGAGAACGGCGGCAGGCCGAACCAGGACGCCGAGTGCACCGAATCCCAGTTGACACGAAAGTGCTCGGTGGGTGCGCCACTACCACTGGCGGACGTGATCGGACCGGAGACCCGGTCGAGCACCCACGAGAAGATGTAACCGAAAACCAGCGCGACGAGAATGGCGATACGTCCCAGGAAACCGCGTAGCGCAACGCTCATCACGATCAGTACCACCATCACGATCAGTGCCACCCATTGGTCCTGCGGCCAGTACAGCCCCGCGACAACCGGCGCCAGGTTGAAACCGATCAACATCACCACTGCGCCGGTGACCACCGGCGGTAGCGCTTTACCGATGACGCCACCGCCGAGAAAGTGGATGGCGATACCGACGAACCCCAGAACCAACCCCGACACCAGAATCGCACCGGTCACTTCCGCCGTCGTTCCGCCCTGGGCACGAATAGCGGCGACGCCGCCGACAAAGGCCGCGGACGTACCGAGGTAACTGGGGACGTGCCCCTTGACCACCAGAAGGAAGAAGAGTGTACAAAATCCCGACATCATTACGGCAAGTTGAGGATTGAGCCCCATGATGATCGGGAACACGAACGTCGCGCCGAACATCGACACGACATGTTGACCACCCAATCCGATGGTTCTCGCCCAACTGAGTCGCTCGCCGGGAGCAACCACCTCACCGGGCCCGATGTTCTTTCCATCTCCGTGCAACGTCCATATAGGCATGACGAGACCTCTCGCGAAGAAGGAAGGTGTTCGAAATGCTTTGTGCCCCAGCTCACAAACACCGTGTCTGGAGTGAAACGCTAATACAGCACCAAGATTTGGACGTGATGACAATCTGCCAGAACCCGCTCACCGAGATTGGCAACAATGGTGACAGATGATGCGGGCAGGGGTCATCGTCAGTGTTGGAGACAGTTTCGACGGAAATTGGGACCGTGATACGACAGGCCCCAACATTTTCGTCGGCTTAATGATTCCGTAACACGATGTCTGTCAACGGAAAACGAGGTACCTAGCCGAGGGCTGCGAGGATCCCTGCTGCCATCTCCGCGACCTGATCATCGGTCATGACAAACGTCGGCGAAATCTGCACCGCGCCCTGACCCGCAGCACGACCCGAAATACCGTGCTCACGCAACGTCTTCACAAACGGCAACGCCTCCGCCGGATCAGCCAACTGCACCGCCGCGACCGCACCGAGCCCACTGCGCACCTCCGCCACCCGCGGATGCTCCGCCAGCGGCTGCAGATGCGTATGCAACGACGCCTCCAAACGCTTCGACTCCACGAGCAAATTCTCACGCTCGACAATGTCGAGGTTCGCCATCGCCGCCGCTGCAGCACCAGCATGCCCGCCGTAGGTGTACCCATGGCGCCACCACGAACCGGCATAGAACGGCTCCGCCACCCGCGGCGCAATGAACACCGCACCCATCGGAACATAACCCGACGTCAAACCCTTTGCCGTGGTCATCATGTCAGGCTGCAAATCGAAACGAGTGGACGCGAACCACTCACCACCGATCCGACCGAAACCGGTCACGACCTCGTCGACCACAAACAGGATGTCGTGCTCACGGCAGATGTCACGCACCTCGGCCAGATACCCCTCCGGCGGAAGATACACCCCACCCGCACCGATGATCGGCTCCGCGAAAAACGCCGCGATCTTGTTCGCACCGATCCGCTCGATCAACTCGAGCAGACTCTTCGCATCATCCCAACCAACCGTCGCGGCATCCGCCATCAGCTCGCCGTAACCCTCACGGTTCACCGGAATACCAGCCAAAGCCGTTCCCGCAACATGCATCCCGTGATACGCCTTCTGGCGTCCGACGATGATCGTCTTCTCCGGCTGCCCCACCTCGTGCCAGTACCGGCGAGCCAGCTTCGCCGCGGTGTCCACCGAATCCGAACCACCTGAGGTGAAGAAGATCTTGCTCCCGGAAGCCGGCGCGATGGCCGCCAGACGCTCGGCCAACACCTGCGTGGTCTCGGGAACAAAATCACCGAAGTTGGAGAAATGCGCGATCTTCGACAACTGAGCCGCCACCGCATCCGCGATCTCGGTGCGCCCGTGCCCGACATTGGTGAACCACAGGCCCGCCGTCGCATCCAGATACCGCGTGCCCTCACGGTCCCAGATGTACGCGCCCTCACCGCGAGAGACGACAAACGCGCCGTTCTTCTCCACAGCGCCCATGTCCGCGAACCCGTGCCACAATGCCGAAGCCATCGTCGTTCTCTCCCAACTGGATACGTTCGAAATAGATGAGTCAGTTCACGCGGAGTGCGGGCGGAAGTACCCGCTCGACCCACTTGGTTGCCTGCTCGAATGCGTAGGCGAGTTGGAGTACGTCCACGTCGGCGCCGTGCCGACCGATGATCTGGATACCCATGGGGAGCGAACGATCGTCGAAGCCGACCGGCATCCCCGCAACCGGAACTCCGGCCATCGTCCAGGGAACAACCGTCTCCATCCACCGGTGATACGTGTCCATCGACCGCCCGTCGACGGTCTCGGGCCAGTGAGTGTTCTTGTCGAAAGGAAACACCTGAGCACTCGGCGCAAGAATGTAGTCGTACGTTTCGAACATCTTGGTAACGGCCGACAGCCAGCCGTTTCGGGCCTCCGCAGCCTTGGTCACGTCGAGCGCCGAGAGGGTGACAGCATGCTCGAGTTCCCACAACATTTCGGGCTTCATCAACTCACGCATACTCGGGTCGTTGTACTGATCGATCAAGCCGAGCTGCGCCCACCAACGCCATCGCAAGAACAGTTGCCAGATGTCCTCGGGTTTGAAGTCGGGAAGCGCCGCCTCGACGTGACATCCCAGCTGTTCGAAGACCTCGAACGAGGATTCACACAACTCGAGAACCCCAGGTTCGGTTGCCAGGTAACCGTTCCAGTCACCGACCCATGCAATCCGAGAGCCTTTCAGATCACGTGCGAGGCTTTCGGTGAACACAGCGGGATCCTCACGAATCCCCAGCGGTGCATAAGCATCGGGCCCTGCCATCGTGGAGAGCAGGTGAGCCACATCGGTGACGGTTCGGCCCATCGGGCCTACAACCGCGCCCTGCGCGATGAATCCCGTCTCCGGTATCCGACCCCACGATGGTCGAAACCCCACGACGTTGTTGAACGCCGACGGGTTTCGGAGCGAACCCATGTAATCGCTTCCGTCAGCCACCGGCAGCATGCGAAGCGCCAACGACGCTGCGGCGCCTCCGCTGCTACCGCCGGCAGTGCGCGAATTGTCGTACGGCGACAACGTCGTACCCCACACCGGGTTGTACGTCTGGGATCCGAGCCCGAACTCCGGGGTGTTTGTCTTGCCGATCACAATGGCACCGGCAGACTTGATCCGCCTGACGAACAGGTCGTCCTCTTCGGCGATTCGGTCCGCGAACATCGGCGACCCGGAGGTGAACGGCAGACCCTTGGCTGCCGAAAGATCCTTCACTGCATGCGGAAACCCGTGCATCCAACCGAGATACTGCCCACTCGCCAACTGCGAATCACGCTCGCGCGCCTCCGCCGTCAATGCTTCCCGATCCCGCAAGGCAACTATCGCGTTCACCGCCGGGTTATGTGCTTCGATCTGGTGGAGGAAGCTGTCCATCACCTCGACACACGACACTTCACGCCTACGTATCAGACCACTGAGCGTGACCGCATCGGCCATGACGAGCTCGCGATTCTCGGGCGCACCGGAAACGCTCTCGTCGACAGGGTCAGCAGCATGAACCATCGTGAATCCTTTCAAGCAGTGAAGTGGGGTGCGCCAGGAAATACACCGGACGGACTCACCGCCACCGGCAACCGATTCGAGTGACGAATTGCCGGTGGCGGCGCGACTGTCGAGGTTTCCAGCGAGGTTCTTGCCTGTTACTGACCGAGGTCGACGATCGCGGCGACAGGGCCGCCACCCTCGGGGCCCTGATGCGCTGCCGAGACCGAAACGAACACAGCCGGATCACCGGTGACAGCGGCAGTGACTCCACCGACACACGACTTGATCTGGCGGTGCCAGTGCACGTCGGAATCGTCGAGCATCGCATTACGACGGCCGCGGACCGTTCCGTCCTGGCTGGCCTCGCACTTCAAGAACACGTTGACGAGTTGACCGTCGAGGTCGCTCGAGTGCGGCCGCTCCGGAAGCTCGAGGCCGGCGTCACGGATCGCCGCCCAGATGCCGTCCTGATCGAGCGGATCCTTCATCACGCTGTGGCCGATCCGGTAGCGTCCGCCGACGCCACGTGCATTACCGACGACGACGATCTGAGCCCGGTCCAGCTCGACGCCGGACGAGCAGGACGCGACAGAAGAGAAGAGTTCGCGGCTGTGCATGACATCCTCGTCGGACGGCATGTCGATTTCGCCGAGTGCAACCGCGATCCCGAGGGCCGTACCGCCGTTGGACAGGTCCATCGACTCATGAGTCTGTTCGGTCCACACCGTCTTGCCGCGGCTCTTGGCGTCACGGATGGTGTGGATTGTCAGCAACGGAGTCTTGGTCTGTACGTAGTGCACGTCGGCAGGATCGGTGATGCCGGCATTGGCCATCGCATCTTTGACTGCCGCAGCTACTTTGGTGATCATCGCCGTACGGCCGATGTCCTCGGGCAGCAATTGCTCACTCATGGCGACGCCCACGGTCAGTCGCGGCTCGTCGGTCTTGGTGACCTTGTCTGCCGGTACCGTCGCGAAGATCGTCGCGTGCGGGCTGATCACGCCATCCGTACCACCTGACCAGACGATCGGTACCTGCGCCACCTCTTCGAGGCTGCGATTGCCCTTGGCGGAGAGAACCTCTCGAAACGCTCGGTCCGCGATGATGCGCGTGTAGTCGTTGACGCCGCCGTTACCCTCGGTTTTGCCGATGACTGCAATGACGCGGTCGGCCTCGAGGACACCGTCGTCGATCAGCTTGGCGAGCTCACTGGCGTCGGAGACGCTGTGTAGCGGAACCTTACGGACCTCGATTGCTTCGGGCATTGGCATCTCCTTGTATAGGGAATCGTGGAGGCAAAATTGGGCCTTGACAGCTCCCGGCGCCCAGTCCAGCCGAGCGGTTCGGAACTGCCATGCCGACCACGCTATGACGACTCGAACCCTTCGGCATCGTCAATACTTGCCCAAACGAAAACCGCGATTGGTTATTTCGACTCCGATTCACCGGTTCCGCGCCGCCCCATCGGTTCTCACTTACGATTCGACCATGGACACCACTGTTGTCGACCATCCGCTGGCGGCATCTCTGCTCACGACCATGCGCGACGCTCGCAGCGACAACGCAACATTTCGGTCCGCCCTACGCAGACTGACGCACATGTTGGTCTACGAGGCCACGCGCGGCGCAGAAGTGGAACAGTTCGACATCGAGACGCCAGTTGCTCCGACGCAGGGAGTGCGACTGGCGAATCCACCGCTCCTGGTACCGGTCCTGCGAGCCGGCCTCGGGATGGTCGAACAAGCGAGCGCCCTGATTCCGCAGGCGGGAGTCGGTTTCGTGGGAATGGCGCGAGACGAGAAGACACACCAGCCGGTTCCGTATCTGGAGTCCCTGCCTGCTGATTTGTCGGGCACCCCCGTCTACGTCCTCGATCCGATGTTGGCAACCGGCGGATCCACCATCCGCACAATCGATCTGCTCATTGCACGCGGAGCAACCGACGTGACTGCAATTTGCGTCGTCGTGGCTCCGGAAGGGATCGAAGCATTGAAGAATTCCGGACATCCGGTCCGACTCCTCACCGCGAGCATCGACGACGGTCTGAACGAAAATGCGTTCCTGGTACCTGGACTCGGAGACGCCGGCGATCGCCAATTCGGACCAAGATAGTCGGCAGACATACGGAGACCACTCATTCCGGGAGGAGATTTTCGTCAACTGTTGACAATGTTCACTGTGCGATCGAGCGTAGTCTCGCGACATGGATAGATCTGCCAAATATTCGAGCGAAGAGCTTCAACATTTGCCAGAAGGTGGCGACTACAGACTGACGGTTCGGGATGTCCTCGAGCTGCCCAGTCTGCGTGGAGCCGAAGTCCTTGCCGGGCGCGGGGGCTTGCGCCACCTCGTTCAATCGGTGAACGTGATGGAAGTACCGGACATCCTCGCTTGGGTGAAGCCGAACGAACTGTTGGTGACAACCGGGTTCCCGCTGCGCTACGGGCGAACCGGAGAGCTTCTCGACGACACAGATCTCAGTGACCTCGTCGACGGTCTTGCACGTCGAGGAGTCGCGGCACTTGCCGTGAAAACGGGCCGCTATCTCGACGAACTGCCGGAAGCCATGCTGCACATGGCAGAGCAGCGAGGCCTGCCGCTATTGGTTCTTCCCGTCACCGCAGGATTCGACGAGGTGATCTCGGAGGTCTTCACCAAGTTGGTGGCAAAGCAGTCCGCGGCACTCGACATCGCCGATCGACTTCACCGCTCGTTGACGTCGATCGTCTTGGAAGGCGGCGATCTACCTCAGATTGCCGCAGAATTCGCCGCGCTTTTCGACGTCAGCGTTCTGATCTGTTCGCCGGACGGAAGGGTATTGACCGAGGCCGGGGATTCAGCCGCGCTGAACGCGCTTCCGTTGTTCGAGAGCACCGGTCGGTTCCTGACCGAGCGGGTTGCTGTCGGTTTACAGAACGCGCCCAAGGGATTTCCCGGCCAGTTGGCGCTCACCCGAGTGGTGGCCGGCGGCACAGACCACGGCCGAATGGTGGCGTACGCCGGTACCCACGAACTCGGCGCAGTTGTCGTGCAAGCGTTGGAGCGAGCGGCCACCGTTGCTGCTCTGGCCGTCACCAAGCAGTTGGCAGTTGCGGCAGTGGAATCCAAATTTCGCGGCGACTTTCTCCGCGACGCACTGATAGGCGAAGCCGGCTCGCCGGCGGAAGTGAGCGCGCACTTCACCCAATTGGGGTGGGACGTTACTCGCCCCCTTGCCGTTGTGGTTGCAGAACTCGACGTCGACCACCCGGAATCCCAGCACGCGAATTCCACTCGCACGGACCAAGATCGACTCAGCGACGGCTGGCAACAAGTGGTACGCACCCACGAGCGGACGGCACCGTCCGTCGGGTTTCGACACGAGGTGGTCACACTTTTCCCGACCAGCACCGACCGTGCGGTTCGGGACATCGAAGGGTTGGTGCGCAAGGTTGCCGGAGACCGCACCAGCGGCCGCCGATCCTTCAGCACGGGAGTGAGCCGGGTGATCTACTCCCTGGCCGATCTACCCGCGGCCTACGACCAGGCCTGTACAGCCGTGGTTGTCGGCCGACGTATCAACGGGCCGGGGCAGATAGCGCACTTCGACGAACTCGGCGTACACCGACTCCTCTCGCTCCAGACGGACAAGAGCGAACTGCGTTCGTTCACCGATGATGTTCTGAAGTCCCTGTCGGCAGACAACGCCGAAGCCGCGGACTTGCGTCTGACACTCCAGACGTTGCTCGACTGCAATTGCAATGTCGCCGAGGCGTCCCGCGCACTGCATATGCACTACAACACTTTGCGATACAGAATCGGAAAGCTGGAGAGCGTCGTCGGATCGTTCACCGACGACCCCGTCCTTCGATTGAACGTCTCACTCGCCCTGCAGGTCATGAAGATGCACGAGATGAGCTGACAGAACGCCCCAATTACGGTTCGATACAACCGCAATCCAGCCGTGCGGTGAGCGTTCGTCACTTCTTACCCACCACTGACACCCGTCGTCGGCAAGGTTACCCATGTGCCGTTGACCGGTGCGCGCTTACCGTTCGAAAGACGGGCCGCACATACCTCCTTCAGTGGCCCTGGCCGGTTTCTCGGTCCAGCGGACCGGAGTCGACCGAACTACGGAGGCCTCAACCACCAACTGGCTCAGCCAATTACACCAGAACACGGCGGTGCGACATGAACTCGACTTCGAAGCCTCACAACACAAGTGCTCGTAGTGGTCCGTTACACGACGTGATTGTCGTCGACCTCACGCGCGCACTCGCGGGTCCTCACGCGGCAATGATGCTCGGCGATCTGGGTGCCGACGTGATCAAGGTCGAATCACCTCACGGTGGCGACGACACCCGTGGGTGGGGGCCGCCTTTTGTGGAACCACCGTTGGAACCGCCGAACACGCAACGGGAATCGACGTATTTCCTGTCCACGAACCGGAACAAGAAATCGATCACGCTCGATCTGAAATCCGACAGTGGGCGCGCGACCCTCGAAGATCTCGTCTGCCGCGCCGACGTTCTCATGGAGAACTTCCGCACCGGAGTGCTCGATCGACTCGGATTCTCCACCGAGCGGCTAGCCGAACTGAATCCTCGACTGATCGTCCTGTCCATCAGCGGTTTCGGCCACGACGGCCCGGAAGGCGGTCGCGCCGGCTACGACCAGATCGCCCAGGGGGAAGCCGGACTCATGTCGCTGACCGGCTCGAGTCCGGACGACGTCCAAAGGGTCGGAGTTCCGATCGCCGATCTTCTCGCCGGAATGTACGGCGCCTTCGGTGTCGTCGCAGCTTTGAAGGAACGCGAACAGACGGGGAGAGGCCGTGTCGTTCGAACGTCGCTCTTGGCCAGCGTGGTCGGTGTTCATGCGTTTCAAGGAACAAAGTGGACCGTCGCCGGCGAGGTAGGAACAGCGCAAGGCAACCACCATCCCTCGATCGCACCGTACGGACTCTTTCGTACCGGCGATGGCGCAGTACAGATCTCGGTCGGCAGCGAGAGCCTGTGGAGAAGATTCTGCGAAGGATTCGACCTCGATCCCGACGCCCCGGGTATGGCAACAAACGCCGAACGCGTCGAGAATCATTTCCAGGTAGTCGAATTGATCGAACGTACCTTCAAGCCGTACTCGCGTGACGAGCTTCTGACCGAACTCGACCGCATCGGAGTACCGGCAGGACGGGTTCGGACGATCTCCGAAGTGTACGAATGGGAGCAGACCCGATCACAGGGATTGCTCGTCGATGTCGACCACAGCACGCTCGGCAACATCACTCTGCCCGGTCCGCCGCTGCGGTTCTTCGATCCGGACGGAACCGAAGTGACGGAGACCCGCCACACTGCACCTCCGGTTCTCGGTGAAGACACTGACGAAGTCATGTCATGGCTACAAGGATTCACCCGATGAACCGCCTGACGGCTCGCGACTTGCTCGACCTGGTGATCGATGCCGGCACCTGGGAGTCGTGGGATACCCCTCCGATCCCCGTCGCGACCGACTCCGATTACGCGGAAGCACTTCTGCGGGCCCAGGAGAAGACCGGGCTCGACGAGTCCGTCCTGACGGGCAGCGCCTCCGTCCGAGGCCGCCGTGTGGCAATCATCGTCTGCGAGTTCGGTTTTCTCGGCGGATCGATCGGCGTGGCAGCTGGCGAACGCCTTGTCGTCGCCATCCGACGAGCTACGCAGGAGCACCTGCCCCTTCTTGCGCTTCCCACGTCCGGGGGAACACGCATGCAGGAGGGGACGACGGCGTTTTTGCAGATGGTCAAGATCACCGCGGCGCTCATCAAGCACAAAGAAGCGCACCTACCCTACATCGTCTATCTCCGAAACCCCACCACCGGAGGCGTATTCGCGTCCTGGGGATCACTCGGTCACGTGACGATCGCGGAACCGGGAGCCCTCGTCGGATTCCTCGGCCCCCGAGTGTTCGAGGCCTTGTACAACTCACCTTTCCCTGCCGGTGTCCAGACAGCCGAAAACCTTCACGAGCACGGACTCATCGATGCAGTGAGGCCGCCAGACCAGCTCGCCGAAATCGTCGAACGCGCATTGCGCATCATCACCGGGGCGCGTCGTGGGTACTCACTGCCAAGTGACCCGTGCGCGTACGACTGCCCACCCGATACGTCGGCGTGGGAATCGGTCGTCGCATCCCGACGCGAAGACCGACCTGGGATTCGTGAAGTGCTGCTCAATTCCGCTTCGGACATGCTCCCGCTCAACGGAACCGGCCAAGGCGAGAATGATCCCGGCATCATGCTCGCACTCGTCCGCTTCGGCGACATGCCCTGTGTCCTTCTCGGACAGGACCGACGCGGACAGACTCCTCACTCCCCACTCGGCCCCGGCGCTCTCCGGGAAGCTCGGCGAGGAATGCGGCTGGCCGCAGAACTCGACCTGCCGTTGGTGACGATCATCGACACGGCAGGCGCGGCACTGTCGAAGGAAGCCGAAGAAGGCGGACTGGCCGGCGAGATCGCTCGGTGCATAGCCGACATGATTTCACTCGAGGTCCCCACCATTTCCCTCCTGCTCGGGCAGGGCACCGGCGGCGGTGCCCTGGCACTGATTCCGGCCGATCGAGTGCTGGCGGCCCGCCATGGTTGGCTGTCGCCCTTACCTCCCGAAGGTGCGAGCGCAATCATGTTCCACGACATCACGCACGCGCCGGACATGGCTGCCAGTCAAGGGATTAGGTCCTTCGATCTGCTCGCGGGCGGCATCGTCGATCGGGTCATCCCCGAATTTCCCGATGCCGCGGACGAATCCGCCGCATTCTGCACCCGTATCGGAGCGGTCCTGCACTACGAGCTGAGCGTGCTCACCGCTACCGATGCGACTGAACGGCTCATCACCCGCACCGAACGAATCAACCGGATCGGCCTGGTCGAAGCCAGTACCTCCGTCTGATCGGTCAATACCCGGAACACCGAAAAGGCCGGACATCCTCCACGGAGGATGTCCGGCCTTCGGTGTGAGCACACATTCAGCTCTACATCACGTGAGCTGTGGGGCAGGTTCCTCCCGATCGCCGCCGGGAGCCTTCGAGACCGGCTTGTTCGGTTCCGGATTCTTCGCATTCAGTTCAGGATTCTTCGAACCTATGAACTGGCACAGGTGGTACATCCCGATCACGACGATGGTGCCGAGCGCGATGCCGCTGAGTGAGAACGTGTCACTGAACTTCAGAGCCGTGTCGCCGATACCGATGATGAGGCCGGCCGCGATCGGCATGAGGTTGAGCGGATTACCGAAGTCGACACCGTTCTCCTTCCAGATCTTGGCGCCGAGAAGGCCGATCATGCCGTAGAGCACCACGGTGATTCCGCCGAGAACGCCGCCGGGCGTCGCCGAGATGACGGCACCGAACTTGGGGGAGAAGCCGAGCATCATGGCGACGATGCCGGCAACCGCGTAGGCGGCGGTGGAGTACACACGGGTCGCTGCCATGACACCGATGTTCTCGGCGTACGTCGTGGTGGGCGAGCCGCCGACGCTGCTGGCGATAGCGGTGGCAAAACCGTCGCCGGCAAGCGCACGTCCCATGTACGGGTCGAGGTCGTCCCCGGTCATCTCGGCCACGGCCTTGACGTGGCCCGCATTCTCCGCGATCAACGCGATGACACCCGGAAGGACCAGGATGATAAACGTGAGGCTGAACGACGGGGCGTGGATGCCGACGATTCCGTTGGCTTCGTCCGAGAACGGGGGCAGTCCGAACCACGACGCCGAGTGCACCGAATCCCAGTTGACGCGGAAATGCTCGGTGATTTCACCGGTGCCTGCGTCGTACGAGGTGATCGTGCCCGAGACGCGATCGAGGATCCAGGAGAGGGCGTAGCCGAAGATCAGCGCGAGGAAGATGGCGATGCGGGCCATGAAGCCGCGTAGCGCGATACTCATGACGATCAGGGCCACCATGACGATCAGGGCCACCCACTGGTCCTGCGGCCAGTACAGCCCCGCGACGACGGGTGCCAAGTTGAATCCGATCAACATCACCACCGCGCCGGTCACCGCTGGCGGAAGAACCTTGAACACGACCCGGCCGCCGAGGAAGTGGATCGCGATACCGATGGCCGCCAGGACGAGTCCGGACACCAAGATCGCGCCGGTCACCTCTGCGGACGTTCCACCTTGGGCACGAATGGCGGCGATACCACCGACAAAGGCCGCCGACGTTCCGAGGTAGCTGGGAATGCGTCCCTTGACCACCAGCAGGAAGAAGAGGGTACAGAAACCCGACATCATCACGGCAAGTTGAGGATTGAGGCCCATGATGATCGGGAACACGAACGTCGCGCCGAACATCGACACCACGTGCTGGCTGCCCAGCCCGATGGTTCTTCCCCAGCTGAGCCGCTCGCCGGGAGCGACCACTTCACCCGGCTTGATGTTCTTTCCATCTCCGTGCAACGTCCAAATCGGCATGATGGGACCTTTCGTGCAGAGGAAGGTGTCCGAACGCTGAGTGTGCTCCAGCTCACAAAACACCGTGACTGGAGTGAAACGCTATTACAGCGCGGGGGTATCGACGTGATGACAATCTGCCAGAACCCACCGACCCGGATTGGCAATATTAGTGATTGATGCCGCGCATCGCGGTTATCTTCAGTGCTAGAGACAGATCGAGTCGGAGTTCGGGTTGCGCCGTAAAGGGTCCCAGCATTTTCTCCAGCTTAACGACCCTGTAACGCAGTGTGTTGTAATGGAAGTGGAGCTTGCGCGCCGTCTCGGCAATGTTGATGTTGGTCGCGAGCAGGACTTCCAATGTCTTGCGCATGTCCTGCGCTTCGGCAGTTTCCTCCGTCAATTCCCGCAGCGTCTCGCGGGCGAACGTCTCGAGCTCGTTTTCGTCCTCGACCAGACTGAGCAGTCTGTACACGCCCAGATCGTCGAACTGAGTCACCGTCCACGGACCGGAAATCCGCCGGCCGACGGTCAGTGCGGTTCGCGCCTGACTGTAGAGCGCAGGGACGGCGTCGATCGCAGCCGTCGGCCGGGACACCCCGACACTGAACGGCCTTCTCCCGCCGCCACCTTCACCACGAACGACCGTGACGAGGTCCCGCACCAATGCCATCGTGTCGGTGCCGACGCCCATCACGATCACCGTCTCGCCCGTCAGCGCGGTCACCGCCGCACCGGGATCACGGTGAGCGATCGCGCCGGAGAACGCCATCGCCTGACGATCGACGACGGGCAGCCGAGCGGGCGCCGCGGAGGTCGGTTCGTCCACCGGATCCGGCTCGATCGAAACGATCACCAGCGGGCGATCGAAGTCCCACCCGAACGTCTTGGCGTGGGAGACAACGTGATCGTGGTCCCCGGCCCGGCCGAGGAGCAGATCGTGAACGAAGTTGGCGCGATGGCGTTCCTCCACCGACGCCACGGCCTGTTCGCGGGTGATGACCAAGGCGCACACCGAAGCGGCACGCTCGACCAGGTACTGGTCGTAACTCGTCATCACGCGCTCACCGGTGAACAACGCGAGACGCCCGTGGTCGATGTGATTGGCGGAAATCGCGGACACCGCGATGAATTGACCGTCGAACTCGTGCAGACCCAACCCGCCCTCGACGGTGTCGGTCCGCAGACGACCGGTGGAATCGACAGCCGGGCAGGCTGACAGATGCTTGCGCTCCGCGGCGTCCCCGGCGCGGCAGATCTCGCGTCCGTCCGAGGTGGTGACCAGAGCCGCACCCTTCATCTCCCGTGCGATGACTTCGGTCAACTGCGGGAGTCCGCCGCCGCCCATCACGACGTCGACCAGTAGCCGCCGCAACCGCTCGGCCCCGAACATGGCGTCGATCTGCGCCGACTCCGTCTGCTCACGGTCCCGCGCCGCGGGGTGATCGCATGCGCCGTGAAAGACCAGAAGCGGAAAGTCGGCGCTTTCGGCCGCGTCGACCAGTTCCGGCGCGAGAGTGTCCCCGTCTGCTCCGAATTGGACGGCGAGCGCTGCAACTCCGCGCGTCGACAACCGTCCGACAAATGCTTTGAAGGTTTCGGTGACCCGGGCGAGGGTTTCCGGCGTGGTGATCAGCAACTGTCCGTGTCGCAGCCACGGACCGATGTCCGGAACCGCCATGAATCCCACCCGGGCTACCGTCGGGTCTTCGGAGCCGCCGGCGACCTTTCGAACACCAGGAAGGAGCGGGGTTCGAAGAAGTTCGGAGAGAACAGCATTCACCTCGGATGCCGGTACGGCCGGGTTTGCCACTTGGCAGGCACCTCGATTTCATTCGGATCACGGAAGATGGTTCACGAAAGAAACGATCCTATCCCCACCGAACACAAGATGTCCGAATTCAGCGCAGTCGACTCAGGCCGTTCGATGCAGGGCGGTCGGATTCTCCTGAGGTGGCGGGTGGATCGGCCCCTGCAGATCCCGCAGTTCCAAACCGGATGCATTGCGCAGGGTCTTGGTCATCTCGGCGAGGATCGACACTGCAGTCTCCTCCGGCGTCCTGGCGCCGAGGTCCAACCCGATCGGTGAGTGCAGACGCCCCAACTCGGCGTCGGTAACGCCTCGCTCCTTCAACAGCGCCACCCGACGCTCATGCGTCGCACGACTTCCCATCGCGCCGACGTATGCAGCCGGCGAACGCAGCGCGATCTCGAGCAAGGGGATGTCGAACTTCTCGTCGTGCGTGAGCACGGCCAGGACGGTTTTGTTGTCGATCGGTGCGGTTTCGAGGAACTTGTGTGGCCACATGACGACCAGATCGTGGGCGTCGGGGAAGCGCGCTCGTGTCGCGAAGACCGGCCGTGCGTCCACGACGGTCACTCGGTAACCCGCAAAGGCGCCCAACGTACACATCGAGGCGGCGAAGTCGATGGCTCCGAAGACGTACATCCTCGGTAGCGGCGCGAAGATCTCGACCAGCAAGTCGTGCTGCGAATCGATGAGAGTTCCCGCCGGCGCGACGAAGGCTACGGACTCACCGGTGTCCATAGTGCGCAACAGGATGGAGACCTCGTCCTCCGTGGCATCCAGATCCCCGCTGCGTCGTCCGTGCTCGACGACGAGGTGCCGTGCCGGTGCTCCCGGACGCACTTCGGTGACCACGACGACAGGCGTATCAGCCTCGATTCGCTCACAGACCTGACCGAACTCGGTGAAATCGGCTCCGACCGCCTGGACAAACACTTCGATGGTTCCGCCGCAGGTCAGACCTACTCCGATGGCGTCGTCATCGGAGACGCTGAAGACCTCGACGCGGCTGGTGCCGTCAGCGAGAACCTCCTGGGCGATCTCGTACAACGCACTCTCGATGCACCCGCCCGAGACGCTGCCGACCACCTCACCGGAGCGTGAGACGGCCATCGAAGCACCCGGCATGCGTGGTGAGGATCGCCAGGTACGGACAACCGTCGCCAGTGCAAAATCCTCGCCACGGGCGTGCCACTGCGCCAGCTGAGTGGAAATGTCGCGCATCGTCTCGCCTCCCGCTTGCATCGCCGTCCGTAGAGAGTTCACGGTATCGGCCCACCGCAATCCTGCCTGTCACACAATGCGCCTAAATCCGAGCCCTGCAGTTGTGCAATGTCGCCGTCGCATCACCGTGCGCTCTCGACCAGTGTTGTCACCGAGCCCAGCCGAAAGCAGGCCTGACCTTCATTCTTCCCCTCTCCGACGATCACTGCAGCGGTAATTCACGCAGATGGTGCGACCGGATCGAGTGGGCGACGTTGCACACCACAGAACCGAGGTTTCTCCCATGGACCAATTGCTCAGCGGTATCAAAGTTCTCGACCTCACCCGCGCTCTCGCGGGGCCTCTGTGCACGTCACTACTCTCCGACTTCGGCGCCGACGTGGTCAAGGTCGAAACCCGTGGCTCCGGCGACAGTTCGCGTCAGTGGCCGCCGTTCGACGGCGATCGAAGCCTCTACTTCGCTTCCGTGAACCGCGGCAAACGATCGATCGCCATCGACATGCGCAGTGACCGCGGGCGGAAACTGCTTCGCAGCCTGGCACTCGACGCAGACGTGCTGGTCGAGAACTTCCGTCCGGGAGTGCTGGCCGACATTGGGCTCGATCCTGATTCCCTCGAGCAGGAGAATCCGGGGCTCGTCGTGATGAGCATCAGTGGTTTCGGCCCGGTGGGCCCGGACCAGTTCGCGCCCGGACTCGACCAGGTGGCCCAGGGGATGTCCGGGCTGATGTCGGTGACCGGCGCCGGGGATCAGACTCCGATGAGGGTCGGTATCCCCATCATCGACACCGTCTCGGGCATCTATGCAGCGTTGGGGATCACGGCGGCGCTGGCCTCTCGCGGTCGCGACGGTCGAGGACACCGCGTGCAGACCTCGCTGCTGGAATCCGCGATCTCGATCATGACCTTCCAGGCCCAGGACTACCTGAGCACCGGACGCGTTGCGACGCCGAACGGCAATACGCACCCGACGATCACGCCGTACGGCGCTTTCGACACCGCGGACTTCCCGATCAACATCGCCACCGGCTCGGACAAGCACTGGATCGCTCTGTGCTCGGTACTCGGAGACCCCGACCTCGCCTTTCGTGCCGAATATGCCACGGGTAAAGAACGTTTGGCGCACCGAGACCAACTGACCAAAGAACTCGAGGACCTACTGACCACCAAGGGCGCGGCGCAGTGGATCACCGAGATCCGCGGTGCCGGAATTCCCTGCGGCCCGATCCATTCGATGGATCAGGTGTTCTCCGACCCGCAGGTCGAGGCATTGCAGATGGTCGAGCAGACACACAGCGCCGACGGGACCTCGATTCCTGTTGTCCGCGGGCCGTTCTGGGTGGACGGCAAAACTCTTCCCGTCAGGAATGCACCACCCATGACCCTCGGCGGTGACGCCGACGACGTACTCGCCGACTTCGGCCTGCGTCCGGAGGAGATTGAAGACCTTCGCGCGAATTCGGTGATCTGACCGCACACTAGTAACAGAGCAGACGCTCTGTTACTGTGCGTTCATGCCTCGGCCACGCGTCCACGACCTCGACACGCTGCTCGACGCTGCCGAAAAACTTGCCGCCACCGCCGGGCCGAGTGCTGTCACGGTCAGGGCTGTCTCCGACGCCACCGGCGTGTCCAATGGGGCGATCTATCACGCATTCGGCTCTCGCAGTGGACTGGTCGGTAGCGCGTGGCTGCGTGCAGCGCAGCGGTTTCTCGCGCTTCAGCAATCGAGAGTGGACGACGCACTCGCGGACCCGTCGCCAACTTCGGCGGTTTCCGCCGTCGTCGCAGCTGCCGAAGTTCCGGCCGTCTTCTCGCTCGACTACTCCCAATCTGCGTTGCTGCTGTTGACGATCCAGCGCGACGAACTGCTCGGCACCGACGTCCCTGCCGACATCGCCGAGCAACTCACACAACTCGACCGGTCTCTGGTCGACTTGTTCATCCGGTTGTCGACCGCGCTCTGGGGCCGCACAGACGGCCGAGCCGTCGAGGCAATCGAGGCCTGTGTTGTCGGCCTGCCTACCGGGCTACTCATTCACCCCGCCAAACGCGCCGACGGTTGGCGAGTCCCCGACGCTGCAGCACGCGCGCGGTTGGATGCGGCGGTTCGCGCCGTTCTGAGTTTGGATCCACCACTCCCACAGTCCCGCAACAGGAAAGGCCAGTCATGACCGCAACTCTGCGCTTCGAAGACAAGATCGCCGTTCTCGATCTCGGCGAGGACGAGAACCGTTTCTCGCCGGATTGGCTCGATGCCGTCGACAAGCTGCTCGATCAGGCTCTCAGCGAAGGCGCACACGCTCTGGTCACCACGGCGACGGGCAAGTTCTACTCCAACGGACTCGACCTCGACTGGCTGGGCGCGAACGGCGACAAGGCGAAGTGGTATGTGCAGCAGGTGCAGTCGCTGTTCGCTCGGATGTTGACGTTCCCGATGCCTACCGTCGCTGCGATCAACGGCCACGCCTTCGGGGCCGGCGCAATGCTCGGCATCGCGCACGATTACCGCGTCATGCGCGATGATCGCGGCTACTACTGCTTCCCGGAGGTGGATATCAACATCCCGTTCACCGAAGGAATGGCAGCTCTCATCCAAGCCAAACTCAGCCCGGCGTCGGCAATCGTCGCCATGACCACGGGGCGGCGATACGGCGGAAGTGACGCATTCGCAGCCGGTTTGGTGGACTTCACCGCATCTGTCGATGCTTTGACCGCCAAGGCCATCGAAATGGTTGCACCGATCGGCCCGAAGAACCCCGGCACACTGGGCGCCATCAAGTCGACGATGTTCGCTTCAGTGGTCACCGCTCTGAATACCGACGGCTAGAAGCGATGGACTGCTTTCTCGCAGAGCCGCTTCCAGATCATCGGCAACACTTTCGGCATCGCGGCCTTCGGTGCCCAGAACCACGTCGACTCCACTGAGTCTCGGCATCGAACCGGCCAGCAGTTGTGACGCTTCCACCAGATCGTCCAGCCCAGCCCAGCCGGCCGGTTCACGTTCGATGATTCTGGTGCGCAATGTATCCGGATCGGCCTCGAGGCGCGCCAGCAGGTGCCCATCGGCGCCGGTCGCGGCCAGCAGCGCACGCCCGTAGTCGTCGTCTTCGACAGTCGCCGTGAGGAAGAGGAGTTCGTACCCCGCTTCCCGGTACGACGCGCACAGCATCCCGACGTGTGCGATTGCCCGTTCGGTCCCCAGTGGCGGGTAGCACCGCTCGAGTTCGTCCACCTCGATCATCGCGTTGCTCACCCCGACCTCGCCGAGTCGATCGTGAAGCGCGGTCAGCACGGAACTCTTCCCCGCGCCCGGCGGGCCTGTCAGCAGCAGTACGAACACGTCCTCCACTATTGCAGAGCCGTGAGCATGTCCAGAACCTTGTGCCGGAACGGGGCGGCGAGAAGGCTGGAGAGGGCAGCTTGACGAGTACTACAGCCCTGATCGGAGCACAGCAATGACCACCACGATCACCGAAATCGCGCCGGACATCTACCGACTGTCGACGTTTGTGGACGAAGCCAACCTCACGATGAACCAGTTTCTCGTCGACGGCGAGGAACCCCTGCTCTTCCACACCGGGCAGCGAGCGTTGTTCACCTCCGTTTCCGACGCACTCTCGACTCTGATCGACATCGACCGCCTGAAATGGATCACGTTCGGTCACGTCGAGGCCGATGAGTGCGGGTCCATGAACTCCTGGCTTGCGGCAGCCCCCGAAGCACAAGTGGCACACGGCGCGATGGGGTGCTTCGTTCAGGTCAACGATCTGGCCGATCGGGCGCCACTTCCCTTGCAGGACGGCGACGTACTCGAAACCGGCAGGCGCCGGGTTCGGCACATCGACACCCCGCACGTCCCACACGGTTGGGACGCGGGCCTGATGTTCGAGGAGACGACGTCCACGCTGTTCTGCGGAGATCTCTTCACCGCCTTCGGGCACCACCCCGCGACCACCGAGCACGAAATCGTCAGTTCCGCTTTGGAAGCCGAGGACTTGGGCCACGCCACCTGCCTCACCCCGGATCTCGAACCCACGATCCGTGCCCTGGCCGACCTCGAGCCGCGGATTCTGGCGACCATGCATGCACCGACGTACTACGGCGATTGCGTCACCACGCTTCACGACCTTGCCGACTCGTACGCAACACGTTTCGCAGCCGAAACCGAAAAGTGGAAGTCAGACTAGAGCTTGCGCATTCGACGTGATTCGCACCGCCACGGACAGCGCAACGTGCTCGTGGAACGGCCGCGCAACCACTTGCACTCCGATCGGTAAACCGTTGCGGGAGAGCCCTATCGGAACCACGACCGACGGAAGGCCGAGCACACTGATCGCCCGGCAATTCGCGAGCGCGTCCATCCACGTGAGTTTGCGACCGCCCACCTCGAAACTCTCCACACCGAGCGGCGGAGCGAGCACCGACGCAACCGGCAGAATCAGGACGTCGCCCATCTCGCCGAGGAAGTCGGCGATCAACACCGCGCGATCCGCCCACAGCGCTTCCACCTCGGCGGAACTCCGATCACGGCCTGCCGCAAGCATGGCGGTGATGTCCGCGTCGAAAGAGTGCGCTGAATTTTCGGCGAGAGAGTAGATGTCCGCGTGGGTCTCGACCGATCGCAACGCGCCGAAAAGCGCGTTGGCCCGCGGCAGAGCCAGACCGTCATACTCGCTCGCGTCCAGGCTGTTCGCCACCGAGCGAACCGCCGACAGGATTTTTTCGTCGACAGGCATGGTCCCTTCGCCGGGCGCCCAGCGGATGTCAAGGTGTTCGACGTCGACCGAGTCCGGCTCGGTCCACGAGAAATGCGGCTTCGACAGGACGCGCAGCGCAAGCGTCGCATCACCGAGGTTGCGGGCCAGTGGGCCGATGGTCTGGATCGTGCCGTGCATCGTCGCAGGGTTGGCGAGCACCCGTCCATCCGAAAGCACGCCGGGGTACTGCCCTTCAGGGTCGATACGGCCGAGCGTCGGACGAACCGAAGTGAGGCCGGTGCAGTGGGCGGGCCAACGCACCGAGCCACCAAAATCCGTACCGAGTCCGAGCACGCTCATTCCGGCAGCAACCGACGCGGACTCGCCGCCACTCGATCCGCCGGGGGACCGGACGACGCCGTCGGGTCGCACCGGACTGGCCGTGGTGCCGAACAGTTCGTTTCGAGTCAGCCCGCACGCGCCGAACTCCGGGGTGTTGGTCTTGCCGATCAGAATTGCGCCGGCGGCCTTGAACGCCGCAACGGCCGGGGCGTCGACGGTCGGGACGTTGTCCGCGAGAGTGCGAGAACCCGCGGTGGTACGCACGCCGGCAGTGGCGATCAGGTCCTTGACCGTGAACGGAACCCCGGCAAGAGGGCCGAGTGTCTCACCGAGAAGGCGTCGCTCGTCCTGGACGTCTGCGGCCGCGCGAGCCTCCTCGGCGCACCCGGTGACCAGTGCGTTGAGTTCGCCATTGCATTCGTCGATCCGTGCGAGATGGTCTTCGACGACGGTCCGGGCCGACACCTGACCCGACTGCACGGCCTCGGCGATGGATCGAGCATCGCGGCCCACCCAGCTCTCACGACTCATCGCACGCCTCTCCTCGCCGGACTCCTCTGCCGAGCGTAGAGACAGCGAGTGAGCCGAGAAACGACCACAATGCACATACCGACGGCTCCGGCGATGTGAGGTTTTGCCACAACGCCTGCAGCCCCGAGGGATCGGTCAGCTGCTGGTATCTACAAACCCTGCCTGATGAATGCAGCAAGCTTCTCGATCTGTTGCTCGTTTCGTTTGTAGTGCCTCCACTGGCCGATTCGTGTGGTGGTCACCAGATCCGCAGCCTGGAGTGCGGCCATGTATTGAGACGCAGTCGATTGCGATACCTTCGCCCTCGCCTGAATGTGTTTGAGGCACACTCCGACCTCCTCGGCAGGCTCGAGCTGAGGGGGAAAGCTTCCCGGGTCTTTCAACCACTGCAGGATTTGCACACGCATCGGGTTGGCCAGCGCCTTGAACGCCGTTTCCCACTCGGTTGCTGTGTCTTCCATGCTCGTCAGCATACCGCTAGATCGCGAAATGCCGATATGTATGGTTCACTCCCTATATCGCAACATCGCGATATACCAATGGGAGGCTGAAATGGTGCAGCACGACAAAGTGGCACTCGTGGTCGGAGCCCGAGGTGTGATCGGTGGAAACTTGATCGATCACCTCGAGTCGACCGGCGAATGGAAGATCGTCGGACTCTCGCGCCGAGGCGGCACGGACACCGACCGGGTCGAACACATCGCAGTCGACCTGCTCGATCCTTCCCAGACCGCGGAGGCACTGAGCGGACTGCACGGCGTCACCCACGTCTTCTACGCAGCCTATCAAGACCGCCCGACATGGGCCGAGTTGGTTCCGCCCAACTTGGCGATGTTGGTCAACACTCTCGACGCCATCGAGCCCGTTGCCGGCGGACTCGAGCACGTCAGCCTGATGCAGGGCTACAAGGTTTACGGCGCACATCTCGGACCGTTCAAAACTCCCGCCCGCGAGAGCGATCCACCGCACATGCCACCCGAGTTCAACGTCGACCAACAGCAGTTCCTCGAACGCAGGCAGCTCGGCAAGTCGTGGACATGGTCGGCGATCAGACCCTCGGTCGTTTCCGGATTCGGATTGGGCAACCCGATGAACCTCGCGATGGTCATCGCCGTCTACGCAACCATCTCGAAGAAACTGGGTGTCCCACTCCGATTCCCCGGCAAACCCGGCGCGTACACCAGCTTGATCGAAATGACCGACGCCGGACTCCTGGCCGAAGCAACGGTCTGGGCCGCTACCAATCCCGAGTGCGCAAATCAGGCGTTCAACATCAACAACGGCGACCTGTTTCGCTGGCATGAAATGTGGCCGAAGATCGCCGCCTTCTTCGACATGGACGTCGCACCTCCACTCCCGATGTCCCTCGATGTCGCAATGGCGGACAAGGAGTCGGTGTGGGATGAACTCGTCGAGGAACACCACCTTGCTCGGACCCCGTACTCCGATGTCTCGTCCTGGGGGTTCGGTGACTTCGTATTCGGATGGGACTACGACTTTTTCGCTGACGGATCGAAAGCTCGGCGGTTCGGATTTCACCGCCACGTCGACACCGAAGCGATGTTCCTCGACATCTTCGCCAATCTGCAGGCTCGGAAGATAATCCCCTGACTGAAAACACGGTCACTTCGGACGCTACGGATACTCTTGTCGGGATAAGCGACTCGCGTCGAGGATCGTTATGCAACTGAGGTGCCGTCGGCCCTCATGGAGATTCCTTTCGTCTCTGGCGCCGAAAAGATTTCAACCAATCGTTTCGGGCGCCGGCTATTGCATTCGACAAAGCATTCTCAGAGGCTCGTTGCCCGCTCACTTCGGGCGAACTCACGGCGACGCTCGCGTCGGGCCTTCTGCTCGACGGGATCTGCCACCGGTGCTGACATTTGCAGCTTCTGCGTGTACGGGTGCGCCGGCCGGTCGGAAACCTGCTCCGTGGCACCCACTTCGACGATCTCACCGTTGAGCATCACCGCGATTCGGTGACTGACTGCACGAACGACGGCCAGATCGTGAGTGATGAACAGGTAGGCAATCCCCTTTTCTTCCTGAATCTCGACGAGCAAATCCAAGACCTTCGCCTGGGTCGACAAGTCCAGCGCACTGGTGGGTTCGTCGCAGATCAGCACGCTCGGAGACAGGGCGAGTGCACGTGCGATCGCGATTCGCTGCCGCTGTCCACCGGAGAACTCGCGGGCGGTACGGGCGCCCGCGTCTGCCGGAAGATGCACCTGGTCCAGCAGCGACCGCACCAATTCCCGGCCTGCCTTCTGCCCGCTCGCAAGCAATGGTTCAGCGAGGATGTCCTCGATTGTCATCGACGGGTTGAGCGACGAATAGGGATTCTGAAACACCACCTGGATGGAGCTGGCGATGGAGCGTCGTTCCTTGCGGCCCAAACGGCTGATGTCTCGGCTGCCCATGTGGATGGATCCACCACTGACCGGAGCCAGTCCCAGGATCGCGCGGCCCAGAGTTGTCTTCCCTGAACCGGATTCACCGACCAATCCGACCGTCTCGCCGGCATGTAGGTCGAGCGAGACGGTCTTGATCACGTGAGCTTCCGGCGAGCGGAAAGTTCGGCCCGGGTACCGGACATCAAGATCCCTGATCGACAACAGCGGGGTAGTTACGGTCGAGTCACTCACGGCGCCACCTCGACTGATGTGGCCCCGAACGGGATCCGACTGGCAAACCGGTCAGGCATGGAGTCCAACAGCATTCGGGTGTATTGGTGCTCCGGTTCAGCGAACAATGTACGTACGTCACTGCTTTCCACTATGCGACCCTCCTTCATCACGCTCACACGATCACAAATATCTGCCACGACCCCGAAATTGTGCGTCACCAGAAGAACTCCGAAATCTCGCTCGTTCTGCAGATCACGAAGAAGGTCGAGGACGTCGGCTTGAACGGTGACATCCAGTGCCGTTGTCGGCTCGTCCGCCACGATGAGCTCGGGTTCACCGGCGAGAGCGCCGGCGATCAGCACACGTTGAGCCATCCCACCGGAGATCTGGTGCGGATACAGATCGAACATCCGACGTGGATCGTTGATTCCCACGCGTGCAAGGAGATCGAGCAACCGTGCGTGCGCATCGTGTTTGCTGATGTCGGCGACAGCACGCAGGCCGTAGGTGAGTTGTTGCCCAACCGTGAAGGTGGGGTCCAGGTTGGTCATGGGCTCTTGCGGGATGTACGCGATACGCCGGCCACGCGCCTTCTTCATCGCATTCGAATCATTGAGAATGTCCTGCCCGCGGAAGAACACGGATCCACCGACCACTGCGGCTTCCGGAGGCAGGATACCCAGAATCGAGTAGGCGATCTGAGACTTACCCGAGCCCGATTCACCGACCAGACCGTGTATTTCGCCGCTCCTCACCTCGAGATCGACGCCGTGAACCACAACACCGACCGTCTCAGCCGACGACGGGTATCCCAGTTCGAGTCCCTGGATCCGCAGCAGGGCTTCGGATTTCGGCTTCGTGTCGGTAGGGAGCGCGGTTGACCGCTCACGGGTGCCCTCGCGCTCGGCCCGGATCTCTTTCACCTTCGACGCCGACAGAGCTGGATGGCGGGTGCCCGACGTTTCGAGTGTGTCGCGCAGTGTATTTCCGAGGATCACCAACGAGAGTGTGGTTGCACCGATGAGCAGGGCCGGCCAGACGACGGCGGTGCCGTTGTTGTAGATGTTCGCGAACGCTTCGTTGAGCATTCCACCCCAGGACGGTGTGTTGCTGTCTCCCAATCCGAGGAACTCCAGTCCGGCCTGAACGGAGATGCCTGTGGCCAGAACGAATGAGCTCTGCACGATCAGCGGCCCACGGATCGAACGCAGGACATGCCGCGAAATGATCCTCCCGTCGGACAAACCCGCGACTCTGGCGGCGTCGACGTACAACTCACTTCGGATACTCAGGACGAGGGAGCGGACCAACCGGAAGAAGTTGGGGGCAATGAGCACGCCCAGAATCGCCATGGAGACAGTGATGTTCGGACCCACGACGGTGTAGAGCGAGATGAGAAGAATGAGTCCCGGAAATGCCAGCACGATGTTCGAAACCCAGTCGAGAACATCGTCGATCCGGCCACCCCAGTAGCCTGCCACCAGGCCCGTCACGATGCCGATGCCGGCCGAGACGGCGAGAACCACGAGGCATGCCATCAAAGTGCCGGTCGTTGCGTACATCAAGCGGGAGAGAATGTCTCGACCCGAGCGGTCACCACCGAGCAGGAATTCCGTGTCGAACGGTGCCGCATTCGTCAGTTCGAGTTTGGCGAGATTGGGGTCGAACGGGGCAAGCAAGGGTGCGGCAACCCCGAAGATCACGATGGCGATAAAGACGACAAGCGAGCCCACCGCCATCGGGTTCTTCAGAAGCCGTCGCCAGACCGACTTGTTTGTCGGCGCCGTCGATGCCGGACCGGCCGACATGATCGCGTCAGTGCTCACGAAATCCTCACCTTCGGGTTGATCCAGCCGTTGAGCAGATCGGCGCAGACATTGACGACGATGACCACCAGCACGCTGAAGACGACACAACCCATGACGGCAGGAAGATCGCCGGTGATCGCCGCAGTCTGCGTCAACTGCCCGACACCGGGCAGAACAAAGATTCTTTCGATCAGGACCGCTCCACCAACAAGTCCGATGGTCTGGAGAGAGAGAACTGTCAGTCCCGGACTGGCCGCATTTCGCAGTGCATGACGAAGAACGATCGCCCGCTCGGATACGCCGCGCGAGCGAAGCGTCCGTATGTAGTCCTGCGAGAGAGTGTCGATGAGGGCGCCGCGAAACTGTTGCGCCGAACCTGCCACCAGGCCGACGAGTATCGCGGTCACGGGGAGCACCAGTGATGCAACCCATTCGCCTGCATTCTCCTCGATCGGCACGTAACCGGTGGCGGGGAAGAGCGGGATCGCAATGGCGAAAGCGAAGACGAGAGCGATCGCAACGAGGAAGTTCGGGAGCGCGAGACCGCCGATCGAAAGGAACTGCAGGCCTTTGTCGACCCACCCGCCGAACACCGCCGCACAAACGCCGACGACCACGCTCAGGACCGCAGTCAGCAAAATGGCGAGCACGACCAGCGAGATCGTCACCGGTATACGCGTCGTCAACATGCTGCTGACGCTCTCGCCGGTGGCGAAGCTGGCACCGAGGTCCCCGGACAGCAAACCTTTGAGCCATTCCAGGTATTGAAGTAACACCGGACGATCGAGACCGAGTTGAGCCACGCGTGCGGCAACTTGTTCATCGGTTGCGGTCTCGCCCAGAGACTGACGCACACTGGCAACTCCGTTGGAGAACACCATCATGAAGGTCAAAGCTGTTACTGCCAAGAAGAGTACGAGAGCGAAAAACAGTTTCCGCCCAAGGAAGTTCAACATATGGTGCCTCGGAATTCGTGATTTCGGAGTGCGGTCTGCCCAGCGCGATGCTTGTGCCGGTGTATCCCGTGCGTGGTCACCACTGTGCGGCGACCACGCACGGGCCGACTCACTTGAAGGTGTACAGGTAGGGCGCAGAGTTTCCGGTCATCTTCTCTGCGGAGACGCCACCCTTGAACGCCCAGAAGCTTTCCGGGAAAGCCAGGACGCTGAACCAGGCCTGATCCGTTACGAACTCGTTGATCGACTGCACGATCTCTTTCTGCTTGTCCTCGGGAGCAACCTGCAAGTCGGCGACGAGTTGCGTGAGCTTCGGATCCTGAGTCTTGAAGACGTTCCAGATCGCGTTCGGAGCCAGTGAAGCGTCGACGTCGGCTACGGGAGTGCCCGAGGGCAGCCCGAAGGGGATCACCGGGTAAACCCCCTTGAGGAACCTGTCGAGATACTGTGTCGCCGGGACGCTTTCGATATTCACATTGATACCGATCAGACCCAGTTGCTGCTTGATGATCGGGGAGAGCATGTCGGTACGTCCGGGAATCTCCGGGATCGTCAGATCGAATCCGCCGGAGTATCCCGCGTCGTTCATGAGTTTCTTGGCGGCCTCAACGTCATAGGCCGATGCTGCAAGCAGGTCCGCTTTGTACGCGTCGCTGTTCGTGTTGAAGATCTGGTTGTTGACGACGCCGTGTCCTTGGTAGATAGCCTTGACGATCGCGTCACGGTCGAAGACCTTGTTCATGGCCTGACGCACCCGGACATCCCCGAGTGCCGGAACTTGCTTGCCGTCGCGGTCCATGATGAACATGCCGTTCCAGTTGACGGCATTTCCCAACAGCATCAACCCTGCCGATTCAGCTTGATCGGCATTCGCCGCCGAAACCGGGCCGGCATCGATCTGCCCCGATCGCAGAGCATTGAGACGCGCGGTCTCGTCTTCCATCACGCGGATGACGACGCGGTCGTACGGGTAAGCATCTGCATTCCAATAGTTCGGGTTGCGTTGGTAGACAAGCGAGGTTCCGCTGGTGCTTTCCTGGCTCGCGAACGTGTACGGGCCACTTCCGACGGGATTGGTGGCGAGATCAGGCGATGCCAGTGACGCCGGGCTCGCCAGGATGCCAGGCGCCCACGTCAGGAACTGTGCAAGTAACGCATTGGGGCGTTCGGTCGACAGTTCGACAGTTCGTTCGTCGAGGGCTTCCACCTGGACCCCGGCCAGGCGTACCGAGTCCGGTCCAGCGCTGTCCCGCATGTGTTCAAGTGAAGCCTTGGCAGCTGCGGCGTCGACTGCAGCGCCGTCGGTGAACGTCATCCCGTCTCGCAACTTCAGAGTGAGAGCGGTGCGATCCTCGTTGTATGAGAACGATTCAGCGGCGTTCGGCTCGATGGAGCCGTCGGGTGCGTATTTGAGAAGAGTGTCGTAAACCGGCTGCCACAGGACCACGCCCGTTCCGGCGCTGACTTGCTGTGCCGGATCCCAGGATCGAGGTGCCACGTCCACACCCAGTGTCAATGTTCCTCCAGTCGAGTCCTTTTCGCTGCTCCCACCACCGCAGGCTGCGACCAACATCGACGTTGCGGCAAGCACCGCAACCCCTTGAACGAGCCGTTTCAGCCTGCGCCTCGGCGCAGGCCGCCTTGGTCCGGAATCATCCGCACGGGTTCTCGACAACAATGTCCACCTCCGATTGCCCGGCGCGAACCGGAACTTTTGAAACGATCAATGTTGCCGAACAATACGTGTTCTGAGACACATTTGGCAAGATCTTGAACGAAATTCCATATCCGCCGTTCAAGCTGCATATATGGACTGAAGGAAGGCGGAAATTTCTTGACATTGAGCACTATGGAGCGTTTCAATTATCTGGAATAGCCACTCGCTCACACATCTCTTCGGCACGATCTGCCGCCGGCACTGCGCAGGACAGGACTTCCGTTGAACCCCACAACCGTTCCACCACGCTTTCCACTGCAGTGGCGTGGCCACTGGATCTCACACCCGAACGGCGCACAGACAGACATCGTCGTCGGTCCAATCCAGCCGCCACTACCACCGCATCCGTTTCATCGCGTGGAATTCGCCACCACAGTCGAACTGCCGACTCCAGTCCCACACGCCCCGTGCCGGGTCAGTGCCGATTCACGATACGTACTGACAGTGGGCGGTGAAGTCGTCGGACGTGGCCCCGTCAGATCACAGGCAGACCGCCTGCACTACGACGAATACGACCTCGCTGAATTCCTGGTGCCCGGACCGAACCGCATCGAACTCCTGGTCACCTACTACGGACAGCCCAATCCCTTCTGGGCACCCGCGCGTAGCGGGGCCGGCTTCGGCAATCAAGCAGTGGCGGTCTTGGAAGCCCGGATCGGTGACATTTGGCTGGCGACCGACGAGTCCTGGACGGCACGCGAACTCGGCGAATGGAGTGCGCCGACCGATCTCGGCGCAGACGCACGACTACCCCTCGAAGCGTTCGATGCCACCGCGGCGCCACGTGAGGCCGTACCCGCACTCGTTCGGACGGTCAAGCACATGGGCGGGCTCGCCCGCTCCCAGCCACCGACGATGCCGTACGGACGAATGCTCCCCAGACCGATCGGCGCACTCACCGAGAAGAACGTCCACGCGACGTCCATGTCGTCGGTCGATCATCTCGAAACCGATCTGCTCACGGCCGGGGCTCCGATTCGGCGAGTCGGTGAGATCTTCGAGCGCCCCCAGCAATACCGAACACAGAACTATGCCCCCGGCGATGTACTGACAGTGGAACCGCACAGTCCGGTGATCATCGAAGTCGACATGGGCGAAATAGTCGCCGGTCGGGTCAACTACCTGGTGGACTCGGAACACTCCGTGACCGTGCGGGTAGCACTTCTCGAGAAAGCATTCGGCTACGAAAGCGACTCGGGCGAAGCCCACGTAGCCGGCAGTATGATGCGGTCCGAACCGGGCAAATCGAAGTTCGAGGCGATCGAGGTGAACGGATTTCGATACGCCCTTCTGCTCGTGGAATCGACAGAGCAGACGCGATTCTCACTCGAGCAGTTCGACGTCGACGAATTTCTGTACACACTCGCCGGAGACCACTTCTTCACCAGCGCGGACGCACAGATCAACGAATTGTATCGGGCCGGACGTCGCACCGTCGAGTTGAACTCTCATGACGCCTTCATCGACTGTCCGACGCGCGAGCAGCGGGCATGGGCGGGCGACGCATACGTACACGCGATCACGCATTTGACGTGTTCGGACGACTGGCGACTGGTGCGGCGAAGCCTCGAACTCGGCGACTCACCCCGATCCGACGGTCTACTGCCGATGGCCGCATCCGGCGATGTCGAATTCATCGACAACATCACGATTCCGGACTGGTCGCTCTATTGGATCCACGGCTTGTCCCTGTACTACCGCTACTCCGGCGACACCGCCTTCGCTCATGCTCGAATACCGAGCGTTCAACGCATTCTTCGCTGGTTCCTCGCCTACAAGCTCGAGGACCGAAACCTGATCGGCAACCTGCCCGAGTGGGTACTCACCGACTGGTCGGCAGTATTCCTCGACGGATGCAGTTCCATCGTGAACGGTCTACTCGGCCGCGCGCTGCTCGAGTTCGCCGAATTGAGTGAGGCAATCGGCAACAACGGCGATGCACGGTGGGCCCGTGACGAATATGACTCGCTGCGTATCGGTTTCGAAACGTTCTGGGATGAGGAGCGCGGCGTCTACATCGACCATGTCGATGGAAAGAACGCACCGGATGCGTGTTCACAAATGGGTCAGGCTGCCGCTGTCGTCTCGGGATTTGCGCCGGCCGAACGCTATTCCGCACTGACGAAAGCACTTTCAGACGAGGATGCGACGGTATACCGCAACTGGATAGGTGGAGCCAGCGGTTACTCCAAGGAGCGCCGGCACATGCACCTGCAGGGCAGGCAGGAAATCGACTGGGACACAAGGACACAAATCACGCGAGCAGAACCGTTCGGCCAGGCAATGGTGCACGAGGCGTTAGGGAGGATGAACGCCATGGAGCCGCTTCTCACAAGCGTGCGGCATTGGAGCGAATTGCTGTGGGAGGGAAATTCGACCTTCGCAGAGTGCTGGGGATTCGGAACACCCTGCCACGGTTGGAGTTCCTCGCCGACTTCTGCGCTGATAACCAATATCCTGGGGATTCGCCCAGCCGAACCCGGATACCGATCGGCAGTCGTCGCCCCTCGCTACGATCTACTGCCCGCGCTCTCGGGAAGCTGCCCCACCCCGTTCGGTGCAATCCGTTTGAAGTGCACCGAGTCGACGATTACCGTGCACAGCCCGGTCCCCGTCTCCTTCCGGCGACCTTGCGGTGACGTCGAAAGACTCGCGGCCGGATCCCACGAGCTGACGCCGTAGGTTAGGCGACTACTGCGGGGTGCTGCTGGCTGATGAGGGCAAGCAGCGCCCCGCTTCTTTCCGCCGACTACCCGTCGATCGAATTCCTTTTCAGCACACGAGCATCGCGTAGAGCGCCGCGTCGCACCTTGCCTGCGTCGTCTCGCAACGGTGTCTCACTGAACTCCACCGAGCGAGGCAACTTGTAAGGCGCCAGGCGCTCTTTCAGATGTGCGAGAAGTTCGTCCGCGCCAGTATCGTCGGCAACCTGAACGATCGCGTGGACGACGTTGCCGAGGTCCTCGTCGGGCAGTCCGATCGCAGCGCACGTCAGCACCGCCGGGTGTTCGGCGAGCGCAGCTTCGATCTCGGCCGGGTAGACGTTGGCTCCACCCACCAAGATCATGTCGCTCGTGCGATCGGTGAGATAGAGGAACTTGTCGTCGTCGAAATATCCCAGGTCGCCCAAGGACTCCCAATCGCCGTGAGTACGCGATTTCGCACCGACGTATCGATAGGTTTCAGGCGTGCCGGGCGCCCGACGCATCCACACTTCGCCGACCGTTCCACTCGGCAACTCGCGAAACTCTTCGTCCCGAATGGTCATTTCGCCAGACAGCACCGGCCCGACCGATCCCGGGTGAGTCAACCAGTTGACGCCGTCGATCATGCAGTTCGCCTGGGCTTCTGTGCCCGAATACAACTCGACGACCTTCTCCGGTCCTATCCAGTCGAGCCACCCACGTTTGACCACAGGCGGGCAGGGCGCCCCGACATGCAACACGGTTTCGAGTGTCGAAACATCGGCCGCGCTGCGGATCTCGTCGGGAAGTCGCAGCATACGGCCCATCATCGTCGGGACTACGTAGAGCCACGTGACGCCGAATCGGTCTATCGCACGAAGGGTACGTTCAGCGTCGAATCGATCCATCAGCACCACGTGCTGCCCCTGCAACAAAGCCATCAGCGAGAACATGTTGGGCGCATTGTGGAACATCGGCGCCGTGTTCAGCATGACTCCGCCTGCCCTGAGTCGCAGAGCATCGGCACGACCGAGCACCGCTTCAGCGCTCGCTTCCTGCCCCGACACGATCAATTTCGGACTTCCCGTACTTCCGCCTGAGGTCGGAGCTTTCCACGCCGGAGAGATCATGTCCGGCAACGGCTCAGCTGATTCGCCCGACACGTCTGCGCTTACGCTCATCCAAGCCCGTCCATCACCTGGTTCGAGTCCTAACACCAGCGACGGATTCGCCACTTCCAGTAGCCGGCTCAGCTCGTCGGCCGGCAGCCGGGCCGAGAGTGGTTGCGGAACGGCTCCGAGTTTCCATGCTGCGATGGATGATTCGATGTGACGCACACCGTTGGGCAGCGCAATGGACACCATCGAACCGGCAGTGACCCCCAGCGCTGCGAAGCGGCGTGCCAATTGATTCGTGCGGCGCTCCAGTTCACTGCGAGTGACGCTCTCGTGATCATCGGTCACAGCCAGTCTGTCCGGTGCCTCGAGCGCCAATGTCTGCAGTCGAGCAGGAAGTGATGTCAGTTCGTCGGTGCTCATGCCTCGCGCTTTCGAAGGTTGTATTTTTCGCAAGTGTGGTCAGTTCCGAGCTAGGTGAATCGCGATGTTTAATCGTTTCATTCGTTTCTTCGTGACAGTAGGCAGCGGCACCGGGTGAAGTCAAGGCTCGGCGGCCCCGATCGCCGGCGGGTCCCGACTGGCGCGAAGGTGTGCAGGCCGCGCCGCAGAGTCGGAGCAGGTCTCAGCCCCACAATTACTTCCGATGCGCAGCAGGCGAACGTAGGATTTACCGATACACGACCACACAGCGGTTCGGCGTTGCTGATTCATGCAGCCGCGAGGGCCTTGTAGGCTGGCTCAGTCCAGCGGACCGAACGCAATCGTTTCAATAGGAGTCTTGGTGACAGTGCACGACGGTCGGTCGTCTTCGAACCAGGTCATCGGCATGCGCGATGTCGCTGCTGCGGCAGGCGTCTCCATGGGCACGGTCTCCAATGTCCTCAACCGTCCGGAGATGGTCAGCGCCAAAACTCGATCCCGGGTGCAGGCAGCCATGTCCGAGCTCGGCTTCGTCCGTAACGAATCTGCACGTCAGCTACGCGCGGGACACAGCAATACGCTTGCGTACGTCATGCTCGACGGCGCCAACCCCTTCTTCACCGACGTCGCCAAGGGCATCGAGGAAGCCGCCGAGGCCCATGACCTGTCGGTATTCCTCTGCAACAGCAACAACCGAGCCGAACGAGAACTGACTTACCTGAACAGGTTGGAACAACAACGAGTTCAAGGGGTACTCATCACACCGATGGACCCGGAGGCCGCGATTCTCGACGAGCTACCCAAGCGCGGTACGCGGGTTGTCATCGTCGATCGACGTCGGGCACGCCCGACTCACTGCTCGGTGACGGTCGACGACGTCGAGGGCGGAGGCCTGGCTGTCGAGCATTTGCTCGAAATGGGCCATACCAGTATCGCATTCGTCGGCGGACCGCCTTCGATCGGACAGGTCCGCGATCGGCGGGAGGGCGCACTCAACGCCGTTGCTGAGGCCGGGCTCTCACCCGATCACCTGATCGAAATCGACACCGCCGGACTGACAGTCTCAGAGGGCATCGGGGCGGGCGAGCGCATCCTCGGTCTCAGCGCGAAGAACCGCCCGACTGCGGTGTTCTGCGCCAACGACCTGTTGGCTCTCGGATTGCTACAGCAATGCGTCGCCCTCGGAGTTCGAGTGCCGGACGATCTGGCCATCGTCGGCTACGACGACATCGAGTTCGCGGCAGCCGCAGCGGTGCCACTCACCTCGGTACGCCAGCCACGCAAACTCTTGGGCGAGACCGCGGCCAATCTCCTCTTTCGTGAAGTCGAGGACCCTGACCACACCCATGAGCAGGTACTTTTCTCTCCCGAACTGGTCGTCCGTCGCTCGTCACGATCCACGAACTGACACGGGCTTCTACCGCCGCACCTCCGAGCGACTACTCCCTAGTCAGACGCACTGGGGTTGACAGTTGTGGAGCCCATCACATAATTTGAATCGATTCAAACATTCTCGATTCAGTGGAGCGGCATGCCTACATTCAGTGAAATCTCGGAAGCGCTCGCGGACCAGTCCATCGAATTGCCTTCGTGGGCGTTCGGTAACTCCGGAACTCGATTCAAAGTGTTCGGTTCCGCCGGCGCGCCTCGGGATCCCTACGAAAAACTCGCCGACGCGGCCAAGGTTCACGAACTGACCGGACTCGCACCGTCGGTCGCTCTGCACATTCCGTGGGATCTCGTCGATGACTTCGACAAGTTGGGCACCCACGCCGCCAACCTCGGAGTGCGACTGGGAACCGTCAATACCAACACATTTCAGGATGACGACTACAAGTTCGGCAGCCTCACGCATGTCGACGAACGAGTACGTGCGAAGGCAATCGCACACATGCATCAGTGCATCGACATCATGGATGTCATCGGCAGTCGCGACCTGAAGATCTGGCTACCGGACGGCACCAACTACCCCGGCCAAGGTGACCTGCGTGATCGACAGGACCGACTTGCCGATTCGCTACGCCAGGTCTACGACCGTTTGTCCGAGCATCAGCGACTTGTGCTCGAATACAAGTTCTTCGAACCCGCCTTCTACGCCACCGACGTCCCGGACTGGGGAACCTCGTACGCCCACAGCGTCGCCCTCGGCGAGCGCGCTTTCGTCTGCCTCGACACCGGACACCATGCACCTGGTACCAACATCGAATTCATCGTTGCGCAGTTACTGCGCCTCGGCCGTCTCGGCTCCTTCGATTTCAATTCGCGATTCTATGCGGACGACGACCTGATCGTCGGCGCTGCGGATCCATTTCAGTTGTTCCGCATCATGTTCGAGGTCATTCGTGGTGGTGGATACGGGCCCGACAGCGAAGTCGCGTTCATGCTCGATCAGTGCCACAACGTCGAGGAAAAGATCCCCGGACAGATACGCTCGGTCCTCAACGTCCAGGAGATGACCACCCGGGCCTTGCTCGTCGACCGTGCCGCCCTCACCGAGGCGGAGAAACTCGGTGACGTGCTCGGCGCACACGAAATCTTCATGGATGCCTTCTACACCGACGTCCGTTCGGACCTGGCAGATTGGCGCGTATCTCGCGGTCTTCCCGCCGAACCCATGCAGGCATACCGCGAAAGCGGATATGCAGACCACATCAACTCCACCCGGACGGGTGGAATCCAAGCCGGTTGGGGAGCCTGAATCTCGCTATGACTGAATCGACGAACACCACTGTCGCGCAACTGCTTGCCCGTTCGAACAGACTCGGATCCGATCCGAGGAACACGAACTACGCAGGTGGAAACACCTCGGCCAAGGGCCACGTCACGGATCCGGTCACCGGTGATACCGTCGAACTCCTGTGGGTGAAAGGGTCCGGTGGCGATCTCGGCACACTGACCGAAAACGGTTTGGCGACACTCCGGTTGGACCGGGTGCGGGCTCTTACCGACGTGTATCGCGGCGTCGACCACGAAGACGAGATGGTCGCCGCCTTCGACTACTGCTTGCACGGCAAGGGCGGCGCCGCTCCGTCGATCGACACCGCGATGCACGGTCTCGTCAGTGCCGCACATGTCGATCATCTACACCCGGATTCCGGCATCGCCATTGCCACCGCCGCAGACGGGGAACACCTGACCAAGAACGTCTTCGGAGAGAAAGTTGTGTGGATTCCGTGGCGCCGACCAGGTTTTCAATTGGGCCTCGACATCGCCGAGGTGCACAGGACGCATCCTGAGGCGGTAGGCACCATCCTCGGCGGTCACGGAATCACCGCGTGGGGCGCATCCAGCGATGAAGCCGAAGCCAATTCTCGGTGGATAATCGAGACCGCTCAGCGGTACCTGGACGAGAACGGATCGGCCACACCGTTCGGTGAAACAGTCGACGGTTTCACAGCGCTGCCCGTCGACGAAAGGCGAGCGCGGGCCGCAGCGCTCGCACCGCACCTGAGAAGGATCGCGTCTTGCGACCGGCCGATGGTCGGGCACTTCAGTGATTCAGACGTCGTACTCGAATTCCTTGCTTCGGAAAAGCTTGCACCACTTGCGGAATTGGGAACCTCATGCCCTGATCACTTCCTGCGGACCAAGGTGAAGCCGCTCGTTCTCGAGCTCCCGACTTCGGTGACGATCGACCAGTACATCGCCCGTCTGACCGAGCTCCACGAGGCATATCGCAGGGATTATCTGGCCTACTACGACCGCCATGCGACCGCGGACACTCCTCCCGTCCGCGGAGCCGACCCGGCGATCATTCTGGTTCCCGGTGTCGGAATGTTCTCCTACGGCAAGGACAAACAAACTGCACGCGTCGCCGGTGAGTTCTACACCAACGCCGTCAACGTCATGCGCGGTGCCGAGTCCGTGTCCACCTACGCGCCTATCGACGAGAGCGAGAAGTTCCGGATCGAGTACTGGGCGTTGGAAGAGGCGAAGCTTCAACGGATGCCGGCACCACGTTCGCACGCCTCCCGCATCGCGTTGGTGACAGGTGCTGCGAGTGGAATCGGACGAGCGATTGCGACTCGTCTAGCAGCCCAGGGCGCGTGCGTGGTGATCGCCGATCTCGACGGCGAGAAGGCCAGAGCTGCAGCGGAGGCAATCGGCAACACGGACGTCGCGATCGGCGTGCAGGCCGACGTCACCGACAGCGCCCAAGTCCACGCTGCCGTGAACGCTGCACTCCTGGCATTCGGTGGCCTGGATCTACTGGTGAACAATGCCGGACTGTCGATTTCGAAACCACTACTCGACACCACCGAGCAGGATTGGGATCTGCAGCACGACGTGATGGCCAAAGGCAGCTTCCTCGTGGCGCAGGCCGGGGCGAAGGCGATGATCGATCAGGGCCTCGGCGGCGACATCGTGTACATCTCGTCGAAGAACTCGGTGTTCGCCGGGCCGAACAACATCGCGTACAGCGCGGTCAAAGCCGATCAGGCCCACCAGGTTCGCTTGCTCGCTGCCGAACTCGGCGAGCACGGCATCAAAGTCAACGGTATCAATCCCGACGGAGTTGTGCGTGGATCCGGAATCTTCGCCGGCGGCTGGGGCGCCAAGCGAGCTGCTGTCTACGGAGTCGACGAGGAGAAGCTGGGTGAGTTCTACGCGCAGCGAACCCTCCTCAAGCGTGAAGTCCTTCCGGAACACGTCGCCAACGCTGCCGCGATGATCACATCAGACGAGTTCAGTCACACCACCGGATTGCACATCCCGGTCGATGCCGGCGTCGCTGCCGCGTTTCTCCGGTAGACCGGTGCCGGCCAGAATCTTCGCAGCGGTCGACATAGGGGCTTCGAGTGGCCGAGTGATCGCCGGCGTGATCGACGCAGGCACTACTACACTGCACGTCGTTCATCGTTTCGCCAACGGCGCGAGCGCGGTCGACGGGCACCTACGCTGGAGCCTCACCGATCTCTACGGTGAGGTGCTCGCCGGTCTGCGCGCTCTCGCTGCATCCTTTCCGAGCGTCGAGTCGATCGGAATCGACACCTGGGCTGTCGACTACGGCCTACTCGACGCGGACGGAATTTTGCTGTCCGAACCGATTTCTTACCGCGACAACCGAACTGACGCCGTGATCGGCGAGGTGCACGCACGCGTCGATCCGCAGGCGATGTACACCGTCAACGGGCTGCAGTTCCTACCGTTCAACACCGTCTACCAACTTGCCGCAGAACAGCGATCGCCCGACTGGGGGCGAACGGCACACATCGTGCTCATACCTGACTTGTTGGCGTACTGGCTCACCGGAGAACTTCGTACCGAATCGACTAACGCGTCGACAACCGGTCTACTCGACGTGCACAACGGCCGGTGGGCAACGGAGTTGTTCGAGAACCTCGGTATTTCAGAGACGCTCTTCCCGACACTCGACCAACCAGGCGCGCAACGAGGCACGATTCGGCCCGAAGTTGTTCGGTTCACCGGACTTTCACCGTCCACGGTCGTGACGACCGTCGGCTCGCACGACACCGCATCCGCAGTGGTCGCGGTTCCCGCCTCCGGCACGCGTTTCGCGTACATTTCGAGCGGCACCTGGTCGTTGGCTGGTCTCGAACTCGCACGCCCGGTAGTCACCGAAGACGCACGCCGCGCTAATTTCACGAACGAACGAGGCGTGGACGGGCGAACGCGATTCCTGCGCAACGTCGGCGGGCTGTGGCTGCTTCAGGAGTCCCTACGATCGTGGGCTCGAGAGGGTAGGCAGTTGGAGCTGCACCAACTGCTCGAGGAAGCAAGAGGGGTGGGTCCGTCAACGAAACGAATCGACGTCGACGACGTGAAGTTCATCGCGCCGGGCGACATGCCTGCGCGGATCAGCGACGCCGCGGGGCTGTCGACGTCGGCAACGCCGGCCGAGGTGACCCGCTGCATTCTCGACTCACTGGCGAGCGCCTACCGCCACACTGTGCACACAGCCGGAGAACTCGCCGGAGCGAAAGTCGAGACGATTGCAATCGTCGGCGGGGGCTCGCAGAATTCGCTGCTCTGCCAGCTCACCGCCGACGAGTCAGGTCTCCCTGTCACTGCTGGGCCCGTCGAGGCAACGGCGCTGGGAAACATCTTGGTCCAAGCTCGTTCTCGCGGAGCAGCACCGTCGTCGCTGGAGGAGATTCGTCAGACGATCGCACACACCCACCGAATCCGACACTACGAGCCGCAATAGGTCATATCGCCGCACTGCCAGGGATATCGCGATCCTCCTTCTTCTTCGCCCAATGGTCACTGTCGGACCCCAGGACTACCGTCGTAGGCGGGGTTTGAAAAGCAGGGGTTTCGGCGTGTCGTCGATAGGGCCTATGCGCCCCCGGACCAGAGGAGCGACGATGTCGGACAATACTTTCGATCTGGAAATCCTGAGTGCCTGGACTACTTTCGAGACTCATCTCGCTCGCTACATCTCCGTGATGGAGGACGACGACACCCTCGTGGTGGAGTCGCATTACGACAGCATGGACGAACTGGCAGACGCACCCGCGTGCATCCAGTTCTTCGCATGGAACCAGACCTCCGTGCGCTGTGAAGTTCCTTCCAACAGGTTTCTGCATCCACTGCGGATGCTCGAACCGGAAGACCACTCCTCACTACTCGACATGGGGTTCAACGCTCCCGATCTGTGCGAGCACGAGCCCGAGGGCAACGGGTCCATGTCCTTCTACATCGACGTCGACCGCGCTCGTCCCGAGGAACTGGTGACAAAGGTGCTCCGCGTCTTCCGCGAGATGTGGAGCATTGCGCACCCGTCGTTCCTGCGTGCCAGCACCAGTGGACGCGAGTCGACGCCGGCGTTCGCCACGACGCCGTCGCACGCTCCCTCGGGTTCGGGCGACATGCTGCGGATCCTGGTCGACGGGGCCGTCGAACGCCTTCTCGGTCATCCGCCCAAGCGTGACGACGACGGCGACATCCCGCTGGTCCGCGGTGAGCAGGTCACCTATGTTCGTGTCCTCGAGGACGACGAGTACGTGGAGGTGTTCTCACGGGTCGTGCATTCGGTCGAGAACCTCGAGAACGCTGCTGTTGTTCTTGCCCAGCTCAATCGGCAGTGGCCGACCATCAAACTCATTCTTGTCGAGCAGAGTGTGCTGGGCGTGGTCCGCGTGGACGGCGCACCCTTCGTCGCCGAGCATCTGCTGCGGGCTCTGCGCTCGTTCGCCGAATTGGCCGAAGCATCGGACGAACTCGCCGAAGAACTGGGCGGGCAACCCATTCGCGCAACCGGAGACACCGCCTTCAACGACGGCATGGCCTCCGAGCACGAAGATCCCGGTGCCGAATACGAGTCACACGAGTGCCACGAATTTCCTCCGGCGCTCATGGCGCTCCTCGAACTCGACGCCGACGGAACGGGTGAGCTCAGCGCCGAAGAGGTTGCCGTGATCTGTGAACACGACCGCGACACTATTCTCGACTACCTGCGGATCAGTCAGGAGCAGGAGACGGCGTGGCACGAGGCGTTGACCGAGTCCATCCGGCGCAAGGACGACGACACCGACCTGTGTGCGGGCGAGAAGCGCGCGTGGACGCACGCGATCCGCAACCTCAGGCGCGGACTGCGCGTCGTCGTGCTTCCCGCCAAAGATGCAGCGCCGACGCAACTCGGCCTCTTCGACGATCAGGCCTGAGCGCCAGAGAATCGAGCGCTGCTTGTCAGCCCGGGAGCGGGATGACGATGCCAGGCAGGATCTCGATCTGACGCGGCAACTGGGGAAGCTGCGGCACTTCGATCGGCGGTAGGCCGGGCACCTCGATGGGCGCTGGGGGAGGGGCTGCCCCCGTCGTGGGCGTGCCCGTTCCGTCGCCCGAGGTCACACCGGAGTTCGCGGGAACGCCGGCCTGCCCGCCGATGGGGTCCGGCCACGGGAAGCTCTCCCAGTCGGATCCCTTCAGCGCGCCGTCCATCGTGCTCTTCCAGATGTCCGCAGGCACTCCGGAGCCGTAGATCAAACCACCGTAGGAGTTAGTGATGGCCTGCGCATCGGAAGTTCCGATCCACACCGCGGTGGACAGCGACGGCGTGTAACCGACCATCCATGCATCCTTGTTCTGCCCGGTGTCGCCCAGCTGCGCGGTGCCGGTCTTGGCAGCGGACGGGCGTCCACCGGCAAGCGCGTGACCGTTGGAGTACGACGCGATCGGGAGCATGGCCTGCGTGATGTTGTCCGCAACAGCCGCATCGAGACGACGCTCACCGGGAGACACCGGGCGATCGAGCAGGACTTCACCTTCAGCCGTCACGACCTTCTGGATGAAGTGCGGCTGCTGGTACACACCGGAGTTGGCGAGCGTCGCATACGCGGACGCCATGTCGATGACGCGAGACTGATACTGGCCGAGCACGATTCCGTTCTCCGGCGGACCACCCTCTTGCGTAAGCGTCGGGTAGTCGAGTCCGGGAATGTGTTCTGGCAGTCCGGCCAGGTGAGCGGCGTCGGCGATCTTCTGGGGACCGTCCTCCATCGAGAGCATCAACCGGTAGAAGCTGGTGTTCAGCGAGCGCTTGAGTGCCTCGGCGATGGTGCATCGACCACAGGATTCGCCGCCGACGTTTCCGATCGTCACACCGTTGATCGTGAGCGGTGAACTGTCGAACCGTGCGGACAGCGGAATATCTTCCATCAACGCCGCGACCAGGCCGAAGACCTTGAACGCGGAACCGGTCTGCAGCGGCGCCTGGGCGTAGTCGAATCCGGCTCCGTCGTCACCGCCGTAGTAGGCGTCGACGCCACCAGTCTTGGGGTCGATGGACACTACTGCGGTCCGCAGATCTTCCGGTTCACCGTCGAGATTCCGCTTGACCGCGTTCAGCGCAGCTTCCTGCGCAACCGGGTCGATGGTCGTCGTGATCTGCAGACCAGCGGTGTTCAGCGTCTGATCGCTGATACCCGCCTCGGCCAGTTCCTTGAGCACCTGAGTCTTGATGTGGCCTTCGGGTCCTGGTGCCTGGTTCAGATCGGTCGGCCGATTGGCGGGGGCGACAGCCGGGAACTGCATCGCGTCGCGATCCGTCTTGGTCAGGCTGCCCAGTTCGACCATGCCGTTGAGAACGTAGTCCCAGCGTGCTTGCAGCGCGGACAGATTGGTCTCGGGGTCCAGGAACGACGGGCTCTGGATGACGGAGGCAAGAACTGCGCCTTCCTCGACGCTCAGCTCACTGACCGGCTTGTCGAAGTACGCGTTGGATGCGGCGGCGATGCCGTAAGCACCGCGGCCGAAGTAGATGGTGTTGAGATACGCGGCAAGGATGTCGTCCTTGGACCACTCGCGCGCCATCTTCGCGGAGATGACAAGCTCACGCAGCTTTCGGTCGATACTGCGCTTGTCGCCCACCAACACGTTCTTCACGTATTGCTGCGTGATCGTCGAGCCACCGCCGGCGCTTTCCTTGCCCATCACGTTGTCGCGAGCAGCGCGAGCAAATCCCGAGATCGAGAATCCGGGGTTGGTGTAGAAGTTACGATCCTCCGCCGAGAGCACCGAATCGCGGACGTGAATCGGGATGGCCGACAACGCGACCTCGGTCCGGTTTCCCTCTGGCGGCACCACTTTGCCGAGCACGGTCGTGCCGTCGGCCATGTAGATGGTGGACACCTGATTGGTCTGCATGTCCGAGGGGCGCGGGACGTCGGTCCGGCTGTACGCGACAGCAAAAACCGACGCAGGCACGATGATCATCAGGAGCACGAGAACGTAGATGGTCCGCCGGACGTACCGCCACTTCGAGCGCTGCTTCTTCGCCGGCTTGGCCGACTTACTCGACCGAGGCGAATTAGCCGACTTGCCCGATCGAGCCGACGACTGATCGCCACCCGTCGCACTCGATCTGTTCGATGGACTCACTCAACACTCCCGGTCGTGGATCCGGACTTACCGGCACCATTCCACCAGGGTCATATCTCGATCAGATAACTCCCGGCAACTGCGATACCGAAATGTCACCCTACCGGGCTGGCTATTCGCGACGTTCTGCTCGGACCGCGTTCCGGTATCCGCGGAACGCCAGCCCGAGAGCGACGACGCAACCGAGCAGCACCAAAGACGGCATCACGCCGGGGTCACCCTTGACGATCGCGACCACAGCGCCGATCAACGCCATGAGGGTGAAGACCGAGATGAAGCCGGCAATCAGCTCCATGCGCTGGGCGCGCGAAGCCCGCCTCATCGCAACCGTGCGGCCCGCATCACGACTTGACGCCGCCTGCGGTCAGACCGGCGATGATGCGTCGCTGGAAGATGAGAACCATGATGACCAGCGGGACCATCACGAGGGTTCCGCCGGCCATGATCGAGGTGTACGGCGTGACGAATGGGTCGGTTCCGGAGAATTTGGCCATCGCCACCGTGACAGGCGCGGTTTTGTCACTCGAGAGTTGCAGCGATAGCAGGTACTCGTTGACCGTCGCGATGAAAGCCAGGATCGCGGTGGTGAACAGTGCCGGCGCGGCCAGTGGCAGCATGATCAGACGGAAGGCCTGGCCACGGGTGGCGCCGTCGATACGCGCCGCTTCTTCGAGCTCCCACGGAAGTTCGGAGAAGAACGACGTCAGCGTGTAGACCGTCAGCGGCAGCACGAACGAGATGTTCGGGATGATCAGCGCTTTGTAGCTGCCGATCCAGCCGATGTCGGTGAACAACTGGAACAGCGGAGTCACGAGGGCGACGACCGGGAACATGGACGCACCGAGGATGATTCCGGTGACGAAGTATTTGCCACGGAAATCGAAACGCGAAAGCGCGTACGCAGTGAACACGCCGATGACCAAGGCGATCAGCGTGGTCGCGCCCGCGATGATGAGGCTGTTCATCAGTGCACGAGTGAAGTTCACCTTGGCGTCGGGATCGAGCGCCGCGGTGAAGTTGGACAGCGTGAGATTGGTGGGCCACAGCGACGTGGAGAACGTATCCGCCGGGTCGCGCAGCGCCGTCACGATCATCCAGTAGCAGGGAGCGAGTCCCCACACGATGATCAGTACGACGCCGATGTAGGTGCCGATCTTGCCGCGTAGTGCCTTGTTCATACCGGCTCCCCCTTCCGCTGCTTTTCCTGCGTGCTGACCGCATTGGCTCCGAGGAATCGGACCAGGATGAAGGCCACAGCGAAGATGATGAGGAACGTGATGGTGGACAGTGCCGACGCCGAATTGGCGCCGACGCGCATCTGATCGACCACCAGAACCGAGATGGTGGAGGTGGCGGGGTTGGATCCCATCATGATCGCGGGCAGGTCGTACATGCGCAGCGCGTCCATCGTGCGGAAAAGCACCGCCACCATGAGTGCGGGCTTGACCAGCGGAAGCGTGATCATGCGGAACCGCTGCCACGCCGTTGCGCCGTCGACCTTGGCGGCCTCGTAGACGTCGGCGGGAATCATCTGCAGACCCGCGAGAATCAGCAACGCCATGAACGGCGCGGTCTTCCAGACGTCGGCGACGACGATCGCGAATCGTGCCGGCCAGGGATCGGCCGTCCACAGGATGTTGGTGCCGAGGATCTTGTTGGCGATGCCGTCGTTGGCGAAGATGAAGAACCACAGCTTCGCGGTGACGGCGGTGGGGATGGCCCAGGGAATCAGCACGGAGGCGCGGAGCAAACCGCGTCCGCGGAACGTCTTGGCCATGATCAGTGCCATCGACAGACCGATCACCGTCTCGAGCAGGACGGTGACGACGGTGAAGCCGAACGTATTTCCGATCGACTGCCAGAACTGCGATCCGAGTGTGCCGGGCGGGCAGGGAATCGAGCCGTTGGCGGTGTTGCAGGACTGGGTGATCCAGTTCTTGTAGTTGTCGAACCACGTGAACTGACCGGTGACGAACATGCCGGTCTCGGGATCGAGTTTCTTGCCGTCGCTGTGCATCGACATCCAGATCGCTCGTCCGAGCGGATACAGAATGATGACGGCGAGAACGATCAGCGACGGTGCGACGAACGCCCACACGGGAACTCGTCGACGCTTCTTCGGCTTGTCGGCCGACGCAGGCGGGGGCGAGGTTGGTGGGGGTGGAGTAGCTGCAAGGTCAGGCAGAACCTTGGTCAGGGATGTCCCTGCTGCCTCGGATGCCGACGGCTCTTCTAGCGGTTCCGGTGCACGGTGTCTCCCACCAACGCCCGAACGGTCGGGACCGGTTGAACCGGCCCCGACCGTGGGGTTGGTAGGCACAGCCGCGGAAGGATCCTGCGGTTCTGCCATTGCTTATTGCTCCTGGTAGATCAGTTACCGGCGGTTTCGATGCCGGCCTTGGTGTCCGCCAAGGCCTGCTCGACGGTCTTCTCGCCGCGAATAGCAGCGTAGGTGTTGTCGGAGATCGACTTCGACACCTGCGTGTAGTACGGCGTGACGGGGCGAGGCTGAGCGGTAGCGAGTGCTTCCTTCAGGGTCGCGAAGTACGGGAACTGAGCGAGCACTGCCGGGTCGTCGTAGACAGCCGAGAGGACGGGGGCGCCGCCGACCTCGGTGAAGTACGTCTGCGACTTCTTGGTCTGCATGAACTCGAGGAAGTCACGAGCCGTGGCCGGTGCGTCCGAGTACGCGCTGATACCGACGTTGTAGCCGCCAACCGTCGAAGCGCCCGGTCCGTCGACACCCGGAAGAACGGTGTAGCCGTACTTGCCGGCAACCGAGGTCTTCTCACCGTCGACCGAGAAGCCGGACCACGTGCGCATGAAGAGCGCCTTGCCGTCACCGAACGCAGTCTGCGACTCGCCCTCGGAGTAGGTCAGTGCTTCCTGCGGGATGGTGTTGTCGGCGAAGTTGTCGACGATCGACTGAACGCCTGCCTTCGTCTTGTCGTCGATGGCCGGGGTGAGTCCGTCCGGGCCGACCCACGGGCCGTCGAAAGCGTTGGTGATCTCGGTGGTGTTGACCGTCAGGCCCTCGTAGTTCTTGAACTGACCGATGTAGCAGGAGATGCCGGCTTCGACAGCCTTCGGGCAGTTTTCCTTGAGCTCGGCCCACGTAGTGGGAGCCTTCTCGACGAGGTCCTTGCGGTAGTACAGGAACGCGGCGTTGGTGTTCTTCGGCGCTGCGTAGAGCTTGCCGTTGTAGGTGCCCGAAGCGACGGTCGACGGCAGGAGGCCGGACTCGTCGATCGCGAGGTCACCCTCGAGCGGCAGCAGCCAGCCGTTTGCGGCGAACTGGGCGGTGTTGACGACGTCGACACCGATGAGGTCGTACTCGTCGCTCTTGGCCTGCATGCGCTGGGTGATGTCGTCGACCTGCGCGTTGGCTTCCTTGGCCAGCGGCTTGAGCGTGACCTTCTCGTCCGGATGCTCGGCATTCCAGTCGGTGATGATGTTTTCGAGCGCCTCGTTCAGGGCATCCTGCCCCTCGACGATCGTGATGGGTCCGCGGCCTTCGCTCGAGGACGATCCCCCGGATGCGGCCGTGGTGCTGGTTCCGCTGTCCTTGTCAGAATCGGACGAGCAGCCCGCCAGTACCAGCATGGACGCTGCCGTGGCTGCAATTGCAGCGCGGCGCATCGCCTTCGAGTTCAGAACCATGGATTCGCTCCCCGTATGTGTATGACAAATAGACGGTCACCGAGAGCCTGCTCACGGCATGCGCCATGAGTGCCGGCTCCCGGCATCGGCCCCTACTGTGGCACGAGACACCCGTACTTGTGGGTATTACGCCGAACCTGAATCGGTCATGTGTCGTTTGACAGGTCCACCTAACCCAGGCGACGCCCGTCGGTGGTCGCAAAAATGTGCACCTTCTCGGGGTCGACGCGCAGGTTGACGCGCTCGCCCTTCTGCGGCGGATTACGCCAGTCACCACGCGAGACGATCTGCTGCAACCGTCCACCGATCGTGGTCCGGCCGTAGACGTAGGCATCCGAGCCGAGTTCCTCGACGACGTCGACCTCCATCGGCAGGCCTTCGGCGGCGATCTCGAGGTGCTCGGGGCGAATACCCAGGACAACCTCGGTTTCGACGACGCCATTCATCGTCTCGCGCGGCACCGGAACGATTCCGTCGCCGAAAGCCACGCCGCCGTCGACGACGGGGAGGGTGAACAGGTTCATCGCGGGTGAACCCATGAAGCCGGCGACGAAGACGTTCTTCGGCTTGTTGTAGAGCTCGCGCGGCGAGGCGCACTGCTGCAGGATTCCCTTTTCGAGGACAGCGACGCGGTCACCCATCGTCATGGCCTCGACCTGGTCGTGGGTCACGTAGACCATCGTCGTCGCGAGGCGTCGTTGCAGCTGAGCGATCTGCGTGCGCGTCTGAACACGGAGTTTCGCGTCGAGATTCGAGAGGGGCTCGTCCATCAGGAAGACCTGCGGCTGGCGGACGATGGCGCGGCCCATCGCCACTCGCTGACGCTGACCACCGGACAGCGCCTTGGGCTTGCGGTCGAGGTACGGCTCGAGGTCGAGCATCTTCGCGACCTCTTCGACGCGGGCGCGGATCTCCGTCTTGTTGGTTCCGGCGAGCTTGAGCGCAAAACCCATGTTCTCGGCCACCGACATGTGCGGGTACAGCGCGTAGTTCTGGAAGACCATCGCGATGTCACGCTCTTTCGGTTCCTGACCGGTGACGTCTCGGTCGCCGATGAGGATGCGTCCGCTGTGGACGTCTTCGAGCCCGGCGAGCATGCGCAGGGTTGTCGACTTTCCGCAGCCGGAGGGTCCGACGAGGACGAGGAACTCGCCGTCCTCGATCTCGAGGTCGAGCTTGTCCACTGCCGGAGTGTTCGATCCGGGGAACAGGCAGGTGGTGCTCTCGAAAGTCACTGAAGCCATGACGAGGTTGATCCCTTCTACCGGCAGGAACGTGCCGGACGATCCAAGTTGAGGGTGAGCGTGTGCGCTAGCAGCATAAACGTCCGTGTCGGCGCGCGAGCGTAGTCTTTCACGGTGAGTTCGGAGAAGATGCTGACCCGCATCGGTGCGCTGCTTCGCCAAGCGGAGTCCACCGACAATCCACACGAAGGTGAAGCCTTCATGGCCGCCGCGCAGCGGTTGGCCACCAGTTCCGCCATCGATCTGGCGGTCGCTCGTGCGCACACCGCGTCTTCGGAAAAACGTGCGACACCCACTCAACGGCTCATCACCATCGGCGAACCGGGTAAGCGCGGGCTGCGAACGTACGCTCAGTTGTTCATCGCGATCGCCGCTGCCAATGACGTGCAGTGCGACATCGCTCAGACGTCGGCCGTCATCTACGCCTACGGCTTCGCCGGTGACATCGACGTGTGCGAAGCCCTGTACTCGAGCTTGCTCTTCCAGATGGTGCGTGACTCCGACGCGTACGTGCGCTCCGGGGCGTACCGCGGCGAAACGTCCGTGCGGACCGTCGTCGAAACTCGTGGACGACGACGCGTCAACACTCAGGTCCGCAAGCCGGTAGCCGGAGTGACGGCGCGCCTGAACTTCCAGATGGCGTATGCGTCTCGCATCGGCGCTCGGTTGGCCGAGACGAAGCAGCAGACGGAGAAGGCGGCGATCGCCGAGTCGGCCGCGTCATCTTCGGAAACCGCACTCGTGCTGCGTAACAAGGAAATCGAGCTCGAGGACTACTACTCGTCCAACTCCAAAGCGCGTGGGACGTGGCGAGGCGGTGGCCGCGCGAGTGCCGGGCATTCCTCGCATGCTCGACGGGCGGGTGATCGGGCGGCGCGCTCCGCGCGTCTAGGCAACCTTCCGGAAATCGGCGGGGTGCGCGGACAACTCGACTCATGAGGGATACCCAGCGCAGCGCGGTCTACGAGGCAGAGACGTTGGTACGCAACATGTTCGATCGCGCCGACGAGCGCGGCCTTCGGAGCGTCGAGGTCATGGGTTCCACCATCACCCTGCCGGTCGAGCGCAAATTCGGTTCCGTGGAGTCGGTCCAGGCGTACTGCGACCAACTACTCGGGCTGAACTGGATTCGGGAGACCTGGCCTCGCGCAACCGTTTCGGTGTCCGTACGCTCTCGCGCCGGTAATGCTGCCGCCCACTATTCGAACGACGTCATCGCCGTTCCAGACGACCGTGACGGCCGGTGGGCGCTACGCGAATTCGTTGTCTTGCACGAACTTGCGCACCACCTCGGTGACCCCACTTCCGACGAGGCTTCCCACGGGCCCGAGTTCGTCGACCGCTATACGAACCTGGTCGGCGAGATCGTCGGACCCGAGGCGGCCTTCGTTCTTCGCGCGATGTTCCTTGCCGGTGGTGTCCGGACAAGTTGAGGGTTATCAGCCCTCGGCGAACCCGGTGGTGTCCGAACCGGCCGACTGGAATACTCGGCCTATGGATGCGCCGCGCAGATTAGTCCTGGTCAAGGATGGGTCCGAACATCCCGATCCTGCTGTTGCCGTGCGCAAACCCCCACTGATTCGTGAAGCCTACGGACGAGTATTGAGGGAGGTCCGACGCGACCAGGACCGAACTCTCGACGACGTCGCCGCAAAGGTCGGGATGTCGAAGCAGTACCTCTCCGAGATCGAACGGGGCAAGAAGGAACCGTCGTCGGAAATTCTGCGCGCCATCTGCGAAGCGCTCGGGATGCCGCTCGAGCACCTGCTGTTCCGAGCGGGCAACAGGATCGTTGCGCTCAACTCCCTCACCTTCGGACATTCTCCCGCACCGATCTCCGGTCCAGTCCTGATGGCAGCCTGATCAGTTCCCTTCGATGAGGGTGTCAGCCAGTCCGTAGGAGATAGCGTCGTCGGCAGTGAAGATCCTGTCGCGATCGGTGTCCTTTCGTAGTCGCTCGACGCTCTGACCGGTGTGCTTACTCAGAATCGCCTCGGTCTGCTCCCGGATTCGCAGGATCTCGGCGGCTTGAAGCGCGAGGTCCGAGATGGTGCCACTACCTTGCGTCGACGGTTGGTGCAGCAGCACCCGCGAATGGGCGAGAACATGCCGATGGCCGGGAGTACCGGCGGCCAGAAGCACTGCAGCAGCCGACGCCGCTTGCCCCATGCAGTACGTGGAAATGGTGGGTTTCAAGAACTGCATGGTGTCGTAGATCGCGAGCATTGCCGTGGTGGAACCGCCGGGAGAGTTGATGTACAAACCGATTTCGCGATCCGGGTTGTCGGCCTGCAGATGCAGCATCTGAGCCATCACGACATTGGCGACGCCGTCGTCGATCTCTGTGCCGAGAAAAACGATGCGTTCGTTGAGCAGCCTGCTGAAGATGTCGAAAGACCGCTCACCCGTTGGCGTTCGCTCGATGACACTGGGAATCGTATACTGGGACATGACGTCACAATCCGATCTTGGGGAAGGTGGCTTGCGGTGCTATCTCGGCGAAGGACGTCACGACGCGGTCGACGATTCCGTACTCGCGCGCCTGCTCGGCGGTGAACCAACGATCCCGATCGCTGTCGGTCTCGATCTCCTCGACGGTCCGGCCCGTCTCGGCGGCGAGGATTTCCTGCGATTGACGCTTCATCAACTCGAGGCTCTCGGCCTGGATCGCAATGTCCACCGCAGTGCCACCGATACCTGCCGAAGGTTGGTGCATCATGATGCGGCTGTGCGCCAGGCTGATTCGCTTGCCGTGGGTACCGGAGCAGAGAAGCACCTGGCCCATGCTGGCGGCGAAGCCCATCGCGACCGTCACGACGTCGTTGGGGATGAGCTTCATCGTGTCGTAGATGGCCAGACCGGCAAACACCGATCCGCCGGGTGAATTGATGTAGAGCACGATGTCGCGCTTGGGGTCGGTGGTGGCGAGTAGTACCAGTTCCGAACACACACGTTCGGCCATGGCGTCGTTGACCTCGCCGGTGAGCAGAATGGTTCGCTGTCGGAAGAGCCTGTCTGTCAACAGGTCACGGTAGCCGGTATCGGTGGGTGCTTCGGTAGTCATGAATCCATTCCTACCGGCGCAGCGGTGTCGGGACCCCGCCTGTCTGCTGTGGGCAGACCACCCCTGTTTTGCCCCCCCATTTTGAGCGAACGGCACGTTCAGTCGATCTAAGGCGCCGAACGTACCGTTCGCTCGAAAAGGGGTGGGAACAAAGCGGGCATACCCGTCACCGACGGCGGCGGTAGCGGTACCGCGCACACCCGGCCATGATGGGAGAAGACAACCATTCCTCTCGTCAGGAGCGTGGCATGACTCGTCCGGTACGTATCGGTGTTCAACTCCAACCTCAGCACGCACCCGATTACGGGTTGATACGCGACGCCGTCTTGCGGTCCGAGGACGCCGGGGTGGACATCGTCTTCAACTGGGACCACTTCTACCCGTTGACCGGCGATCCCGACGGCGCCCACTTCGAATGCTGGACAATGCTGGGAGCCTGGGCCGAGCAGACCGAACGCGTCGAAATCGGCGCCCTGGTCACCGGCGGCGGCTACCGCAATCCGGATCTGCTGGCCGACATGGCGCGAACCGTCGACCACATCAGCGGCGGTCGTCTGATCCTCGGTATCGGTGCCGGCTGGTTCGAGAAGGACTACGACCAGTTCGGATACGACTTCGGCACCCCCGGCTCACGGCTGAAACTGCTGGGCGAATACCTCCCCCGCATCACGGGCCGCCTGGCGAAGGGCAACCCGCCGCCGACGCGCAGCATCCCGGTCCTCATCGGCGGTGGCGGTGAGAAGAAGACCCTGCGCCTGGTCGCCGAGTACGCCGACGTCTGGCACAGCTTCGGCGACCGCGAGACACACCTGCGCAAGTCAGACATACTCTCCGACCACTGCGCCGACGTGGGCCGGAACCCGGTGGAAGTGGAGCACTCGGTGCCGTGGCCTGGGCTCGAAAATGCTGCCGACCAGGTCGCCGACGGCGTCTCGCTCTTCACCGTCGGCGTCAGCGGACCTGACTACGACCTGACGACGCTTGTCGAGGCCATCGGCTGGCGGGATGACAACACGGCACCGGCATTGAGCGGACTCGCCTGAGTGGTGCCCAACACCTCGTCGTTGTCGGCGCCGAGAACGGGCGGCGCCGACGTCAGGCGCGGCCTCTGTCCGGAGAAGTTGACCGGAAAGGCCACTTGCTTCAACGGTCCGAGCGCCGGATGGTCGACGGTTCCGACCATGCCGAGCGCGGCGGTGTGGGGATCGGAGTAGATCTCGTCGAGATGCCGGATCGGAGAGACCGGTACCGCTCGTTCGGCGAGCAGAGCGCACCAGTATTCGACGGTTCCGGACGCAAAGGCGCTGGTGAGTTCTCGTTCCAAGCTCTCGCGGTTCTCCACCCGCTCGCGGTTGTGGACAAAACGAGGCTCGGTCGCCAGTTCGCCTCGACCGATCGCCTCGCACAGCGACGCCCACATCGCGTCGTTGCCGACAGCGATGACGAAGTACCCGTCGCTGGCAGGAAATGCTTGGTAGGGAGCAAGATTCGGGTGACCGGAGCCTAACGCCGTCGGACGCTCACCGGTGGCGAAGTAGCTGGTCGCCCAGTTCACGTGCATGGCGAGTTGGCACTCGTACAACGACGTGGTCACGTACTGTCCGCGCCCGGTCCGGCCCCGCTCGACCAATGCAGCCAGCACCCCGACCAGTCCGAACAGCGCTGCACCCAAGTCCCCCAACGCAAATCCGGACTTCATCGGCGCGCCACCCGGTTCACCGGTGAGCGACATGAGCCCACCCGCGGCTTGCGCGATCATGTCGTACCCCGGTTCGTCGCGCAGCGGCCCTTCTTCACCGAAGGCAGAGATGTGCAGGGTGATCAGATGTGGGTATCGCTCGGACAGTGCCTGGTAGTCGAAGATCTTCTGTAATCCACTGCCCGGCTTGAAGTTCTCCACCACCACATCGGTCTCTTCGAGCATGCGGTGGATGATCTCCTGCCCTTCGGTGGACTTGAGGTCGATCGTCACCGACTTCTTACCGCGGTTGATCGCGAGGTAGTAGGCGGCATCTACCCCGACGAAGGGCGGTCCCCACGAACGTGTGGGGTCGCCGCCCTCGGGGTGCTCGATTTTGGTGACGTCCGCCCCGAGATCGGCAAGCGACATAGTTGCGTACGGTCCGGCAAGGATCTTCGACAGATCGAGAACGCGGACACCGGCAAGAGGTGCGGGGCCTTGGGAAGAATTCACCGATGAACTCCTGCCACAGAGAGGAACTCGGCGACGACCTCGCGTGCGTCATCCAACTCCACGTCGCCGCCATCGGTAATCACCTCGAGATTGCCGAGCGCGGCCGACGGCGCCTTCCCGGCAAGACCTGCCAGGTAGGAGTTCGCCACCAACAGTGACCGGTACCCGTTACCTTCTCGGATGCCGTGATCCGCAAGATCGAACAGCAGGCTCGCCATCACGGTGCGAGCCAACTCATCGGCATATTTTGCACAGGCAGCCTGCGCGGCATCGTCAGATCCGGCGATCAGACGATCTCCCTCCTCGGCCAGTTCCTCCCAGCGCCGCAACAGAACTCCGGCCCCGGCGTCACAGTCAGGTCCGACAGTGGACAGGATGTCCGTCATCGTTCCCGCGACCGTGCGGTGCGAGTCGAACTTGCGTAGGCACCGAAGTACGTCCAGCGCAATGACATTGCTCGACCCCTCCCAGATCGAGCCGAGGTGAGCGTCTCGCACCAGTCGCGCGTTCACCCATTCCTCGATGTAGCCGTTGCCACCGCGCACCTCCATTGCCTCACCGGTGACCACTCGCGCACGTTTGCACACGAAGTGTTTGGCGATCGGCGTCAGCACCCTGATCAGTGCTCGCGCTTGATCGTCACCGCCGTCTGCAGCCTGAAGACACTGCGCGCTGTACGCCACCAGCGCGAGCGAAGCCTCGGCATCGAGTGCGAGGGGAAGAAGAGTCGCCCTCATCAGTGGCTGATCGAAGAGCTTCTTACCGAACACGACTCGGCTCTTCGAATGTTCGACGGCTTCGCGGACTGCTCGGCGCATGAGAGCGCTCGAACGCATCGCATTGGACAGCCTAGACGTGTTGACCATCTCAGCCATCTGGCGGAATCCTCGATCGAGTTCGCCGACCTGGAGTGCGTGCGCGCGGTTCAGCGTCACCTCGCCGCTCGGCATGGAACGCGTACCCAGCTTGTCCTTGAGACGATCGATCGTGAGGTTGTTGCGCTCGCCGGATCCCAAGGTCTTGGGCACCATGAACATTCCGACTCCACGCGTCGAACCATCCTGTCCGCCCGGGAATCTTGCGAGGGTGATGATCACATCGGCATCCGGGTTGGAGGCGAACCACTTCTTGCCCGTCAGAACCCATCCGTTACCGTCGCGCTCGGCGCGTGTTTCGGTGCAGGCGATGTCGGTGCCTGCCTGAATCTCGGTCATGAACATCGCACCCGTCTTCGCCTGCTCTGGGTCCGTCGACGTCAACGCGTCGATCCAGGGCGCGAACACGGCCGGATCACCGAACATACGCAGCGTCCGCGCAGCAGCATCTGTCATCGACACCGGGCAGGCCAGCCCGAACTCGGCCTGCACGAAGATGTACGACGCGAGGTACTTCGCGAGTGGCGGATGCACGGAGTCCCATCCGTGCAACCCTTTTCGGTGCGACATGGCGGACAGGCCGTACTCGTTGTACGCCGCCCGGCACAGCTCCAGGTAGGCCGGGTGATAAGAGATGCGGTCAATGCGGTCACCGGCCTTGTCGAATTGCTGCAGCACCGGCGGGTTCTTGTCTGCGATGTCGGCAAGCTCGGACAAACGGCCGGCGGCATCTCGGCCCAGTCGGTCAAGCAATCCGTTCAACGTCTCTCGGCCCGCCCCGGCGGTCCATCTGTCCACTACCGCTGTCAGAGCGGGGTCGGTGTGTGCAAAGTTCATCAGTGGTCAACGCCTTTCAGGGTGGAAGCATCGGTCATGTTCGAGGAGCTCGTCGACTCCGGCCCTTGCGCGTGCAGCACACTCCTGCGCAACAAAGCAGTCATACAGACAAGGGAGAGAACGACATACACGAGCCCTAGAGCTACGACCGGCCAGATCGAGTTGGTTCGCGTCAGCAGATACTGGCTGACCATCGGGGCCGTTCCGGCAAATACGGCGGTCGACAATTGGTACGACAGAGAGATGCCGGTATACCGAACATTGGTGGGGAAAACCTGCGCCAGGATGCCGGCCAACGCGGCGTAATACATTGCGTGAGGCGCCGTCGCGAGGACCATACCCAGAATCGCCAAGGGCACGGAGCCCGTCTGAACCAGCACGAACATCAGTGGTAGGAGCACGATCTCCGGAAGCAGCATCCAACGGACCGCTTTCGACGGATCGATCCGCGTGGCCAGCACAGCACCGAAAGGCTGTACGAGCGCCTGGGCTACCAGTGCGACGGTGATCACGAGGAGGAAGTCACTGCGCTCGAAGCCGAGATCCGTTGTCGCCCAGGAGAGCGCAAAGGTTGTCTTGACGTACGTGATGGCAACACCGGCAACCACAGCGCCGACGCCGAGAGCAAGTTCGACGGGATGCGAACGCAACACTTCGACCAGCGGCATCCGTGTACGTTCTTGTGCCGCAACAGCCTTCTTCATCTCGGGTGTCTCGGAGATGTGCAATCGGATGTAGAGAGCGACGATCACCAAAGCTGCGGATCCGAGGAACGGCAGACGCCAACCCCACGACTCGAACACGGAATCCGACATCAACGTCAGGCCGAGGAAGGCCAGCGTCGCGAGCAGGTTGCCAACCGGTGAACCCTGCTGCGCAAACGCACCGTAGAGCACCTTTTTCTTCGGGGGAGCGAACTCGGTGGCGATCAATACCGCGCCACCCCATTCGCCGCCCATGGCAATGCCCTGGAGAACACGCAGTGCCACAAGCAGTATCGGTGCCCAGATCCCGATCTGGGAGTACGTAGGGAGGAGGCCGACACCTACAGTTCCCAACCCCATGAGCGCGAGGGTGATGATCACGGCGTTCTTGCGACCGAACTTGTCTCCGAAATGACCGAACACCACTCCGCCGACCGGACGAGCCACGAATCCCACGGCAAAAGTCGCGAAGGCGGCGAGTGTTCCCACCGCCGGCGACGCATCCGGGAAGAACAGCGGGCCGAGCACCAGAGCGGATGCAGTTCCGTAGATGTAGAAGTCGAACCATTCGATTGTCGTTCCGACAAACGCCGTGATTCCGGCCTTGCGCGCCTGTTTGGTGCTGTATTCAGGCGGATTGGTGTCTTGACCTGGGTGTTGATCCACGGTTCTCCCTGATTCTCGCGTCGGGCATCACCAAGGGATGCAATGTGAGGCGTGAATCACTATCGTCCGAAATCCATGTAGAGTCCAAGACTTAGTTCGACTCATTTATGTGGGCAAACCACATAATGAATGACGGGAGTAGCGACGTGGAACTGCGTCAACTGCGCGCGTTTCTCGCAGTCGCCGACGAACTTCATTTCGGCCGCGCTGCCGAGCGACTCCACATCGGGCAGTCCCCGCTCAGCCAGACCATTCGCGCGCTCGAGCGCGAACTCGGCACCGACCTGTTTGTCCGGACCACCAGATCAGTGCAACTGACCGCCGCCGGCGAAGCCTTGGTCACGCCCGCACGGATCATCGAAGCGCAGATCGCCCTCGTCAGAGATATCGCATCGGCCGCGTCGACTGGCGAGACGGGCCGTGTCACAGTGGGTTTCGGCGGAACGGGCGGATACACGGTGCTGTCGGCACTCACACGGTCCTTGGCCGACTCCCATCCGGGAATCGAGTTGGATCTACGGCCGCAGATGTATTCGGGTGAAGTACTCGAGGCTCTCCGCCGCGGAACCCTCGACATGGGTATCGTCGGCCTGCCCATTCCGCGCGGATTCGAGACACACACAGTGCGCGAGGAAACCTTGATGGTCGCGGTTCCGGCCAGGCATCACCTCAGTACCCATGACTCTGTGTCACCGGAAGACCTGGCAACCGAACGATTCGTGATGTATCCCGCCGAGCACGGCTCGGTGGTGCGCGATGCGACGTTGTCCGTTTGCGCCACAGCAGGTTTCACGCCCACCGTCGCGCACGAAGCCCCCGATCCGTACAGCCTGTTGGCCATGGTCGGAGCGGGGGTCGGGATCGCCGTCGTCGTGGAGTCGACGGCGCATCTGTCCATGGACGGGGTCGTGTACCTGCCGATCGCCGGGGCCACGCCCACGCTGAAAATCGCGATGGCGTGGCGACCGAACAATCCGACGCCGGCAGTGCACACCGTCACCAGGGTGCTGAGGGAGCAGCCTTAGGCTCTCGCGAGAATTCCCGCGAAATCGGTTCCTACAGGAAGAGTTCCGTACTCGTGACCACGGTCAGCGCCGAGGCGAGCGGCAATGAACGCATCGGACGAAGCGGCCGGGGAGTGGCGCACCATGAGCGAGGCTTGAAGTGCCAACGCCATAGCCTCGACGACGGTCCGAGCGCGGAGCTGGGCGTCGGCGGGTGCCATCGTGGCGAGCTCACCGAGTTGGCGTCGCACCCGATCGAGGTGCTGATCGAGGACCGGGTTGTTCCCGCGAGCGAGGTTGATCTCGTGGTCGAAGGCGGCTACGGAATCGGGTTCACGGGTCATCGCGCGCAGGACATCGAGCGCGATGACGTTGCCTGACCCCTCCCACACAGCCATGACGGGCTGCTCACGGTAGCGACGGGCAAGCGGGAAGTCCTCGGTGTAACCGTTGCCGCCCAGGCATTCGAGGGCTTCGTAGGAGTGGTGCGGACCGCGCTTGCAGATCCAGTACTTCGCAACGGCTGTCGCGAGTCGGCGGAAAGCCTTCTCCTGCTCGTCTGCGTCCTCGTCCTGGGCGCGAGCCAATCGCAGTGCGGTGATGGTCGCGGCTTCGGATTCGAGAGCCAGATCGGCAAGTACCGACGTCATTGCCGGCTGATCTGCCAGGACGGCACCGAAAGCGCTGCGGTGCCGCGCGTGCCACACCGCTTCGGCCACCGACTGACGCATACCCGCCGTGCTGCCGAGAATGCAGTCGAGTCGCGTCTGGGACACCATTTCGATGATGGTCCGCACACCACGGCCCGGTTCGCCGATCATGGTGCCGACGGTGCCGTCGAGTTCGATCTCGGACGATGCGTTGGACTTGTTGCCCAGCTTGTTCTTCAGACGTTGGATACGGAAAACGTTACGTGTGCCGTCAGGCAGGATGCGGGGAAGAAGGAAGCAGGAAAGTCCCTCGCCGGCCGCACCTTCGGCCTGAGCGAGAACCAGGAAGGCGTCGGACATCGGCGCCGAGCAGAACCACTTGTGTCCGGTGAGCAGGTAGTCCGCACCCGGACCGCCACGTCCGGCCGGCTTGGCGATGGTCGTGTTGGCTCGCACGTCGGAGCCGCCCTGCTTTTCCGTCATCGACATTCCGAAGATCGCGGATGCCTTTCCGGGAGCGTCCAACTCGGGGGTGTAGCTCCGAGAAAGGGCGCGCGGGGTCCAGAGAGCGGCTACATCTGGCTGCAGCTCGAGCGAGGGGATCACGGCGTGCGTCATGGAGATTGGGCATGCGTGACCCGGTTCGACCTGGGAGAAAAGCATGAATGCCGCGGCCCGAGCCACGTTGGCACCCGGCTTCGGATCAGCCCAGGCAGAGGTGTGAGCACCGTGCGCAACGGCGGCAGAGATGATCCGGTGATACGACGGATGGTATTCGACCTCGTCGATGCGGTTTCCCCAGCGATCGAAGGTCTTCAATTCTGGGATCACCGTGTTGGCCAGCTCGGCGTCGTGCTGGAACCCGGCACTGCCGACCAGTTCACCGATGTCGGTGAGTTCGCTTGTGGCCCAATCGGCGTCGTGGCGCGCGACGCCTTCGGCCAGGACAGTATCGAGCTGGAACTCGTTGACGTCCGTGCGCGGTACCGACTGGTTGAGCACTGCATGGGTGCGATGCGGCGCCGGGTGGGTGACGGTGTTCTCGGAGACAGTCTTCTCGGAAATATCAGTCATGACAGGCCTTTCAGCTCGCTGCGCGGATGAGGTGCTTCTGGATCTTGCCGGTTGGTGTACGCGGAAGAATCGTCGCGAACACCACTTCACGCGGAATCTTGTAGCGCGCCAACTTGTCCGAGAGGTAGTCCTTGATGTCGTCGGCGCTGATGACATCCGGTTCACGCCAGACGACGTGCGCGACGACGGTCTCGCCCCATTCTTCGTTGGGTTTTCCGACAACGGCGACGTCGACGACGTCCGGGTGGCCGGAGATCACGTCCTCGACCTCCTTGGAGTAGACGTTCTCACCGCCCGTGATGATCATGTCCTTCGCGCGGTCGACGATGAAGAGGTAACCGTCCGCATCCTTGCGCGCCAGATCGCCGGTGCGATACCAACCTCCGTCGGCAAAAGCAGCCTTCGTGGCAGCGGGGTCGTCGAGGTACCCCTGCATGACGGTGTCGGCGCGCAGCCAGATCTCGCCGATCTGATCGGGCTCCGCGTCGGTGCCGTCATCGGCAACCAGGCGCAGGTCGACGCCGGCCAGCGCGACGCGGCCGATCGAGCCCGCCTTACTCAACTGCTCCTCGGGGTACAGCACAGTGCCCACTGGCCCGGTCTCGGTCATGCCGTAGACCTGCCGGAATTCGGTGGTGCCGTACGACTCCACCAGTCGCCGAGCGACATCCGCGCCGATCGGTCCGCCGCCGTACAACCACGCACGAACGCTTCCGAGGTTGTAATCGGCAAAGTTCGACACGAGGTTGAGTGCAGTGGTGTAGATGACCGGCGGGCCGAAGCAGAGGGTAATACGTTGTTCCTGAACAGTTTCCAGGAATTTGACGGGATGGTACTCGCGCAGCAGCACGACGGTTCCGCCCATGTAGAGCGTGGACATGAACCAGTTGTTGAGCGGGGAAGCGTGCCAGATCGGGACGGCCATGAGCAGTCGCTCGTCCCGAGTCGTCGACACGGCGAGGGCAGCGGTGACGGCAACACCGACGACGTTGCGGTGGCTGTGGACGCAGCCCTTGGGCGAGCCGGTAGTCCCCGAGGTGTAGAGGATTTCAGCCGGATCGTTCTCGTCGATGTCGATACCGTCAACGCCCTCCTGGCGGGTGATGGCGTCGTCGAAGAAGTCGAAACCGTCTGCGACAGAGTCCGTGCTGATCAGCTTGGCCGTTGTCTCCAGTCGACCGACAACCGGCGCCAACTCACCGTCGAAGACGCACACCGACACCTTCGCGTGTCCCAGCACGTAGGCAACTTCCGGAGTCTGCATCTTGTGGTTGATGGGGACCACGACGGCGCCCAAGCGCCAGGCACCGAGCATCGCGTACACGAATCCCGGAGTGTTGTAACACATCAGCGCGACGCGGTCGCCCGGCTGCACGCCCAGCGACTGCAAATAGCCTGCGGCGCGTCGACTTCCGTCCTGAACCTGGGAGTACGTGTGATCGTGACCGTCGAATATCAGGAAGGGTTTGTCCGGGGTCTTGGTGACGTTGCTGTCGAATACGCGAACGATGTTCATCGAAGTCCTTGTCGGAGAATCACGCTCGAAGAGAGTTCATTCCATCGAGCTGTTGAGTACGGCGTCGGGTATCTGGAGAGTGGCGAAGATGACGGCGACCGCCTCCTCGAGGGAGTAACCGAAGCTTTCGCCGGTGGCAGTCTTCTGAATGACGAGGCCGAAGATCGCAGACCAGAAGGCCTTGGATTCGACGTCGATGCCCGCGCGCAGCTGCCAGCCGGTGCGGATCAAGGTACGGAGGAGGGCTGTTTCGCCCGAGGAATGAAGAGTGCGAAGCGTCTCGGAGATCAGATCGCGGAGTTCACCACGGCGACCCGTCATCATCATCGCTTCCACGAACAGCTCGACGCTGGGAGCGCCCGAGCCGAGGAGTGATCCGACCAGCTTCTCGGTGTAGTCGCCCACGGTGTCGGCGTCGGCGGCATCGACCTCGGCACGCTTGCCTGCGCGCAGAACGGCTGCACACGCCACCTCGACGAAGAGCTTCTCTTTTGAGCCGTAGTAGTAGGTCACCTGGTTGGGATGGGCGCCGGCGGCGGTGCAGATCTGCGCGATGGACACGCTGTCGCCGTGCTCGAGGAAGAGCTCGGTTGCAGCGTTGAACAGTGCCATGCGCGTCTGCTTGCCCGACTCACGCGTGGCGCGCGCTGCGGGAACTGACTCGGTGACCATCACGAACTCCTACTTGTTTGTATGACAAACAATAACTCGGCGTTGTTTGTATGGCAAACAATTTCTCCCAACGCGATGACATGTCGACTCCTATCGACATGTCCGATGTGCGGGATTACTCTCTGAACATCGAGCACCCGAGAACTTCTGCTTTTCTGCGAGGAGGCGCCCTGCAATGCTCGCGCGATCCGGCTTCTCCCTGCCCACACGCACGACTCTCACGGGCGACTGGGCAGATTTGTTGCGTGAGCACTTTGTCGCGCTCGACGTATCCGATATCGAAGACGGCGATGGATTCAGCGGGGCCGTGCACTCGGCCCAACTCGCACACGTTCGGGTGTCCGCAGTTCAATCGATGGAACAACGAATAGTCCGTAGCAGCAGCCTGATCAAGAGCGACGGTGCGGACTATCTGCAAATCGGCATGATCCGCCGCGGTAGCGCGGTAGTGCGGCAAGACGACCGCGAATGCGTCCTACGACGTGGCGACTACGTCCTGTACGACACCACGCGCCCCTTCGATTGGCAGATCGAGGGACACGCACACGACGGCATCTGGGGACTCGAGGTGTTCACCTGGCCACGGTCGTACCTGTCACTCAGCGACGCGGAGGTCACGAGCTTGACCGCCATTGCCTTCGACGGACACGCGGGCCTGAGTGGCCTGCTGGGTCGCTTTCTTCACGATCTTGCCTCCGTCCGCATGACGTCCGACGCGAGCGGAGACGAAGAGGAAGTCGTCAACGAGATCGGCAGCCTGGTCAAGTCGGTTCTTCACGCAACCGCGCGTCCGATCGTCTCCCGGCGAACTGGCCTGTACGAATCCGCTCTGTCCGTCATAGACGCCCGCATCGCTGACCCGGCCCTGTCTCCGGTGGACATCGCGGGATCAGTCAAAGTCTCCATTCGCCAGTTGCACCGAGCCTTCGCCGAACACGGCACAACGGTGTCGCGTTCGATTCGCAGCCGTCGACTCGACGGTTGCCGTCGTGAGATCGTGCAACGCCACGGTGTAGAGCGGTCGCTGACCCAGATTTCTCACCGCTGGGGATTCACCGACCTGGCCGCCTTCAGTCGCGCATTCAAGGCGGAGTTCGGGATCAGCCCGCGGCGATACCGGTCGCAAGCAGTGGCCCCCACAAGCACTGCCCGCTGATCTGTAACATCATCGGACACTTACCCATTCAACATGATGTTCAAAACGTTCTGTCGCCGACGCCTATCCACAATTCTCGGCGCGGTAGGCCAAGTATCGGGCGCTGACGGCCAAGTTTGCTCGGCCTCGCGGGCGTAGATTTTCGGCACGGCGTTGCCAAGTGCCAGGCACCCGATCCGACCACCTACATCACAGGGAGCACTCATGGAATCTGCAATCGGTGAACACCTTCAATGCCCGCGCACGCTGACCAGGCGCGTTCCGGATACCTATTCGCCACCATTTCCCATGTGGGTCGGGCGTGCGGACGACACATTGCACCAGGTCGTGATGGGCTATCTCGGCGTGCAGTTCCGCGGCGAGGATCAGCGCTCGGCAGCACTGCAGGCAATGCGGGATATCGTCGCCGGCTTCGACTTGCCGGACGGACCGGCACACCACGATCTGACCCACCACATCGACAACCAGGGCTACGAGAATCTGATCGTGGTCGGGTACTGGAAAGATGTTTCGTCCCAACATCGTTGGAGCAAGTCGACTCCAGTGGCATCCTGGTGGGAGTCCGATGACCGCTTGTCCGACGGATTGGGGTTCTTCCGAGAGATCGTGGCACCACGAGCCGAACAATTCGAAACGCTCTACGCGTTCCAGGACGATCTCCCCGGAGTGGGAGCCGTCATGGACGGTGTCAGCGGCGAGATCAACGAGCACGGCTACTGGGGTTCGATGCGCGAGCGATTTCCGATCTCCCAGACCGACTGGATGCAGGCCTCGGGCGAACTACGGGTCGTAGCCGGTGACCCCGCCGCGGGCGGACGCGTAGTAGTGCGGGGGCACGACAACATCGCACTGATCCGGTCCGGGCAGGACTGGGCCGACGCGAAAGCAGACGAGCGCAGCCTCTACCTGGACGAAATTTTGCCCACTCTTCAATCGGGCATGGATTTCCTCCGCGACAACGGCCCTGCCGTCGGGTGTTACAGCAACCGATTCGTACGCAACATCGACATCGACGGAAACTTCCTCGACCTGAGCTACAACATCGGCCACTGGGCCTCGCTCGACCAACTCGAGCGGTGGTCGGAATCCCACCCGACCCATCTGCGGATCTTCACGACATTCTTCCGAGTTGCCGCGGGTCTGTCGAAATTGCGCCTCTACCACGAGGTCTCGGTGTTCGACGCCGGCGATCAGCTGTACGAGTACATCAATTGTCATCCCGGCACCGGAATGCTGCGCGACGCGGTGACCACCGCCGAACACTGAACGTAAACGCCAGAGCATTCGGCCACGTTCTTTCCCTCGGAGGCAACTCGAGATATGTTGACGAGTGTCGACATATCCCAATAGAGGCCATCGAGGAAGCGCGGACAGCAGACAGTGACTACTCAACGAAACGAAGAGTTGGCATTTGCTGTGCTGGCCGACCAAGTGCGTCGACAGATTCTCGACACTCTGGCTACCCACGGCGAGTGCAACGCAGGCTTCATCAGCGATCAGATTTCGACAGTCGGTCGCACCACGGTATCCACACATCTCAAGGCGCTGCGGCTGTCCGGAGTGATCGTCGAACGACGTCAAGGACGTCATCGCTTGTTCTCGATCGATCCGGCGGGGCCGGCCAACGATGCACTCCAGTTCCTGCGCGACGTCCTCGGGCGAGCATTGGAAGCCGGTTCGAACTCCTCCGACTCACCGACCACGGCGACTGAGGATTCCGACGTCGCGTCGGAGCGTCGCCGGGCGTGAGGCCCTGTTTGAGCCCCAGCATCTATTTCAGGCAGGAAGTAGAACGTGCCAGGTCTCTCCGTAACGGCACAGATCGTGACAACCGACCCACCAGGGTCAGCCTTCGAGCGCCTCGAAACTGGGCAACTGCTCGAACTCGAATGTGAGCAACTGACGGTCGGGGCCGCTGTCGCCATCTCCCTTCCCGTAGGCGACGGCGCACGCGCAGATCTAGCCGGAATGCCGATCACGCTGTTGGGATACGTCGCCGGCGTGAAGCGGGGCCGATCGGTAATGATCGTGCACCACCAACCGTGGCGCGGCCGCCTGACGATCCGGTTCTTTCCCGACGGCACCGGGACCCGGATCGTTCTCGAATCCAGCCTCGATCAGGACGGCATTTCCTGGCTTGCGAACAAGCGTGGATTTGCCCCGCCCGAGCCGCCGCGCTCCGACCGCCATCGCATTGGACTGCTGGTCAGCAAATCCGGCTCGGCAGCTGTATTCGCGCAGGCCACAGAGACACTCGCCGCACTGGCTGTCGAACAGATCAACGCCGACGGCGGTATCGGGGGTGTTGTCGTCGATTTGGTGATAGGCGACGATGCTTCCGACTCCGCGGCCGGAGCGGCGACCGCACTACGACTGGTGAAGAGCGGATGCCGCGCAGTTTTCGCGTGTGTGACCTCGTCAACCTTCAATGCCGCTGCATCTGCCTTGCAGAACACCGGTGTGCTGTTGGTGCACACAGTTCTCAACGAAGGAGGTCGATCGCGTCCAGGGGTTCTCCGCTTGGGGGAGCGACCACTCGACCAGACGCGAGCGGGCATACCCGCAATGATGTCCGAAACTGATTCTCGCACTTGGTTCCTGGTCGGGCAGCAGTACTCTTGGTCGTTCGGAGCACATTGGGCGGCCCGGCGCGTGATTGCCGAATCCGCCGGATCGGTAGCCGGTGAAGCCTACGTACCGTTGGGGACAACTGACTTCTCACGCGTCATCGAGTCGATAGCCGACTCCGGCGCCGAACTGATACTTTCCTCCCTGGTCGGTCACGACGAGGTCTTCTTCGAAAGACAATGCGCCCAGCAGGGACTGCGAGCCACCACGCGCACCTTTGCACTGGTCCTCGACGAAGCCACTCAACAACTCATCGGCAATTCCGACGCCGACGGAGTCTGGGCGGCATTCGGCTACTTTCAAACCGCAGCCGGCAATCACGACCTCGAAAAGCGATACAGCGCAAGCTCGAACGACCTCCTACCTCCGCTGAGCTCTCTGTCGGAGACAACGTACGAAGCGATCGTGGCTTACGCCCGCGCAGCCCGGACAACGTCGATCGGCGATCCCGAAACCGTGCTTCGGCAGCTCGTCACTACGTCGAAAAGCTCCACAGGCAACGAAGTTCCACTGCATCGGCCGATTCTGATCGCTGAATCACGCCGCGGGCGCCTGTACCCCCGCTCTCTCTGAGCGCGCGTAACCCGAACTTAACGAGTCAATATGTCGATACCTATTGACGCAATTGCAGATCTGGCCCTAGTCTGAGCAACAAGTGAAGCCGATCACATCAGGAGCACACTTCTCATGGCGACAATCCGACCTGACGACAAAGCAATAGACGCCGCCGCAAGGCATTACGGCATCACTCTCGACAAAACAGCCCGGCTCGAGTGGCCGGCACTGATCGACAGAGCACTGGGCTCCTACGACGTCGTCGACCAGTTGTACGCCGACGAGGCAACCCCGCCGACCACGTCACGCGAGCACGCGGTGCCAACTGCGAGCGAAAACCCTTTGAGCGCTTGGTATGTGACCACCAGCATCCCGCCGACGTCGGACGGCGTCCTGACCGGCCGACGCGTGGCGATCAAGGACAACGTGACCGTGGCCGGAGTTCCGATGATGAACGGATCTCGGACAGTAGAGGGATTCACTCCGTCTCGCGACGCGACTGTGGTCACTCGACTACTGGCGGCCGGTGCAACTGTCGCGGGCAAAGCTGTGTGTGAGGACCTGTGTTTCTCCGGTTCGAGCTTCACGCCGGCAAGCGGACCGGTCCGCAATCCATGGGACCCACAGCGCGAAGCAGGTGGATCATCCGGTGGCAGTGCAGCTCTCGTCGCAAACGGTGACGTCGATTTTGCCATCGGCGGGGATCAAGGCGGATCGATCCGAATCCCGGCGGCATTCTGCGGCGTCGTCGGACACAAGCCGACGTTCGGGCTCGTCCCGTATACCGGTGCATTTCCCATCGAGCGAACAATCGACCATCTCGGCCCGATCACACGCACGGTCCACGATGCCGCACTCATGCTCTCGGTTATCGCCGGCCGCGACGGCAACGACCCACGTCAGCCGGACAGTGTCGAAGCGAGTGACTATCTGTCCACCCTCGACTCCGATGTGGACGGCCTGCGAATCGGGATCGTTCGAGAAGGTTTCGGGCACGCGGTCTCACAACCCGAGGTCGACGACGCAGTCCGCGCAGCGGCACACAGTCTGAGCGAAATCGGCTGCACAGTAGAGGAAGTAAGCATCCCGTGGCACCTGCATGCTTTCCATATCTGGAACGTGATCGCCACTGACGGTGGCGCCTACCAGATGCTCGACGGCAGCGGATACGGCATGAACGCGGAGGGTTTGTACGATCCGGAACTGATGGCACACTTTGCTTCTCGACGCATTCAGCACGCCGACGCTCTGTCCGAAACCGTCAAACTGGTGGCCCTGACCGGCCACCACGGCATCACCTCCCTCGGTGGCGCGAGCTACGGCAAAGCGCGCAACCTGGTGCCGCTCGCCCGCGCCGCCTACGACACTGCCTTGAGACAGTTCGACGTCCTGGTGATGCCCACAGTGCCCTACGTCGCATCCGAGTTGCCGGCAAAGGACGTGGACCGCGCCACCTTCATCACGAAGGCTCTCGGGATGATCTCCAACACAGCACCATTCGACGTGACCGGACATCCGTCCTTGTCCGTTCCGGCCGGCCTGGTAAACGGGCTTCCGGTCGGAATGATGATCACCGGCAAGACCTTCGACGATGCGACGGTCCTCCGGGTCGGGCGCGCATTCGAAAAGCTTCGCGGCGCGTTTCCGACGCCTGCATACCGCACCTCCGATTCTGCATCACAACTCAGCCTCACCTAGTTCTGTATCCGCACTTGCACAACGAATTCCACCGATTCACACATGATCAGCCCGCATAGAAAAGGTGAACCAGATGTCAGTAACGATCGACCACACAACGGAGAACGCCGCACCGGCCCAGGCGCCGGTCTCCGACCGGGCGTGGGCACTGTTCCGCGCACTCGACGGCAAGGGATTGGTACCCGACGGTTACGTCGAGGGATGGAAGAAGACCTTCGAGGAGGACTTCAGTCCAAGGCGCGGAGCGGAATTGGTAGCGCGCGCATGGACCGACCCCGAGTTCCGGCAGCTGCTTCTCACCGACGGTACCGCCGCGGTTGCCCAGTACGGATACCTGGGCCCCCAGGGCGAATACATCGTGGCAGTCGAAGACACCCCGACACTCAAGAACGTGATCGTGTGCTCGCTGTGTTCATGCACCGCGTGGCCCATCCTCGGTCTGCCACCTACCTGGTACAAGAGCTTCGAATACCGTGCGCGCGTGGTGCGTGAACCACGGAAGGTTCTCTCCGAGATGGGAACCGAGATCGCGTCGGGCATCGAGATCCGCGTCTACGACACCACCGCCGAAACTCGCTACATGGTCCTCCCGCAGCGTCCCGCCGGCACCGAAGGCTGGAACCAGGAACAACTGCAGGAAATCGTCACCAAGGACTGCCTGATCGGGGTTGCAATCCCGCAGGTTCCCACCGTCTGATCACCCCGACAAGAAGGAAGCACACCATGGATGGAGTACACGATCTTGCCGGAGTTCAAGGCTTCGGCAAAGTCCCGCATACCGTCAACGCCGACATCGGCCCCACCTTTCACGCGGAATGGGAACACCTTCCGTACAGCCTGATGTTCGCCGGCGTCGCCGAACTCGGAGCATTCAGCGTCGACGAAGTTCGATACGTCGTCGAGCGGATGGAGCCCCGCCACTACATGATGACCCCGTACTACGAGAGGTACGTCATCGGCGTCGCGGCTCTGATGGTCGAAAAGGGAATCCTGACGCAGGACGAGCTCGAAAGCCTTGCGGGAGGCCCGTTCCCACTCTCACGGCCCAGCGAATCCGAAGGCCGACCGGCTCGCACCGACACAACCACCTTCGAGGTCGGTCAGCGAGTACGTGTGCGAGACGAATACGTTCCCGGGCATATTCGAATGCCTGCTTACTGCCGTGGACGGGTGGGAACTGTCTCTCATCGGACCACCGAGAAGTGGCCGTTCCCCGACGCAATCGGTCACGGCCGCAACGACGCCGGCGAAGAGCCCACCTACCACGTGACGTTCGCTGCGGAGGAACTGTTCGGCAGCGACACCGATGGCGGGAGCGTGGTGGTCGACCTCTTCGAGGGTTACCTCGAGCCGGCGGCCTGATCTTCCAGCAATGCCGGTCGGCGGTCATGCGATCACAGCGCTTCGCATGACCGCCGTCTGCCCACAGCGATTCACTCATTCGGAAGGACACTGGAAATCATGGTCGACACACGACTTCCGGTCACGGTGCTGTCAGGTTTCCTGGGCGCCGGGAAGACGACGCTACTCAACGAGATCCTGCGCAATCGGGAGGGTCGTCGAGTCGCGGTGATCGTCAACGACATGAGCGAAATCAACATCGACAGTGCGGAAGTCGAACGCGAGATCTCGCTGAGTCGATCCCAGGAGAAGCTGGTCGAGATGACCAACGGCTGCATCTGCTGCACTCTGCGAGAGGATCTTCTCTCCGAGATCAGCGCCTTGGCCGCCGACGGCCGATTCGACTATCTGCTCATCGAATCTTCGGGCATCTCCGAACCGCTTCCCGTCGCCGAAACGTTTACCTTCATCGACACCGACGGTCACGCTCTGGCTGACATCGCCCGGCTCGACACCATGGTCACCGTCGTCGACGGCCACAGTTTTCTCCAGGATTACGCCACAGGGGGCCGAGTCGAAGCCGATGCCCCGGAAGACGAACGAGACATCGCGGATCTGCTTGTCGATCAGATCGAATTCGCCGATGTGATCCTGGTGAGCAAGGCCGATCTGGTCTCGCGGGAGCATCTGATCGAGCTGACCGCGGTCCTACGATCTTTGAATGCCACTGCCGCGATAGTGCCGATGACGCTTGGCCGCATCCCACTCGACACGATTCTCGATACCGGTTTGTTCTCGCTCGAGAAAGCTGCACAGGCCCCCGGATGGCTACAAGAACTCCAGGGTGAACACATCCCCGAAACCGAAGAGTACGGAATCAGTTCGGTGGTGTACCGCGAGCGCGCGCCCTTCCACCCCCAACGGCTACACGAATTCCTGAGCAGCGAGTGGACCAACGGGAAGCTACTTCGCGCCAAGGGCTACTACTGGAATGCCGGTCGGTTCACCGAGATCGGGAGTATTTCTCAAGCCGGGCATCTCATTCGCCACGGATACGTCGGCCGTTGGTGGAAATTCCTGCCCCACGACCATTGGCCCGCCGACGAGTACCGTCGCGACGGGATCCTCGACAAGTGGGAAGAACCCGTCGGAGACTGCCGACAAGAACTCGTCTTCATCGGCCAAGCCATCGATCGGGCTCGGCTTCACGATGAACTCGATGCCTGCCTACTCACCACAGCCGAGATCGAACTCGGGCCAGACGTGTGGACCACCTGGAGCGACCCCCTGGGCGTCGGCTATACCGACCAGACCGTTTGATATTGGTCCGGTTTGCCGTAAGTTGTGCGCAATGGGGGTATCACGCAACCGAACTCAGGCGTTGTTGATCGTCGCGGCGATCGCAGCCGGGACCGTGGCCGCAGCTACGCCGGCGGGGGCCACCTGGACAGTCGCGCCGATGTGCGGCGAGTGGCGGGTCGAAACCGTAGCGCAAGGGTTGGAGCAGCTCGAAAACCTCGAGGCCGATGACAACGGCGGGTTCTACCTCTCCGGCGAGTCGAAGATCTATCACGTCGACGCCGCAGGGCAGGTGCGAACTGTCCTCGACGGCATGGCTGCCCCTGGCGGTTTGCAACTCGATGGTTCGAGGCTGTCCTTCCTCACCAGACAGGACGGCAAGCTGTGGCACCTGGACACCACGACGGATCAGCTGTCCGCACCCGTCGACTTCGCGGGCAACGGCCTGCTCCGCCTACCCGACGGCGATCTACTGACCACGTGGGTCGGAACAGAAGGCGGCCAGTCGAAGGGTGTGTCGCGCTATGACCACGACTCCGGAACCGTCGTACCCAATTGGTCTGCAGTGCCGCGTTCGGAGGGACTCGCACTCAGTCCGGATCAGCGAGCCGTGTACACAGATGATCTGTTCACCGGTCAGATCATCCGGGTCCCCTTGGATACCCCTGACTCGTGGACAGTTGTAGCGACGGTCCCGAGCCTGATACCCGGCCTCGACGATTTGACCATGTCGCAGGATGGAATGCTCTACGCCGCAGCTCACGTCGAAGGCTCGATCTATCGCGTAAACCCTGAAACCGGCGCGTCCTGCGTCGTCGCTTCGGGTCTTTCGAATGGGTGGACCGGACCGAGTTCAGTGCGTATAGGACAGGACGGCGACGGCTGGGCGCTCTACGTCACCGGGTTCGACGGGACGCTGCGTCGCCTGGTACCTCCGTCGGGCGTCGAACTCGCACCCGTCCGCTGACGCCGATCTCTTCAGCACGAGATTCTCCGACCTGGCGATACTTAAAATCACGCTGATTTGAATGCATGCCCGCAGCGCAACGGCCGCTTGTCCGCAAACTGTCAACAGTTCTACACGGAGAAATGGCTACCCTTAGGTTTACGCTGCACGCATGTTTTCTTCCGTCGCAGCGAAGATCCGCCTGGTGGTGGCACTGCTCCTCACTGCCCTCCTGGCGCTGACTCTGTCATCGTGCTCGAGTGGCTCGGATTCGTCGGCAGCCCCCACAGACCTGTGCGCACCTCCTGGAGTGGGAGCCGCAACCGCGGCGCCCACCAATCTGGACGCGGCAGCGGGTGCGGGCGCCGAAGACCGCTACACTACGGCCACCGTCACCCCGGTCGATCAGATCGACACCTCGAAGCTGAACTTGATCAAACCCGGGGTCATCACGGTCGGCACGCTCGGTGACGCGCCCCCGAGCATCTGCGTCAACTCCGAGAATCAGTACACCGGATACGACAACGAGCTGCTGAAAGCCGTCGCGGACAAGCTGGGCCTGAAGGTCGAGTTCGTCGGCACCGAGTTCGCCGGTCTCCTCGCCCAGGTTGCCGGCCGACGCTTCGACGTCGGCTCGTCGTCCATCACCACCACAGACGACCGTCGCAACACCGTCGGCTTCACCAACGGCTACGACTTCGGATACTTCTCCCTCGTCGTACCTAACGGCAGCGCCATCACCGGCTTCGGCGACCTGGACGCGTCCAAGCGCATCGGCGTCGTGCAGGGAACCGTTCAGGACGACTACGTCGTGAACACGCTCAAGCTCGATCCCGTGAAGTTCCCCGACTACGCCACGGCGTACGCGAACCTCAAGTCCGGCCAGATCGACGCCTGGGTAGCTCCGTCTCAGCAGGCCGAAGGCGCAATCGCTCCCGGTGATCCGACCTCGATCATCCAGAACACCTTCTCGGTCAACAACTTCGTCGGCTGGGCGGTGAACAAGGAGAACCAGCCGCTGATCGACGCCCTCAACTCGGGCCTCGACGCAGTCATCGACGACGGAACCTGGTCTCAGCTGTACGCCGACTGGGTACCGCGCCAACTCCCCGAAGGCTGGAAGCCCGGATCCAAGGCCGCGGCCACCCCGGAGCTGCCCGACTTCGCAGCCCTCGCAGCAGAAAACGCGGCCAACGGCGACGGTGGAGATACCGCGTCGTACCAACCGAAGTCGACGCTCGAACAGCTCAAGGACACGTTCTTCGACTGGGATCTGTACAAGAAGGCATTCCCCGATCTCCTCAAGACCGGTCTGCCCAACACCCTGATCCTCGCGCTCGCGTCGGGCATCATCGGCACGATCCTCGGCATGCTGCTCGCTGTGGCCGGTATCTCGCGCACCCGTTGGCTGCGCTGGCCGGCCCGCGTCTACACCGACATCTTCCGTGGCCTGCCCGCCGTCGTCATCATCTTGATCATCGGGCTCGGCGTCGGACCGATCGTCAAGGGAATCACCGGCAGCAATCCGTACTGGCTGGGTGTCGCGGCGCTGTCGCTGCTCGCGTCGGCGTACATCGGTGAGATCTTCAGATCCGGTATCCAGAGCGTCGAGTCCGGGCAGCTCGAGGCTTCCCGTGCCCTCGGTTTCAGCTACCGAAAGTCCATGTCGCTGGTCGTCATCCCGCAGGGTGTACGACGCGTTCTGCCGGCGTTGATGAACCAGTTCATCTCGCTGATCAAGGACTCGTCGCTGATCTACTTCCTCGGTCTCCTCGTCACCCAGCGGGAACTCTTTGCCGTCGGACGTGACCTCAACGCCCAGACCGGAAGCCTGTCCCCGCTCGTTGCGGCAGGCTTGTTCTACCTTGCTCTGACCATCCCGCTGACGCACCTCGTCAACTACATCGACAACCGGCTCCGGACCGGACGCGCCGACACTTCAGGCACGTTGGATCCGCTCGAGCAGGCCATCGTCGTGGAAAGGGGCTGAGGATATGACCACCAGCTCTGAACTGAAGTCCGTATCGCTCACCGGCAAGGACCTGCATCTGTCCTTCGGCACCAACAAGGTGCTTCGCGGCGTCAACCTGCACGTCGACGCCGGAAACACCGTCACCGTCATCGGGCCCTCCGGTTCGGGCAAGTCGACGCTCCTGCGGGTGCTGAACCGTCTGCACGAGCCCGAGCAGGGTGACGTACTGCTCGACGGGAAGTCCGTCTTGAAGGACAACCCGGACGAGCTTCGCCAGCGAATCGGCATGGTGTTCCAGCACTTCAACCTGTTCCCGCACAAGACCGTCGCCGAGAACATCGCACTGGGGCCGAACAAGCTCAAGGGGTTGTCCAAGGAGCAAGCTCGGGCGCTCGCACTCGAGCAGCTGGATCTGGTGGGGCTCAAGGAGAAGGCCGACTCGCGGCCCGGCAACCTTTCGGGAGGTCAGCAGCAGCGCGTCGCCATTGCCCGCGCCTTGGCGATGAAGCCCGAGGTCATGTTCTTCGACGAGGCGACGTCGGCTCTGGACCCCGAGCTGGTCAAGGGCGTTCTGGCGTTGATGGCCGACCTGGCGAAGTCCGGCATGACCATGGTCGTCGTGACGCACGAAATGGGCTTCGCTCGCTCGGTGTCCGACAAGGTGCTCTTCATGGATCGTGGCGCCGTCGTCGAAACCGGAACTCCTGAGCAGCTTTTCGACGATCCCGAAACCGATCGACTGCAGGCGTTCCTGTCACAGGTTCTCTGACTCGGGCGTGCTTGCGCGAGATCGACGGGCGTTGATCCTGGACGCCTGAAGCATCAGATGGTCACGTTCGGCGAGGTTGGATGCCTTGTGCGCTGCATCGGCATACAACCTCGCCGCCGTCACCAGGTCTCCGTCGCGCTCACGGAGATAGGCCTCGACTGCGGCATGGCGCGGAAGTGAATCATCCAGCGCTGCAAGAGCTGCCAAGCCGGCGCGTGGTCCGTCCGCCTCGCCGACGGCCACCGCTCGGTTGAGCCGGACGATCGGGCTGTCGGTCAGGGCTGCGAGTTCGTCGTACCACTCCACTATCTGCACCCAGTCGGTCTCGTCTGCTGTGAGAGCGTCGGCGTGGAGCGCAGCAATCGCGGCCTGGGCCTGGAACTCACCGAGCCGGTCGCGAGCGAGAGCTGCCTGGAGGATCACGACTCCTTCGGCAATCGAATCGGTGTCCCACCGGCTGCGATTCTGCTCCGCTAGCGGAACCAGGCTGCCGTCCGCGGCAGTGCGCGCGGCGCGGCGAGCGTGATGAAGCAGCATCAGAGCGAGCAACCCCGCCACCTCGGGATGATCGATCGCAGCGGCGAGCTGCAGGGTGAGCCTGATGGCCTCGGCAGCCAGGTCGACGTCGCCGGAGTACCCCTCGTTGAAGACCAGATAGAGAACGCGCAGAACGGTGGCGACATCGCCGGGTTGGTCGAACCGCACGCCGGAGACCGTGCGCTTGGCTCGGCTGATGCGCTGAGCCATCGTCGCTTCGGGCACCAGGTAGGCCTGCGCAATCTGGCGAGTGGTCAGCCCGCCGACAGCGCGCAGCGTGAGTGCAACGGCAGACGACGGCGTCAACGACGGGTGAGCGCACAGAAAGTAGAGCTGGAGTGTGTCGTCCACGCCCGGCACCGACCCGCTGACCGGCCGCTCGCCTGGCTGCTCGTCAACCAGAAACTCCCGCTTGCGACGAGCCGCATCCGACCGGATCCCGTCGAGGAACCGCCGCCAGGCCACTGTGACCAGCCAGCCCTTGGGATCCCTCGGCGGGTTGTCCGGCCAGGCCCTGACCGCCTCGAGCAGAGCGTCCTGCACGGCGTCCTCGGCCGACGCGAAATCTGCTCCGCGGCGGACGAGGATGCCGAGCACGCTCGGAGTCAGACTTCGAAGCAGGGCGTCGTCCATGAGAGTCGTCAGTCCGTGATGGTCGGCGGCTCGGTCAGGAACGGGCGCAGTTCGAGCCATTCGTGAATCGGCTTCCCGCCTGCGCCGGGCGCGGCCGAGAGCTCCCCGGCCAATTCGACAGCTCGGTCGTAGTTGTCGACGTCGATCACCATCCAGCCGGCAATGAGGTCCTTGGTTTCCGCGAACGGGCCGTCGGTGACCGGCGGGCGACCCTCACCGTCGTACCGGACAAAGGTGCCCTCAGGAGCGAGAGCCTGACCGTCGACGAATTCGCCCGTCCCCTCGAGCCGATCCGCGAAGTCCTGCATGTACTTCACGTGGGCCGTGATCTCGTCCGGTGTCCACTGGTCCATCGGCACGTCGTTGACTGCAGCCGGAGCGCCGCGGTAGTGCTTGAGCAGCAAGTACTTGGCCATCGTGAATCTCCTCTGTGTCGGTGCCACCCATTCTGGTCGCACGTCACTACAGGGACGAAGCAAGTCGGGGATTCTCGACATCGCGGGGCCTTCGGCCCTGTGCGCCTTTTTGGTAGTGCCCGCAACCAGAAAGGCGCACGGGGGCCGGAGGCCCTAAATCCACCCCTGCCGGCGGGCGATCACTGCAGCCTCGTGCCGATTCGCAGCACCGAGTTTGGTGACAGCTGACGACAAATAGTTTCGGGTGGTACCCGCAGACAGGTGTGCCCGGGAAGCGATCTGCTCGATGGATGCCCCGTCGGCCGCGTACTCGAGTACGTCCGCCTCGCGCGGAGTAAGCGGTGAGTCGCCGGCGCCGATCGCCTCGGCAGCCAACGACGGGTCGACGTACCTCCCACCGGCATGGACGCTGCGGACCACCTCGGCGAGCGTCGCCGCAGGCGTCGTCTTCGGTAGAAATCCGCGGACACCTGCTGACAGTGCCTTCTTCAGGTACCCAGGACGCCCGTGGCTCGTCACGATGATCGAGACGCACCCCGAGACCGTCTGCGCAATCTGCTGCGCTGTCTCGATGCCGTCGATACCCGCCATCTGAAGGTCGAGCACGGCTACGTCAGGTTGATGCTTTGCAGCAGCGATCACGGCATCCTCGCCGGATTCGGCTTCCGCCACGACAACGATGTCGTCCTCGAGCGACAACATCATGGCCAGAGCCGAGCGGATCAGGTTCTCGTCGTCAGCCAGCAGTACCTTGATCGGCTCGGTCACCGAGACTCCTTCGTTCGGGACGGAAAGTGGGCGGTGAGGGTGAAGCGATCTTCGTCCTGCACGGTTTCGACAGTTCCTCCGACGGCGCCGACGCGCTCGCGCAATCCGTTCAGGCCGGTTCCGTTGTTCGGCTCTGCGATACGTGCGCCGTCGTTGGCGATCACGACACCGTCCGCCAACACCTCGATGCTGCAATTCTCGGCACTGGAGTGCCGGAGAATGTTGGTCACGCCTTCACGGACGACCCAGGCAGCGGCTTCGGCCAGTCCCACCGGCAGTTGATCTGCCGATCCACGTATCGCGGTGGAGATTCCGGCGGCCTCGAGCAGAGACTGCGCACCGGCCAGCTCGGACGCCAAGGCGATGGACCGGTATCCGCGAACCAACTCGCGCGCTTCGTCGAGTGAATCTTGCGCAAGTTCGCGCACTTCGTCCATCTGCGCGGCGGCACGATCGTCGCCGCGTCGTGAAAGAGTGGCTGCAAGTTCACTTTTCACAGCAATTGCAGACAGTGCCCGCCCGACGACGTCATGGAGATCGCGCGAAAATCGCAACCGCTCCTCGGCGACGGACAGAGCGGCGGCGGCTCCGCGTGCCTCGTCCAATTCGGTGACCATGCGAAGCAGCCACACCGACATGTAGACGGTCAGCCCCATGAAGCCAGCGACGATTCCGACGGACACTCCACTTTCCGGACCCGCAAGCAGGCCCAGTACAACCCCGGCGGCCACCGAACCCACGATCAACCAGCGCAACGACGTCAACCCCGCAAGGGGAACGACAAGGATTGCCGCCAGCCAGAAGTACGGGCCGTTCTCGGCATTGCTTCCCAAGGCAATTCCCGCCGAGCAGAACGCCGACAACGTCATCACGGCAAGAGGAATCTGGACGGGCTTCGCCACGATCCCGCCCAGATCAGGCATCCGGGACACGGCGACGGCGCACGCAATCGCACTGATTCCCAGGAATGCCCCCGACAGATACCGATCCGTCACGATCTCGGTGAACGTACCGAAGCCACCGAAGACGAAGGCGAACATGATGAACGACTGCCGCGTGTAGAGACGTACCTTGTCGACGTTCGACGCGGTTCGCCATGTCCGTCTCGGATTCCAGCGTCCGAAGTTCTGCGCGATCATGCCCACTACCTTCTCAGAGTTCTACGAACGCGGTTCCCAGCGGAAGTGGACGTTCGCAATCAGAACCGAACCGACGATCCACGCCAGCATGACCAACAGCGGTTGCCCAGCCGAACCGAAGGTGTCGACAAATCCGGCCGCAGCACCGGGCGCATCGCCCAGATCGGCCAGTTCGCCAGTGGTTCTCCCCAGCCATCCAAGATTGAGAAGGTCGACTATCGCGGCCAGCGGAGTGAAATCGAGAATGCGAGCAACGTTGTCCGGCACGACGTTCCTGATCGAAGACATACCTGCCGTCGCCAGAATCAGAATCGGCATGCAGGTGATCTGCGCCGCCTCTGCGTTCCGAGTGACAGCCGAAGTGATCAACGCCAGCGCGGTGAAGAGCGCAGCGCCGCCGATCACCGCGACCAGCACCAGCACCGGATTGACCGGAGCACTTCCGCCGAGAACCATCACGGCAATTCCGATGACCACCGTCAACAGGCCGGTGAGAACCCACGACGGCACTGCCGGGCCCGCAAGGATCTCGGCATCGCTGCATTCCCCGGTGCGTAGTCGCTTGAGAACCAACTCGTCACGACGCGTCGCATACACCGACAGGAGGTTGTAGAAGACCACAAAAACGAGAAGGAAGAGCGCAAACACCTCGAGGCCTGCCGACACCGACTTGTCCGACAGCCCGCCATCTCGCGACAGATACAGCATTCCCACGGGAAAGATCAACGGGAGAACGATTGCGTTGAAGAGCAACAGTCGATTTCGTCCCAGGAGCGTGAACTCCGAACGAGACAAGGTTGCTATGCGGTTCATGCCGACACTCCTTCGAGAGTTGCGTGATGATCGAATTGGTCTGCAATGGAGAGGAATACGGTCTCCAGGGATGCCGCGCGGGCATCCAAGCCGGTCAGCAGGATGTTGTTGTGCTGCGCCCACAGCAGCAGTTCCGTCAGGGTCTCCTGGACTGTACGAGTCGTGATGACCACAAGATCGTTTTCGACGCGTATCTCGGCGCCGACCAGGGCGGGGAGCGGAAGACCTGGACGGTGCAGTTTGATCTGAGCAGGATGATCCGCGACGACGTCCGCCACGGTACCGCTACGCACCACCGCCCCACGGTGCATGATCGCCAATTGGTCGCACAAGGACTCGGCTTCGTCCAGGTAGTGCGTCGTCAACATGATGGTGACGCCCGACGCTTTCAAATCAGCGATCAATTGCCAAGTGTTACGACGACTTTCGGGATCCAAACCAGTAGTCGGTTCGTCGAGAAACAGGACGAGTGGCCGACCGATGATCGCGCACGCCAGATCCAGTCGCCGCGCTTCACCGCCCGAGAGGAACTTCACGCGGGTCTCCCCACGGTCACGCATGTCCACGCGCTCGAGCACCTCGTCGACGGGAAGCGGATTCGAGCACGTCCCGGCCCACATCGCCAAACTCTCACGAGCAGTCAGGTCTTGAGGCAAGCCACCCTTCTGGAGCATGATGCCAAGCGACGGGCGAATCTGCTTGCGGTTGCGCACCGGATCCATGCCCAGAACGCGCACCGTACCGGCACTGGCTCGTGAAAGACCTTGAATTACTTCGAGAGTGGACGTCTTGCCGGCACCATTTGTTCCGAGGAGGCCGAACAGCTCGCCTTCCTGAACACTCAGATCCAGATTGCGAACAGCATCGAATGCCTCCTTACCGGAGCCGTAACGCCGCGACATTCCGACAACGTCGATCACGGGATCGCCCTTCATCGCTGCGCCTCCTCTCGGTTCCAGGCGCGCAGTCCGATCGCGAATCGAATACCCGCGTAGACAGCGAGAGCGGCAACAAGAATCCAGAACACCGGATTGGAACCGATGATCGCGAACACCACTCCGATGATCGCGATGTTCACGACGATCACTACAAGTTCGCGGCCCATCGTGGGTGCGGGTCCGATATCCATCAGGTCCGTCAGGAGGCTTCCCTCATGTGGTTCTCTCATGCCTCCAAGCCTCGCGGGAAGTCCGCCACGAAAACAGTGCACAGCGTCATCACCTGCGGTGACACCGTCATGGATCGGCGATGACAAATGTCATGCGAGGTTCCCGCCGGGACGCGTCGCAAATTGCAGGTAAGGGTCGACTCGTTGTTTTACTGTTCATTTTGACGTTCCTTTACCCTCGCTTAGAGCTTCTACGGTTCCCGAAGTCCGTACATCGAATCTCGGGAGTTCACGGTGGCTATCAAGCCTTTGGCCTTGTTCGTCAAACACGACGGTGTGTCTGCACGCGCGTCGATCACCTGCCAGTACAAGTGCGGAAATGCGTGCTCTCACGAGGCCCCCAACACCTCGGGCGGCGAGTACTTCCGCGACATCGCACGCACGGCACTGACTCGTCGCGGCATGCTTCGGGGCAGCGGCATGGCGGTCCTCGCGGTGGGAGCTGGTAGCGCCCTCGTCGCGTGTTCGGACGAATCTGCAAGTGCCGAAACGGGAACCGGTTCGACGAGTGGCAGCAGCAGCGGATCGACACCGGCGGGAACGAACTTCAGCGCTGTCGCTCCCAACAAAGAAGACAAGGTCACCGTCCCTGACGGATACGATCAGGCCGTCGTGATTCGTTGGGGTGACGCCGTTCTCGCCGGTGCCCCGGCCTTCGACTTCGACAAACAGACTGCAGCAGCGCAGGAACTGCAGTTCGGATTCAACAACGACTTCGCCGGATTGCTTCCGGTCGACGGGCAGCCCAACACCTACCTACTCGTGGTCAACCACGAATACTCCACCGAGCCCGCGATGTTCCGCGGCTACGATGCGGAGAACCCGACCGAGGAGCAGTTCAAGATCGGCCTGGCCAGCCACGGATTGTCGGTCGTCCAGGTCAAGGGAGAATCCGACAACGGCAAGCTGGTGCCCGAGATCGGATCGAACAACCGCCGCATCACCGGAACCACGGAATTTGTCGTGACCGGCCCCGCTGCCGGTAGCGACTTCCTCAAGACGAGCGCCGATCCCACCGGAACCAAAGTGCTCGGCACCCTCAACAACTGCGCCGGCGGCGTCACGCCCTGGGGCACAGTGCTTTCTGGCGAAGAGAACTTCAACCAGTACTTCGCGAACGCCGAGGGTGTCACCGATCCCACGGTCGGAGCGCGACTGAAGCGCTACGGTCTTGCCGGCGCCGCTTCCGAGCGCAAGTGGGAACGCTTCGACAAGCGGTTCGATCTGGTCGCAGAACCCAACGAGGTCAACCGATTCGGATACGTCGTCGAGATCGATCCCTGGGATCCGTCGTCGACTCCGATCAAGCACACAGCGCTCGGACGTTTCAAGCACGAAGCCGCCACCATTTACATCACGTCGGACGGCACCGTCGTCGCCTACAGCGGCGACGACGAGCGCTTCGACTACATGTACAAGTTCGTCTCCAGCCGAAAGATGCAGGACGGCAAGAGTCAAGCAGCCATGCGTCACAACATGACTCTGCTCGACGCCGGAACGCTGTACGTCGCAAAGCTCAGCGGAAACTCTGCCGGTGAGATCGACGGCAGCGGCAAGCTCCCCTCGGACGGCAAGTTCGACGGAAGCGGCGAATGGGTAGCCATCCTGCGCACCGGCGAAGACGGCAAGGGTGAATCGCTGGTCGACGGCATGAGCGCCGAAGAGGTAGCCGTCTTCACCCGCCAGGCCGGCGACAAGGTCGGGGCAACGAAGATGGACCGCCCCGAGGACTTCGAGGCAAACCCGAAGAGTGGCAAGGTTTACGTCGCACTGACCAACAACACCAAGCGCGGCGTCGACGGCGGCGCAGCGGCCGACGAGGCGAACCCACGTAACAACAACAAGAACGGCCAGGTCCTCGAAATCACCGACGACCACGCCGGCACCACCTTCGGCTGGAATCTGCTTCTCGTCTGCGGAGATCCAGCCACAGCCGATACCTACTTCGGTGGATTCGACAAGAGCAAGGTCAGTCCCATCTCGTGCCCGGACAACCTTGCCTTCGACCCGCACGGAAACCTGTGGATCTCCACCGACGGCAACGCCCTCAAGTCCAACGACGGACTGTTCAGTGTTGTCCTCGAAGGCGAAAATCGGGGTGAGACAAAGCAGTTTCTCACCGTCCCCGTCGGCGCCGAAACCTGCGGACCGATTGTGGACGAGAAGCGCGTCATCGTCTGCGTCCAGCACCCCGGCGAGACCGACGACGCCAGCATCGAAAGCCCCGCATCCCATTGGCCCGACGGCGGTTCAGCACAGCCACGCCCGTCGGTAGTTGCAGCGTGGAAGAAGGACGGATCTCGTCTCGGCTCGTAGAGGTCAGCTACTCCCGAACCCCACGCTGTTGGCATAACGATCGAAATCGCCCTGGGCTCCGCTGTAGACGTTGATGTCGGTATTCCCGGTGATACCGGGGATGCGTCCGGTGCTGGTGTACTGCCAGAAGGTCCAGTTGGACCAACCACCGGGTAGCGGTCCCGGGGCATTCTGCCCGTTGTAGTCGGCGATCCACAGCGGGTAGTGGTTGAACTCAGTGGTGTTGGCCATCTGAGTGCGCCAGAAGTTGGGGTACGTGTAAATGATGGGCTGCCGCCCGGTGAGTGCCTGGACTGTATTCAGGTAGCGATGAGTCCAGTCGATGACCTGCCCGGCGGGCAGTCCCTTTGCGTCCTCGAGATCCAGGACGGGAGGGAGGTCGCCAGGTCCGTTGATACCCAAGACGATCGCCGAGTAGAAAGCGGCCTGGGCTTCGGGGGACTGGCGAACATCTGCGTAGTGGTACGCCCCGCGCGAGACACCGGCAGCACGCATGACCAGGCAATCCTGGATGAAGTACGGATTGACGTAGTTGAGCGACTCGGTGGCCTTGACCATCGCGAACTCGTGCCCTGACGCCTTGACCTGGAACCAGTCGATTCCGGTTCCGTCCACGTGCTGCCACGAAGAGACGTCCGGGCCGCGTGGAGCGTCGGCCGCGGCGAGGCCGGGTGCCGTGATCGCGATGGCAGCAGCCATCGCGATCGGGGTGAGCTTGCCCAGTGTCCTGACGATCCGTCGCTCGGCCATTTCCCGAGGGTAAGGTTAATTAGTCCGTTTTGTCGGCTAATTCAGGGAATGTTCACTCAACCGAGCCAGTCGAGAACGGCCGCCGCGGTCCACGACTGTTGCATGCTCCCCAACGGTTCTCCGGTGAAAGGCTCGTAGTACTCGGCAAATGTACCGTCGCTGGCCTGCCTCAACCCCTCCGAACGCAAGACGTGTGATCGCTCGGCCCATCCCCGGCGCGCGAACGCCCACGAGAACAACCACGTGATGACCGGCCACACCGGACCACGCCAATACTCGCGCGGGCGAAAATCACCGGAAACCGGAGACGTCGACGGCGGAACGGCAAAACGCATGTCCGGGTGCCCACAGAATTTAGGCCCCTCGAAAGTGCGCAACAAAGCGCGCTCGGCATCGCGACTCAAACCGCCGCAGAGCAACGGCGCAAACATCGCGATGGTCTCGGTATGAACCCACCGTCCAGTGCGCAGGTCGAAATCCTTTGCTGCACCCGATCGTTCATCGGTGGTGGCAATCACGCCCTGTCGGAAGCGATCTGCCCACCCGCGTAGATCTCGGACGTCGGAGTTCGGCCGGGAATGCTCCTCGCCGATCGTCGCCAGGACGTCGCACGCCATCGAGAAAACCGCGCTGACAAACACGTCCTCGACGGCAAAACTCATGGCCGTGGCAAGCTGCGAGTCCTCGTACCGCACGGCCTTCATCTCTTCGAGAAGCCAAAGGTAGCGGTCGTATTCGTGATCTGTGGGCCGCTGAGACAGGTCGGTCACCACCGCGAGATCCGCCCGCTGATACGCAGGCACTCGTCCCGAAACAACATTCGCGTAGGCCAGATCCCAGCGCGGGGAATTGTCCATCCCCGATTCCCACCCGTGGTAGAGCGCGATGCGGCCGTTACCGTCGAGATCCCGCGCCTCCGCCAACCACCGGTGCCACCGAACAAGATCGCTCCAGCGACGGTCGAGAAACTCTTCGGCCACCGCACGCGTCGTACGTCCGTGCCGACGCGAATGATCGAGAATCCGCTGCACCGCGATCGCATGGACGGGGGGTTGGGTGATTCCCGACGTAGCGGTGCCCAAAGGCGCATGCGCTGCCAAGGCGTTGACGTCCCACCGCGTCGGCCCGGGGAAGTAGCCGTCGACACCGTTCGCGAACACGATGTGCGGAATCATCCCGTTCTTCCACTGAGCAGAGAGCAAAGTATCGAGCTCTACCACCGCCCGTTCGACGCTGAGCGGCGCCAAACCTACCGCGACAAACGCCGCGTCCCAGCTCCACATGTGGGGATACAGCTTCGGGGCGGCGCTGGTCATCGTGCCCAGGTCGTTTCCGCGCAGCAGGTAGGCAGCTCGGGCGGCGAGCTGAGTCGGGGTGAATCCGCGGTCGGCCATAGATGTCTATTTTGCGACGCGTCGAGCCTTTGCGCTCATCGAGCACGAATCGGGCGCTGCACCCGCGCTAGGGTGGCATCACCGTCAGGCGATCTCGGGTTGGAGGCCTTGTGCGCGAGAAGATCAAAGCACTGCTGTTCGACGTCCAGGGCACAGCAACAGATTTTCACAGCACTCTCTGTAGAGAGGCCGGTCGAATCACCGACGCCGACGTCGACTGGCCGCAATTCGTCAATCTCTGGCGCGCTGAATACTTTGCGAACACCTCCGACGCCGGTGACGCTACAGGCGAGTGGGTGACAGTACATTCGGTGTACCGCGAGGCCCTGCGCAAGCTGCTGGCCCGTGAGGACATCGAACTTTCGGACGCGGAACAGGAAGAACTGACCGCCGCCTGGAAATTCCTGGACCCCTGGCCGGACACCGTCGCCGGTCTGACAACCCTGCGTCAGCAGTACACCGTCGCTGCCTTGTCCAACGCCGACGTGAACGCTGCAGTCAGCATCTCGCGGCACGGAAACCTGCCCTGGCATGCCGTCTTCACCGCCGAGATGGCCGGCGTGTTCAAACCCGATCCGAAGATCTACCATCTGGCTGCTCGATACCTCGGATACGACCCGGCCGAGATCATGATGGTTGCCAGCCACAAATACGACATTCGGGCGGCCAAAACTCTCGGATTCCGCACCGCCTTCATCGCCCGACCCCTCGAATTCGGAGCCAGGGGCAATCCCGATGTGTCATTCTCCGACGAGTTCGACATCAACGCCGAGGACTTTCTCGATCTGGCAGCGCAATTGGTTCTCTGATGCCGTCGCTGCGCGTCGTTGCTGGTATCCCTACGTGAAGGAATATCGAAACGCACAGGCGGTTTGGAATTCAGGGGAACCAAGCAAGACAGCGCTACCCGCGAAAGCAAGGCCATGCGGTACTCGCTCGTGGTCGCCCCGGCGTTGGCTGTTCTCGCCGCATTCTGGGGCTGGATCTCACAGTCCCAGGTGATACTTCTCGACGGTGTGTCCGCCCTCATCGGAATGGTGCTGACAGCGTTGTCGCTACGGGTCTCGCGGATAGCCGACTCGGGCCCACGGCGCGCTTCCCGTTCGGTAAGGAGGCATTGATCCCGGTAGTCATCGCGGTCCAGGGCATGGCACTACTGGCGACGCTCGCCTACGCCACAGTCGAGGCAGTTCGTGTCATCCTCGCGGGCGGGGCCGACGTCACACATCCGATCTGCTCGTCGCCGAAGCCAGGCAGTGGGGAGCGTCGGCTGCCTTCAGTGCGCTGGTCGCAGTCGGTGCTGTCGTCGCAATATATTGGGCCGCAACGACTTCTCCGACGCCGACCGATATGTCGACTCCGTCTTAGTCCTCCTCGGGCTGCGCGATGTTGGCCCCACAACCGTACGCACTTCTGCGAACCGCACTGACCGAACCCCTCGAAGGTACTCCCGGAGAACACGTTCCGACTCACACCATGAGCAAGGTGGGCCGCAAGCTGTATATCGAAGCGACGTTCATGGTCGCACCGTACAGCTGGGACATCGACGGCGAAGACGCAGCACGACGCTCGTTCGCCACCAACCTCGCCTACCTTCCCTACGAACCATGGCTGAACATCGAACTGACCACAGATCCGGCGCTGATGCTCTAGCGACGGGATCTGCTCTCGAACAACAGAATCACGTCAACGCGATCGTCTTCGCCTTCCCGGAAGAATCCTTGACTCGAAAGTTTGTTCGAGTATGATGGGAGATGGAACGGGGGGTTCTCATGACGATCAACATCACCGACGACGCTGTCACCGGCGACGCTGTCACCGGCGAAGATGCTGTCACCGACGTGGTCAACAGCTCCGCCGTGGGTGTGCGCGGACGATTGTGGCGGCTGCACCCCACCGACGTCCGCGAGATCGCCATCGCCGCATCAGCGGAAATCCTTCGCCTGGAAGCCATTCGAGTGGCCGCCGTCGACACCCTGACATTGAACCCGGACGAACAAGTACTCTGCTACCGCGGCACCGGAGAATGGCTCGCGAACCACACCATGCTGCAAATCTCCGCCGGCAGAAGAATCGCAGCCCTGGGCAAAGCCCTACGGTCGTTCCCCGAGGTCGAGGACCAATTCGATGCCGGTGACCTTACTTTCGAGCACGCAGCACTGGTCGTGGCGTTCTGCGAATCCCCACCCAAGGCAATGCCCGACGCCGCGCTACCGTACTGCCGCGACACACTCCTCGCCGCAGCATCCGGCGTCGAAGCGACCACGGTCAAACTGCGCTACGCCATCAGCGTCCTCGAGCACATGTTCGAATCCGACGACATACCGCCAAGCGAAGACACCGACCGCAACGAACTACGCATTTCCCCGACCCTCAACGGAAGAGTAGCCGTACGAGGCGATTTCGACGGAGTGACCGGCGAGATGCTTCTCTCCGCCCTCTCCAACCTCTCGATGCCCACCCCCGGCACAGACGGCACACCCGACACACGACCCGCCGCCACACGCAACGCAGACGCCATGGCAGAACTCATCCGGCGCTACCTCGACAACGCTGCCACCGGTATCGACGGCGGCCAACGCCCGCACCTGAACGTGCACATCAACGCCAAAGACCTGGCCTACCATCGTGAATGCGCCACAACGGGTGATGGCTCAACACCTGGCCCGTCCGAGGACGACGATCCCGGCATGCTGGATCTCGACATTCACGATCTCGACAAACAAGATCTCGATGTCGGCCACATGCCCTGGATGGGACCACTGAGCGTCGGCCGCACCCGCATGATCGCCTGCGACTGCATGCTCGGCGCCATCCTCCTCGACGAAAACGGCGCCCCACTCGATGTCACCCCACTGAAAAGGCTTGTCACCGCAGCACAACGCACCGCCCTGATCGCCCGCGACAAAGGATGCGCCTTCCCCGGCTGCGACTGCGTCCCCGCCTGGACCGACGCACACCACATCAAACACTGGGCCGAAGGAGGACCGACAGTCATGGACAACCTGGTCCTGCTCTGCCGATCCCACCACACCCTGATGCACCGAAAACCCGGATTCACCGGGCAATGGGAAATCCAGATAGGCGCTGATCACCTGCCCTGGTTCATCCCCCCGCCGGGCATCGACCCCGACCAGAAACCCCGCCGCTCCACCACGCGGCTTTGAACCCGGAGGTCACCGAGCACACGCCTCGGTGACCCATTCCGGCGTGCTCGGAGTGCTCTCAACTGCCTGTGATCTCAATTGCCCGCCCACTCCAGAAGATCTTCGGCGGTCCAGGTATTGATCACCCGATCCGCTTCGACCCCGCACTTTTCGGCCCGGTCACAGCCGTAGCCCTGCCAGGCCAGCTGACCAGGAGCATGGGCGTCGGTGTCGATGGAGAAAAGACAATCCAGATCGCGGGCCAACTCGATCAAACGCGAAGGCGGGTCACGACGCTCCGGTCGGGAGTTGATCTCGACGGCGGTGCCTGATTCGCGGCAGGCCTCGAACACTTTCTCCGCGTCGAACTGCGACTCGGGGCGGGTTCCGCGAGCACCCTCGACAAGACGCCCGGTGCAGTGTCCGAGAATATCGACACGCGGGTTTCGCACTGCAGCAAGCATTCTGCGGGTCATCGCTTCGCTCTCTGACCGCAGCTTCGAGTGCACGCTCGCCACCACGATGTCGAGTTCGTCGAGCAGATCGGGATCTTGGTCGAGTGAACCGTCTTCGAGAATGTCCACTTCGATTCCAGTGAGGATGCGGAAGGGGGCCAGCTCGACGTTCAACCCTGCAATGACGTCGAGTTGAGAACGTAGTCGCTCCGCGGACAACCCGTTGGCGACTGTGAGCCGAGGCGAATGGTCGGTGAGGGCGCAGTAGTCGTGGCCCAGTGCTGCTGCGCGTCGCATCATCTCTTCGATGGGGCTTCCACCGTCGGACCAGTCGGAGTGTGTGTGGAGATCGCCGCGCAGGGCTTGGCGCAACGGGCCATCCCCGATGGGCTCGGCCTGCTCGCGCAATTCTGCGAGATATTCGGGGACGCCGTCGTACGACTGGGCGATGATCATTGCAGTCTTGGGCCCGATGCCGGTGAGAGCCTTCCAACTGTCGGATTTCCGGCGAGACTCCTTCTGCTCGTCCGACAATCCCGCAAAGACGTCCGCGGCTCGGCGATAGGCCTTGACGCGGTGCGTTTCGGCGCGTGATCGTTCGAGCCAGTAAGCGATCTCCCGAAGCGCTTCATCCGGTTCCATGAGACCACTGTTCCGTCAGCAGCGGCTTGCGGCAACCCTTGATCCACTTACGCTGTGGTTATGGACGATCCGAGAGCACGCTTCGAAGCCGCGCGGGTGGCTCACCTGGCGACGGCTGACTCAGCCGGCGTTCCGCACATTGTGCCCCTCGTATTCGCCCTACTCGGCGATACCGTCTATTCCTGCGTCGACCACAAGCCGAAAACCACGACTGCTCTTCGCCGGCTCCGGAACATCACAGAGACGGGGCGTGCGAGCCTGCTGGTCGATCATTACGACGACGACTGGTCCGCCCTCTGGTGGGTCCGCGTCGACGGCCGCGCAGAGGTCCTCGACCCCGGCACCAAGGAGTCCGAGAGCGCAATCGATGCTTTGGCCGCAAAGTATCCGCAGTACGTGGATCACCGACCGCACGGACAAGTGATAGCTGTCCGCGATGTGGAGTGGTCGTCATGGTCCTCAGCAGCCTAAGGTTCAGGGAGCGAAAGTGATTGCAACACTCTCAATTCGGGCAAAATGGTGGGGGATCGATGAAACGACGACAGTTACTTCAGCGCGCAGCCACAGGCCTGGCGCTGGTAGCGGGGCCTCAGGTGATCGACATGGGTAGCAGTTCCGGAAGCAGTCAAGACGCAACAACGCCGTTGAACGAGCTCTTGTCGGTTGTTTCGCTCTCACACGTGAACGACCCAGCGTCGACGCCGATCTTTCCCGGCGATCCCGAGTTCACTCTCGAAACAGCGGCAACCATTGCCGACGACGGCTACTACCTCCAGTACGTCAAGGAAGGTGAACACACGGGTACGCATTGGGGCGCACCCGCGCACTTTCAGGAAGGTGGACTCACAGCCGACCAACTCGATCCGGCCGACCTCTTCCTACCCGCAGTGAAGATCGACATCCGGGACAAGGCTGCCGCCGAATCGGACTACGCCCTCACCGTCGCAGACCTTGAGGAGTGGGAGAGGCGTAACGGCAGGATTCCCGATGGAGCGGCCGTAGTCCTCTGGTCCGGATGGGAATCGCGCTGGGGTACCGAAGAATATGCCAACGCCGACGCCGAGGGTGTCACCCACCAACCCGGCTTCTCGGTGGACGCAGCGCAGTGGCTGATAGACACCGGGCGCTTGGGCACGCGTGGCGCATTGGGAACCGACACATTCGGTCCCGACCTCGGAAACGACGAAACCTACCCCGTCTCGACGCTCCTGTACGACAAGCGTCGAATCAGCCTGGAGAACTTGAACAATCTTGCCGCCCTGCCAACCACCGGGGCGAGCATCCTCGTCGGTAGCGCCATCAACAGAGCCGGATCTGGTTCGCCGGCAACGATCTTCGCTCTCCTGCGGCGCTAGGCTTCGCCGCGATCCCCGTAGACGACGACAGCGCCCTTCCCACTTCTCTTCGCCTCGTACATCGCCGCATCTGCTTGGCGAAGCAGAGTGTGCGCGCTGAGCGGCTCATCCGCGGACCCGAACCCCGCGGCCCCGAACTGCGCGGCCCCGAACTGCGCGGACTCGAACTGCGCGGCCCCGAAGACCGCGACACCGACGCTCGCACCCACCGATACCGAATTCTCGCCTGCAATCCCATCGCTGCTGAGGGCGTCGACGATCCTCCGAGCGACGACGACGGCATCGTCGAGCGGGCCCTGCAGGAGCACAGTGAACTCATCGCCCCCGAATCGAGCGACAAACGCACTTTCGGGAACCGCCTCGCGCAAACGCGCACTGAGAGCAACCAGTAAACGATCACCGGCCGGATGCCCGTATCGATCGTTGACCTGCTTGAAATCGTCCAGATCAACGAGCATCAGCACCCGTCCGGTCTTCGTGAGGCGGTAGTCTTCGACGGCACTCGCGAAGTGTTCGTCGAACGCGGCCCGGTTGGCGAGCTCGGTAAGTGGGTCGTGATGCGCTCGGTACCGGAGCTCGTCCTGGGCAGCGGAGATCTGTTGGAGGAGCGCGTCGTTCTCGAGGAGCGTGAGAATTTGGCGCACCAGCGCGAGAACCAGCACGACGACGCCGAGTATCACGACCACGGCATCGAGGTTGCCGACGATGAGTGCCTGAACCGTCACGATCGTCGCGATGACCGCGATCAAGAGATACGGCAGCAGCAATTGAGTCCGATCGCTTCGCCAAGGTTGTAGGGCTGCGCGCGGTCGGGGCTCGGCTCGTTCGGCCAACGCCGCCAGCGCGATCAACGGCGGGCCGGCGATGAACCCGGCGTCGGCGATGGTCGGCATACTCTCGGCGCCGATCGCCACCAAGTACGCGTACACGCTGTCCGAAAGGGAGAGCATCACCAACCCGCACCCGAGGAACGTCAGCGGTTCGCGAACCTCGGCAACTGCCTTCGGTCCGATGACCATCAGCAAGACCATCGCGATCAGAACGAAGTCGGTAATCGGGTACATCACCGCGACGAGAAACCCGAGAGACCCCGTAGGACCGGTATGAACGACGGCGCCGAGGGCAGTCGTCCACGTGAGGATGAACAACCCACCGATCACGACAAGACCGTCGAGCGTCAGCACCAGCCACAGATGGATCGGACCGATCGCCTCACGCCGGGGCGACTGGCGCACCAACGACAGAAGCGCCGGCACGGCAAACACCGGGAACATGAAGAAACCGATGTCCGCGATCGACGGCGATGGAAGGGGAACGTGCAGAACCGAGCGGTAGAACGCCCAAAAGAACATCCCGAGAGTCCAGCCGGCCATACCCAGAGCCATCAGAGTTCGCCATCGACGCTCGACGCCGTGATGGCGCCGCGATGTCCACCAACAGACCGCAGTCGCGGTGGCGCCCCCGACGAGCTGGGCGATATCGTCCACCAGAACCGAAGTTCGTGGGCTGAGCAGCCCGGATCCGGCGAGGACGATGACCGCGACTACGACGCCGAGAACCAGCCACGTGCGTCGCGCTCGGAACTGCGTCATCGAAGAACCCATCGGTGTTCAAGGCGTCACCACCGATTGTCTTGCAGCCGGCATCGTTGCGGCCGAAATGTTTGTGGTGACGAATGCCCGTACGAACCTACCCGATTTGGTAGCGGATTGTTAACTGGACGAACGATCAAGTCCGCCCGCTACGCCATGGCGCTGTGTTCCACCCGGGCCCTACGCCGCTGCGAAGTCCATTTCGCGATGACCCCTTGCGACGGACTGAACAGGTACACCAGGGCGAACACGATGCCCTGCGTCATCACGACCATGCCACCGGAAGCCGTGTCGAGGTAGTAGCTGACGTAGATGCCGGTAATCGCGCATATTGCGGAGACGACGGGAGCTATCACCAGCATCCGTGAGAACTTGTCGGTGAGAAGGTAGGCCGTCGCCCCAGGGATGATCAGCATCGCCACCACCAGCACAACCCCGACAGCTTGCAGCGCCACTACCGAGGTGAGTGCGAGAACCCCGAGGAGTAAGGCGCCGAGACGTTTGGGCGAGAGACCGATCGCGTTGGCATGGACCGGGTCGAAAGCGAACAACGTCAGATCACGACGCTTGATCAACAGAATGCTCAACGCCAACGCGCCGAGTATCGCGACCTGCATAAGATCGGACGAACTCACCCCCAGCAGGTTGCCGAAAATGATGTGGTTGAGATCGGTCTGGCTGGGGGTCACCGAGATCAGAACCAAACCGAACGCGAAGAGAGTCGTGAAGACGATACCGATCGCGGCGTCTTCCTTGACGCGGCTGGTGTTCCGGATCAGCCCGATCAGTGCGACGGCGATCAACCCGAAGATCAAGGCCCCTATGGCAAATGGAGCGCCGACGACGTAAGCGAGGACAACACCGGGCAGGACGGCGTGTGAGACGGCATCGCCCATCAGTGACCACCCGATGAGCACCAACCAACAGCTGAGCACCGCGCAGACGACCGCAGCCACAACGGCAACGGCCAACGCGCGCACCATGAATCCGTACTGGAGAGGATCAAGTAGGAGTTCTACGAGGTTCATCGATCAGGTCCTGTCCATCACGTCGAGACCGAAAGCCAGGGCGAGGTTTTCCGGTTGAAGAACGGTGTCCGGGTCGGAATGCACCAGGACCGTGCGCATGAGCAGTACCGCCTCGTCGCAGAGTTTCGGCACCGCGTGAAGATCGTGGGTCGAGACCAAGATCGATCGGCCGTCGGAAGCCAACTCTCGTAGCAGTGTCGAAATCGTTGCCTCGGAACGCTTGTCGACGCCCGCAAACGGCTCGTCCAGCAGCAGTATCGATGCGTCCTGTGCGATGCCGCGTGCCACGAACGCGCGCTTTTTCTGACCACCCGAGAGCTGTCCGATCTGGCGATCCGCGAATTCGGCGAGTTCCACCCGCTCGAGCGCCTCGGCCACCGCCTCGCGATCTGCACGTCGCGGGCGCCGCAAGAACCCGAGATGGCCGTACCTGCCCATCATCACGACGTCACGGACGCTGATCGGGAAGGTCCAGTCGACGTCTTCACTCTGCGGCACGTATCCGACGCGCCCGCTCTTGCGCGCAGCGGCTGCGTCGAGACCGGCGATTCTCACAGAACCGTTGTCCGGCTTGATCATTCCCATGATCACCTTGAACAGGGTCGACTTTCCTGAACCGTTCATACCGATCAGTCCGCAGACGCTTCCGGAATTCAATGTCAGATCGACATGGTCCAGTGCGTGGACCTCACCGTAGTGAACGCTGACATTTTCGACGCGAATGGCTTGTTCCGTCATGATTTACCGCCGGTGAGGCCGCCGAGGATGACGTCGGTGTCGTGGCGAATCATGTCCAGGTAAGTGGGCACGGGACCGTCGGCTTCGGACAGCGAGTCGACGTACAACGTCCCACCGAATTTCGCCCCGGTCGCCCCGACGACCTGCTGCATGGGAGCATCCGAGACCGTCGACTCGCAGAAGACTGCGGGAACCGAATTGGCCCGGACAAAGTCGATCGCGGCGATGATCTGCTGCGGCGTCGCCTGCTGCTCGGCGTTGACCGGCCAGATGTACGCCTCGTCGAGTCCCGCATCCCTGGCCAGATAGGAGAACGCACCCTCACAGCTGACAAGCGCCCGCTGACCTGCGGGCAACGCCGCCAGGCCACTGACCAGGCCGTCTTGCACCGCTTGCAGTTCCGCCTTGTACTTCGCGCCGTTCTCCGCAAATGCCGCGGCATTGTCCGGATCGAGGTCACTGAACGCCGACACCATGTTGTCGACGTAGATCTGCGTATTCAATGGAGACATCCACGCATGCGGATTGGGCTTGCCCGCATAGGCATCGCCGGCGATCGGAATGCCTTCGACGCCGTCGCTGACAACGACGTGTGGCGCATCCAGTCCGTCGACGAACTTGGCGAACCATGCTTCGAGGTTCATGCCGTTGTCGAGGATCAGATCGGCTTCGTTGGCCCGGCGAATGTCGCCAGGCGTCGGCTCGTAACCGTGAATCTCCGCTCCCGCCTTGGTGATCGACTCGACGCGCAGATGATCGCCAGCGACGTTCTGGGCGATGTCCGAGAGCACGGTGAACGTGGTGAGCACTACCGGGCGGTCGTCGTCGGAAGAGGAATTCATTGCCGAACAGCTGGAAAGAAGCAGGGCGGCGAGGGCAGCAATTCCCAGGCGGCGGAAATTCTTCGCGTCGCGAGTCGTCATGATCAAACTCTAATATGTGGGTAAACAAATACACAAGTTCGTCTAGCCGAACATTTCCCACTCGATAGGCTCGGACCATGCGTCCAACTGCCTTGATCACCGGTTCCAGTCGCGGCCTCGGAGCTGCCATCGCACGCGAACTGGCGCCGACCCACGACCTGCTGCTCGGTGCACGATCCGCGCAGGCCCTCGAGCCGATCTGCGCCGAACTGCCCGGGTCTACGCCCCTACCCCTCGACCTCACGGACTACGACGCCGTCGCGGCCGCAGCCTCCTCCATCACGACGCTCGACGTGCTGGTACACAACGCCGGCGTGGCCGACATCGGCACCATCGAGGAATCCTCGGTCGATCAGTGGCGACGAACCCTCGAGGCCAACGTCATCGCCGTCGCCGAGCTCACGCGTGTGCTCCTGCCCGCACTTCGTGCAGCCGGAGGCCACGTAGTGCTGATCAATTCGGGTGCCGGGTTGCGCGCCAACGCTGGATGGGGGTCGTACGCGGCCAGCAAGTTCGCGCTGCGCGCTTTCGGAGACGCACTGCGCCTGGAAGAGCAGTCCTTGCGGGTCACCTCCATTCACCCCGGCCGGATCGACACCGATATGCAGCGCGACATCGTCGCCGGTGAGGGCAACGAGTACGACCCTGAGCGCTTCCTGAAGGCCTCCACTGTGGCGCGTGCCGTACTCACTGCCGTCGAAACACCGTCGGACGCACACCCCACGGAGATCGTGCTTCGACCTACCGGCCGGTAATCCCCAGTTCGCCGGTAACGGAATGATGACGATGGCCACCCGGATATCGCTTTTCCGGGCACTGGCCCGATACTGACATCAGTTGTCGGACAAAGAGACTGGACTGGTTCTCAGGAGTTCATCGAGAGGTGGTGGGCAATGCATAATCATACGGATACGTGGGGAATTTCCACCGAGGCTTTCCTTGGGTGGTACGTCGCCGCTGCCACCGGAGCGGTGGTGATCGCGCTTGTGATCAGAGGCGTCGCCCTGCGCAAGCCCACACCGGAATTTCGCACGCTCACACCGCCGGAGATGGGTGTACTGACCAGCGACGAGCGTGCAGTACGCGCTGCCGTGGCAGAACTCGAGAGTGCTGCACATCCTGCCGGCCAGGGTCAACACGATCGCTTCACCCGCATCGTCCGCCAGCGGATCGACGACGCCAGTGGAACTGCCGTGCCCTCGCAGCTCGTGCCGACACTTCCCCTTCCGCTGTTGGAACTTCGTAGCGACCTGGTGAAAGCCGGCTACCTGAACGGCAATCGTGAACGCACTCTGATGCAGTTGTCCGTGGTACCGGTCATGATCGTCGCCGTGGTCGGCACGATCCGAACCGGATTCACTCTCGTGAACGAGAACCCGGCGGGATACCTTCCGCTCGTTGTCATCTGCCTGGCCCTGATTGTCGTCTCCCTTCTCCGCGTGAGTCGACGCACCCGTTTCGGCCAGGTCGAACTGCGCCGCCTGAAGGACGAATACTCCTACCTCACACCGATTTCCCCACCCTCGTTTGCCACCTACGGGGCGACGTCGGCGGGCATTGCGGCGGCACTCTTCGGTCCAGGTCGCGACGGCAGTTGGGCACCCGGATGTGGCGGCGGGTCTTCACCGTCCAGTTGCTCGACCTTCTCCAGCACCGTCAGCTGTGGGGGGTGAGTGCTGTGAACAACTACTACTCAGCTGACACGTGGGGGATCCCCAGCCAGACCTTCCTTCAGTGGTACCTGGTGGCAGCCGCCGTCGCGATCGGGCTCTCGCTCTACAGCCGAATGTCTGCGCGCCGGTCACCCGTGGTCGTCGACGCGGTGCGTCGGCCGCTCACTCCTCCCGAGATCGGCGCTTTAACCAGTGACTACCAAGCGGTGCTGGCGTCGATGGCTATTCTGCGCAGCGCCGAGCTGATCAGCACCGAAGGCAAGACCAAGCTGGCGCTCACCGCTGAGGACAAGAGTCGTCTCGACTGGTTCACCCGTACGGTGCACAAGCGGCTCGGCAACGGAAAAGTACCGCTGCGACAGGTGCGCCTGATGGGACGACTGAACGTCGCACTCGCACAACTACGTACGACGCTGATCGACGAGGGATACTTGCAACGCCCGCAGGACGGTCTGACTGCTGCCCTTCGGACCGTTCCGATCCTGGCGGTAATTGGTCTCGGCGTAGTCCGTCTCGTCGCCGGCATCGCCGGCGGTAAGCCGGTCGGGTTTCTGCTCCTCACCATCATCGTTCTCGCGCTGATGATTCCACTTCTTCGCATCAAGCGTCGTCGGACAGCTTTGGGCGACAGCGAGCTTCGACGTCTCAAGCACGAAAACTCTTACCTCTCACCGAAACTGCGGCCCGCGTACACGAGCTACGGTCCCTCGCTCGCCGGGCTCTCGGCGGCGATCTTCGGTTCGGGCGCTCTGGTTCTGATCGATCCGGCGCTGGCAGGAGCGGTGGCTGCGGGCGCCGCGTACAGCCCGGGCGGCGGAAGTTCGAGCTACTACAGTTGTGGCTCCTCTTCCGGATCATCCGGCTCGGACGGCGGTGGCGGCAGCGGAAGCAGTTGCGGCGGCGGGGGGTGTGGGGGATGAGCACTCATGCAGCCGACACGTGGGGGATCCCCAGCGAGGATTTCCTGTACGGCTACATAGCCGTTTCGGTCACGCTCATGGTTCTCACTCTGGTGTGGCGTCTGATGATTCGGGCACGCCGGTACGGGTATTCCGACGAGCAGCTGACCCCTCCGGAAGTCGGAATGCTCACCGGCGAGTCACGCGCCATCGCAGCATCATTGGCAATCCTGCGTAGCGCTGATCTGATCACCACCGACGGCGCTGTCCTGCGCCCATTGGGCCCTGGCGACGAAACCCTGGACTGGTACACCCTCACCGTGTACCAGTGCCTGGCCCAGCAGGCTCTACCCCATCGTCGGCGGCAACTCGCCGAGCGCATGACGGTGGAAACAGCTCGCCTACGAAACTCTTTGGCGGACCGGGGATACCTGACCTCCGACAGCATCAGGCGTTCAATCTTTCTCTCCACAGTTCCGCTGAAAATCCTGGTGGCCGTGGGTATCGTCCGCATTGCTTTCGGACTGCACAACGACAAGCCCGTCGAGTTTCTGATTCTGGCCGTACTCGTCACCGGGTTCAGCATCCCGCTGCTCGGGCTCAACTTCGATCGCACCACCTCGGGCAATGCGGCACGTTCGGAACTCACCACGGCACACGCCCACCTGTCCCCGCGCAACAAGCCTGCCTTCTCCGCCTACGGACCGCGCTTGGCGGGAATGTCCGCCGCCCTCTTCGCCGGATCGGCGATGCTGATGATCAATCCCGCCCTGGCCTCCGCCGCCGGAATCGGTGCCGACGGTAGCGGGGGTTCGGACGGTGGCGGTTCAGACGGGGGAGGCGCCAGCTGCAGCGGGGGTGGCGGATGCGGCGGCGGTGGTGGTGGATGCGGGGGATAGCCGCGCCCGGGCGAGCAGAAGCGCTGCGGCCTCGGTAGTGATGCCACGTTCCTCACTCAACGAATACACCTCAATCAGAGTTCGACCGATCCCTCGGGTTCGTTCGACGACGTCGTCTTCGTTCCACCCCAAGACTTCTCGCCCCACGAGATGAAAGGCTCCGCCCGCGTTCGCGACGAAATCAGGGGCACAGAGAACCCCGCGGCTTCGCAGAACCTCGCCCGCCGCGGCATCGGTCAAGATGTTGTTTGCTGCGCCCGCCACGGCCAGAGTCGGAATCGACGCAGCAGCAGCGGAATCGATGATGCCTCCCATCGCGCAGGGAGCGAAGAGATCACACGGTGTTCGGAGTACCTCGTCCACAGGAACGACCGTGTGCCCCGCGAGAGAAGCAGCCTCGAGGCGCTGCAGGTCCGTATCTGCAACCAACAGGCGTGCCCCAGCCTGCGCTGCGAGACGTACAACTTTCCCGCCGACGGCGCCGAGTCCCTGCACCAGTACCGTTCGGCCGTCGAGTGTTCCGAGTCCACGACGTCGCGCCGTGGCCTTCATCGCTTCGAACACGCCCAGAGCCGTAGCGTGCGCGCTGGAACCGGCGCCACCGTTGTCGACCGAACGCCCGAAGACGTACTTGGTGGTGTGACTGAGCTGATCCATGTCGGACGAATTGGTGTTGACGTCAGGACCGGTCCAATAGTTTCCCTCGAGCTTGTCGATGTTCTCCGCGTGAATGTCGAGGATACGAGTCCAAGTCGCCGAGTCGATCTGATTGCGCGGTGCGGGCAGTGCTATCACCGACTTCCCGCCACCCATCGGCAGGTCCGAGACCGCCATCTTCAAAGTCATTGCGCCGGCCAACTTCCCGGCGTCCGCCAGAGCGTGACCGATCGAGGGATAATGCGCCGCCCGCGTGCCACCCGACGCCGGTCCCAGGCGGGTGGAGTCGATTCGAATCACGAATGTCGTGCCGGTCTCCCGATCATGTCGGGTGACGGTCAGTTCACCGTCCCAGCACAGTTCGTCGTCGATGCTCATTGCAGATCCTCTCCTGGTTATGGGTCAGCTGTGCGCGTGCAGTGGTGTTCCCGCGAGGGCGAGCATGGCCTCGCTCAACGCTTCGTTCTGGCTGGGGTGTGCGTGGATGAAGCGCCCCACCTCATCGGGAAGTGCTTCCCAGGCAACGGCCAACTGCGCCTCACCGATCAGTTCGCCAACGCGATCTCCCACCAAGTGGACACCGACAACAGGGCCTTTCGCTCCGCGGCGAATCACTTTGATTCCTCCGGTAGTTCGCAGGATCTGACTCTTGCCGTTGCCCGCCAGGTCGTAGGTGACGGTGGAGATGTCGCCGTGCTGCGTGCGCGCCGCCTCTTCGCCGAGCCCGACTGATGCAACTTCGGGATGTGAGTACGTCACGCGAGGAATCAGATGTTCGGCGACCGGTATCGGATCCTTCCCCGCGATCTGTTCAGCCACAAAGATTCCTTGTTGGAAACCTCGGTGCGCCAACGCAAGACCGGGCACGATGTCGCCGACCGCGTACACACCGGCTGCGGAGGTACGGAGTCGTTCGTCGGCGTCGACAAATCCCTTCTCGAGACTGATTCCGTTTTCGGCGAACCCGCAGTCGTCCGTGCGAGGTCCGCGGCCGACGGCGACCAACAGTAGGTCGGTATCGAATATCGTTCCGTCGCCCAGTTCGACGCGGACCGAATCGGCTCCTTCTTTCGCGGAAACGATCTTTGTGTCTGTCTTACAGACGATTCCGCGTTTCCGGTAGGCCCGCTCGAGCTGCTTCGACGACCACGGGTCCTCCGCGGCGATCAGTCGGGGGAGTGCTTCGACAATCGTCACTTCGGCGCCGAACGAGCGCCAGAGGCTCGCGAACTCGACGCCGATGACACCGCCACCGAGTACTGTCGCGCTGGTGGGCACCCGGTCGAGTTCGAGCGCCTGGTCACTGGTGAGGATCCGGCGGCCGAGTTCGATGCCGGGCAGTTCCCGCGGATACGATCCGGTGGCCAGAACGAGTGATGTTCCGGTATAGCGGGTTCCGTCGACGTCGATGCTTCGCTCACCGACGTACGTTCCGTATCCGTTGACGATGGTGACCTTGTGTTGCGCCAGCAATCCCTGCAAGCCGGCGTACAGCCGCTCGACTGTCCCGCTCTTGTACTTGTGCACCTCTGCCATGTCGACGCCGTCCAATGTTGCCCGGACTCCGAATTGCTCACTTGTGCGTGCAGAATCGGCAACCTCGGCGGAATGCAACAGTGCCTTGGTCGGGATGCATCCGCGGTGCAGGCACGTTCCGCCGACCTTGTCTGCCTCGATCATCGTGACCGACAATCCGAGTTGGGCGGCGCGGATGGCGCAGGCATAGCCGCCCGATCCTCCACCGAGGATCACGACATCACTGTGCCGTTCGCCAGTAGTCATCGGGGCCTTGGTCATCAGAGCCTTCCCAGGATGCGGATCGGGTTCTCGATGTAGTCACCGAACAGCCTCAGGAATCCGCCGGCTTCGCCGCCGTCACAGACGCGGTGGTCGAAGCTCAACGAGATCTGAGTGACCTTACGGACGGTCAACTCGCCGTTCACCACCCACGGCTTGTCGATGATGCGTCCGATCCCCAGAATTGCCGCCTCGGGGTGGTTGATGATCGGAGTCGATCCGTCGACGCCGAATACCCCGTAGTTGTTGAGTGTGAACGTGCCGCCGGTCAGGCGGGCGGGTTCGAGTTTGCCGTCGCGGGCAAGGTCGGTGGTCACCCGAAGTGCTTGTGCGAGTTCGATAGTGCTCAGGGTGTCGGCATTGCGAATGACCGGTACCATCAATCCCTTCGGTGTCTGTGCGGCGATTCCGAGGTGGATGCGGGCGTGTCGGACGATCTCGCCTCGGGCCGTGTCGACCGACGAGTTCAGTTCGGGGTACTGCGCCAATGCGGCGGTGGTCAGCCGAGCCAGCAGCGCCATCAGGCTGATCTTGTCGGAATCGGGCAGTGACTTGTTGATCTCGGCTCGCGCCGCCAACAGTTCGGTGGCGTCGACGTCGACCCAGGTTGTTGCGTCCGGGATCTCGCGGCGGCTGGTGGACAGCTTGTCGGCAACCACCTTGCGTAGTCCCTTGATGGGGATTCTTTGGTCGGTCGCGTGTGACGTCTCCGTTTCCGTGCCGGTGTTTGCCCCGGCCTCGACGTCAGCTCGCGTGATGACTCCGCCAGCGCCCGATCCGGAAATTGTGGCTAGTTCGATACTGTTGTCAGAAGCCAGTTTACGAACGATCGGCGAGATCACGCGTACCGACGGAGCAGCTCTGCGGCGGCGCAGAGGTGCATCCTCGCTCGTGCCGTACCCGATCAGGACATTGCCCGAACCGGCGCGTTCCTCTTCGCGGTAGCGCTCGTGGTTAGCCGAGACGACCACGTCGACACTGTCGTCTGCCCCGCCACCACCGCTCACAGTGATCAGCGGTGTGCCCACCTTCAGGGTGTCTCCGTCTTTGCCGTGTAGTTCGATCACGGTCCCCGCGAACGGGATGGGCACATCCACAGCAGCTTTCGCAGTCTCGACCTCGACGACAATCTGATCGATGGTGACCACGTCGCCTACCTTGACGTGCCACTCCGCAATGTCGGCCTCGGCCAGTCCTTCACCCAGGTCAGGGAGCATGAATACCTGATTGCTCATGCCGTCACCGCCCAACGGGTGTCGGGAGTGTCGTTCCACTGCAGACGATCGACGGCATCGAGGACACGGTCGACGCTGGGCAGGTGGTGACGCTCGAGCTTCGGCGCGGGGTAGGGGATGTCGAATCCACTGACCCGGAGCACCGGGGCGTGCAGATGGTGGAAGCACCGCTCCTGCACGCGAGCAGCAATTTCCGCACCCACACCGGCAAAGCCCTGCGCTTCCTGGATGACGATGCAGCGTCCGGTCTTTCGCACCGATACGGTGACCGTCTCGTCGTCGAACGGCACTATCGAGCGGATGTCGATCACCTCGATGTCGCGGCCCTCGGCCGCAGCGGCCTCGGCGGACTTCAGTGCAACGTCCACGGACGGGCCGTAGGCAATGAGCGTCGCATCACGGCCGGGGCGCCGGACGACCGCGCGACCGATCGGCTCACGTGCGGTCAGTTCGACATCTGCACGGGAGAAATACAGCTTCTTGGGTTCGAGGAAGATCACCGGGTCGGGGTCCTCGATCGCCGAACGTAGCAGCGAGTACGCATCTTCCACCGTGGACGGCGCCACGACCTTCAGGCCGGGCGTGTGTGCGTAGTAGCCCTCGCTGGAATCACAGTGATGCTCCACCCCGCCGATACCACCGGCAAAAGGAACGCGGATCACGATCGGGATCGATAGCGCACCCTTGGTGCGGTTGCGGATCTTTGCGACGTGGGAGGCGATCTGCTCGAATGCCGGATAGGCAAACGCGTCGAACTGCATTTCCACGACCGGACGAAAACCGGCCATAGCCATACCGATTGCGAATCCGATGATGCCGGACTCGGCGAGGGGAGTGTCGAAGCATCGGTCGTCGCCGAAGTCGCGGGTGAGGCCGTCGGTGACGCGGAAAACGCCGCCCAGGGTGCCGACGTCCTCACCGAAGACGACAACGTTGTCGTCGGCGGTCAACGCAGCCCGTAGTGCGGTGTTGAGGGCCTGGGCCATCGTGAGCATGGGCATTGTCAGTTTCCCCCTGTATCAGCAGCTTCGGCGGCAAGTTCGGTCTCCAGTTGCGCCTGTTGCTCACGCAATTGCGGTGTCTGCTCGGCGAAGACGTACCGGAACAGATCGAGCGGATCGTGTGGGCGGTCGACGTTCATGCCGGCGCGCAGTGTGGCGGCCTCAGCTTCTGCCTCTGCGGTCAGTGATTCCACGAACGCGCCGTCGATCAGATCGTGTGCGCGCAGATACTTTTCGAGACGCGGCAACGGATCTCGCCCCAGCCAGGCTTCCACCTCGGCGCTGTCGCGGTAGCGGGTGGCGTCGTCGGCATTGGTATGTGCGTCGATGCGATAAGTGTGTGCCTCGACGACCACCGGTCCGTTGCCACTGCGGACGAAGCGCGCAGCCTCGTCCATGACGGCCATCATCGCGACGGGATCGTTGCCGTCGACCTGCTCGCTGCCGATCCCGTAGCCGACGCCCTTGTGCGCCAACGTCGGTGCTGCGCTTTGACGTGACAACGGGACGCTGATCGCAAATCCGTTGTTCTGCACCAGAAAGATCACCGGCGCCTTGAAGACGGCGGCGAAGTTCAGCGCTTCGTGGAAGTCACCCTCGCTGGTGGCCCCGTCACCGCAGAGCGCGAGCGCGACGGTCTTCAGGCCCCGTCGGGACTCCCCGTAGGCCACCCCCGCTGCATGCAGCAATTGCGTCGCCAGCGGGGTGCACTGCGGCGCACTGCGAAGCGCTACCGGGTCGTATCCGCAGTGCCAGTCGCCGGCAAGCATGCTCAGAATCTGCACCGGATCGACACCCCTGGCGGCCAACGCCATCGAATCCCGATAGGTGGGGAAGAGCCAGTCACTCGGCTCCAGACTCATCGCTGCCGCGATCTGACATGCCTCCTGCCCTCGCGAGGACGGATACACGGCCAGGCGCCCCTGTTTGGTCAGCGCCGTCGCCTGCTGGTCGAAGCGTCTGCCCAGGAACATCTTTCGATACATCTCGATCAGGCGATCGTCGTTCGGTTTTGCGTAGCGGGCCTCGCTGCGCGTCAGTTCTCCGGCGGGGTCGAGGTACTGCACCGCGGAATCGGCCGGCAGGAACTTTTGATACCGCAGTTCCCCCAAGGGCTCGACAAGAGTCACTTCTACCTCCAGAAGACGTTGTGTCCATCAGTATTCGCAGTTCGACGACGTAATGGCAGAAGGCGTCGAAGATTCAAGACAAACGGCTTATCATGGGGATTCGGGCAGCAATATGTCCATCAACCGACTCAACTACCGAAGCAGGAATGGACAGATGGCCACCGAACCGCACGCTCTCGATGCGATCGACCGCCGCATCATCGCCGAACTGGTCGCAGACAGTCGCATCTCCATGCGTGCACTGGCCGAGAAGGCGCACATATCCCGCGCTCACGCCTATGTCCGCATCGAAAGGCTCGAGGACGCCGGAATCATCACCGGGTTCACGACGCGGATCGCCCACGAGAAGGCCGGGCTCGGCTCCTCGGCGTACGTGGCGCTCTCGATCAGGCAGCACTCGTGGCGGGGTCTGGCGGCGTCCTTGAAGGCCCTGCCGTTTGTCGAGCATTTCTCCCTCCTCGGTGGCGACTTCGACGTTCTGGTGCTGGTCCGCGCCCCGGACAATCAGGAACTACGCCACACCGTTCTCGAAGAACTCCAGGGGCTCGACGGGGTTCTCTCGACCAAAACGTGGCTGATCTTCGAAGAGGGAAACGGACCGGGACCCAACTGGCTGCCCGCCTGATCCGTCTATAGTCGCCGTTAGCAGTTGCACACGGGAGGTGACTCGAATGGCCCTGTACGGATTGGGAATCGGTTGGCGTCCCGAGGTCTCCGGAATCATCGCGCAGCTAGACGGCTTGGCATTCTGCGAAGTCATTGCCGAATCCATCGGTAACGAGGTACCGCCGCACCTCGGTTCGCTGGGAGTTCCGGTGATCCCGCACGGAATCTCGCTCTCGCTTGGCGGAGCCGAGGCGGTAGATCAGGCACGGATCGATCACCTTGCGCAGGCGGCTCAGCTACTGGACGCCCCCTTGGCGAGTGAGCACATCGCCTTCGTGCGGGCGGGCGGCATCGAGGCCGGGCACCTGCTCCCACTGCCGCGCACCTACGAAGCCGTCGACGCCTTGGTATGCAACATCACCCGCACTCAGGACGGTCTACCGGTACCGTTTGCCGTCGAAAACGTTGCCGCCCTTTTCGACTGGCCCGACGACGAGTTGACCGAAGGGGAGTTTCTCGCGGAAATCGTCGAACGAACCGGGGCCCTGCTGGTTCTCGACATCGCGAACGTCTATGCCAATGCCCTCAACCGCGGGCGTGATCCGTGGGCCGAGCTGAGCCGACTGCCACTCGAGCGAATCGCATACTGCCACATCGCCGGTGGCAGTATCAGCGACGGCAAGTACCACGACACGCACACCGATCCGGTGCCCGAAGCAGTGCTGGAACTCCTTGCGCAGTTCACCGCCGCCGGTCACCATCCCGCGATCATGCTCGAGCGAGACGGCAACTATCCGCCGGCAGTGGAATTGCTCGACGAGCTCGATGCCATTGCCGACGCAGCTGGTCTGGATCGCATCACGGCCGGCACCGATTGGTCACGCACATGAGCACGCTCGGTGAGCGTCAAGAGGCGCTGATTCGCGCTCTGGTGGCGGGCGGCGAACTACCCGAAGGCTTCGACAAAGACGATGCTGCCGTTGTCTCGACGGCACTGCTCCGAAAGCGCGCAGGAGAAGTGGCGCACCACCTTCCGGTCGTGCGCCACACCCTCGGCGATCGCTATCTTCGGTTGTTCACAGCGTGGGCGGACGGACGGCCGAAGACGTCTTCGCATGCGGATGCCCAGGCCTTTGTCGCCCACCTCCAGGACATCGGCGAACTGCCTCGCTCGCCCTGGCATCAGAGGTTTCGAAGGCTCTTACGCAAGTGAGACAACAGCTTCGCTGGTGTACATGAGGAACGTCATCGATTCCTGGAAGTACAGCTCGACGGAGTTCGCATCGTGCGAGAGATAGCCGATGGACAGGTCCTGGCCCAGATGCAGTTCGTAGTCGCCACCACGCGTCGACAGCAGGAAAGCGCCGTCGATGGCTGGGGCCCAGATGATCTCGCCGTCGAGAACGCGTCGCAGGTGCTCGCGGATGGGGTAGCCGTGATCGGAGGTCTCGTTGATCGCGGTGAACGCGTCGGCATTCAGGAGCAGTGAGTACGGTCCGTTGACACCGGCCAAGCGCAGCGACGTGATCGCCTGGCTGATGGCCTCCGGGTAGTCCTTGGCGTCGATGGGGAGCTTCAGTTCCGGGTTGGAACCGCTGGCCCGGACGCCGGTGATGCTGGCTGCGGGGTATCCCTCGAAGATGGCGCGGTCCTCGGCGAAAGCGATCTGCTTGGCCGCGTCCTTGACGGGCTGCCAGTCGGAGTCCTTGGCGCCGCGTTCGACGTCGTCGATGGCCTGTCGACTGATGGTGAACGGAACCCGCAGTTCGATGATCGGCTGCGACTGACGAGCATGTGCGATGACGCCGTCGGCCAAGGGATTGATCGGCACCTGATGCCCGAGCGGGATGGCCGCGAGATCGTCACCCGACGGTCCCTCCACGTCCACGACACGACGACCGGCGACGTGACGCTTGAAGGTACGGCTGGCCTCTTCCTCGATCTCGGCCCAGGCTGCTGCCGAAATGGGTGCTAGGTCGCGGTGCAGGTTTGTCATTGCTGGGCACTCCTTTTGAGGCTGCCGATTCCGAGAGAACCGTCAGAGATGGGCGCTGTGAAGGTCGCTTCGGGAACGAGCCTGGTCGGCAAGTCCGGGGGATCGTCGAGAAAGTCCGCCGTCGGAACGAAGAAGTTGATTCCGGTGACGGCGGTGGAGAAGTCGAGAATGCGGTCGTAGTTCCCGACGGGATTCCCGATGAACATGTTGGTGAGCATCTGCTCGGTGACCGTCGGGGACGCCGAGTAACCGATGAAGTAGGTTCCCATTTCAGCGGAGCCGACGTGGCCGAACGGCATGTTGTCGCGCAGGATCTGGATCTGCTCACCGGATTCGTCCTCGATGACGGTGAGTGCGGTGTGGGAGTTGGCAGGTTTGGTGTCGTCGTCCATCTCGAGGTCTTCGAGCTTGGAGCGTCCGATGACGTTCTCCTGCTCCTCGACGGGCAGTGAGTTCCACTCAGACATGTCGTGGAGGTACTTCTGGACGATGACATAACTGCTGCCCGCGAAGTCCGGATCCTCGTCACCGACAGTGACCGCGACGTATGCGGCCTGCCCGGACGGGTTCTCGGTGCCGTCGACAAAACCCATGAGATCGCGTTGCTCGAAGTACTTGAACCCGTGGACCTCGTCGATCACCGACGCGGCGCCGGCCAACCTGTTGGTCACGACCGTGGCGAACTCGAAGCACAGGTCCATCTGACGGGCCCGGATGTGGAACAACAGATCGCCCGGCGTACGCGGAGCGTGGTGTTTGTCACCGGTCAACTCGACAAATGGATGCAATTCTGCCGGCCGTGGCCCCTCGAAAAGCCGGTCCCACGCGTCCGAACCGATGCCGACGACGGCGGCCAAGCCACCTGCAGGCACCCGGAATCCGATCGAGCGCTGCAGCCCGGAAATATCCGCCAGAACGTCGTGAACTGCCTGCTCACCACCCTCGTCGATGGTGAAAACCAGGAAGATCGCAGCTTCCGTGAGCGGGGTCAACAACGGCTGCGGTATCGCGGGAAGGGCCACCTCGGCCTCGTCGATCTCACTCGTTTCCGCCATGCAGACCAGTATGGACGATTCCGGCAGTCCCGGCATCAGTAGTGGGTAAGTCGCGTCAGGATGTCGCGTTACGGGGTTGCCGCCTGGGCGCCCGCGTCGAAGCCAGCCGGAATCTCGAAGATCTTTCCGTCGAACCCGGCGCGGTAGAGATGCCCGCCCGCGAAACCGGAATTGCCACGCCCGTAGGTCAACACGCTCGACGCCTGCAGTCCGCTGGTGAGCGAGCAGTACTGGCCGGGTCCGTCGATCCGCCACACCTCACCACTGATGTCCGTGGGAACGATTGCGCGATCTCGCGAGTCCAGGGTCAAACCATCTGGGGCAGAGAAGGTTTCGAGACCGCCGAGATCGACCAACGATTCCGAATACCCTGGATTGTCGACGGAGATGCGGCTGACACCCGGGTTTGCGAACGTGCGCGAGACGTAGAGCCAGCGATTATCGGCGCTCAGGGCGGCGCCGTTTGCACTCGGGAAGGTTGCCCACGCCGGGTCGACGGCACCGCCTGGGCTGACCTTACCGATCAACGAACCGAAATCGTTGGTGGCATAGATCGTTCCGTCGTGCGCGACGGCGAGGCCGTTTGCAGCGCTCAGACCACCGGCGATCGGCGTCACAGCACCCGAGTTCACGTCCACCCGCGCGACCGACGCAGCACGCGTCAGATCGCCGATCAGCACGCCGGCGTTTGCTCCGGTTCCCACCAGCAGTGAACCGTCCGGGCTCCACGCGAGTGCGCCCGCACCGCCGGGAACCGTCGCGATCGGAACTGCGGCCTGACCAGGCGCGTCGACGCGGAAGATTCGGCCACTCACCAGGTCTGTCGTGTACAGGCGACCCTGCCCGTCCACGGTGACACCCTCGAGGGCTGCGCCCGGAATCTGGGCGCTGAGGATTGCGGGGGACGATCCAGGGCAGGGCGGCGCGGCCGCGGCACCGGACACACCCAGAGCCAGAAGCGAACCGGCAACAAGAGCACCGGTGATACCTACCCGAATACCGCGATCGAAGATCCTGGTGCGCATCTGCGCAACGCTAGACCTTCGGCCCGATTTCGCCTAGAGCGACCGAAGGAAAGAGATCAAAAGTTCATTGACCTCGGTAGCACGTTCCTGTTGTACGAAGTGCCCCGCGCCGCTGAGAAGGTGCACACCCCGCAGGTCGGGGACGGTGTCCTTCATGCGGTCCAATGCCTTGGGGCCGCTCATCGCGATGACCGGATCCTCGGCGCCCGCGACGAAGAGCGTCGGGACGTCGATGTGCGCTCCGTCCAGATCCGCGCTGCGTTCCCAGTTGGCGTCGTACGCTCGGTACCAGTTCAATCCACCTGTGAAACCTGTTGCAGTAAAGGCCTTTACATAAACATCCAGATCGTCCTCGGTGAGCCACGACCACGGCAATGCAGGACCCTCGGGAAGTACGTCGAGGTAGCCGTTTCCTTCGGACGGGTTCTTCCAGACGTCAAGGTACCGGTAAGCCCCGGAGAGGGCATGGAAGAGCCGTTGAAGGAATTCACGTGGACGGGCGTCGAGTTCGCGCTCCGCGACACCCGGTTCTTGGAAATAGTGAATGTGCAGAAAATGCTTGCGCGCCATCGCGGCGTAGATGGTCGAGGGTTTTGCGGGGAACCTGTCGGGCGCATAGGGGACCGCCAACGAGACAAGCCCCGCAACACGATCGGGGTGGCGCAGAGCGGTGGTCCACGCGACGGGCGCGCCGAAATCGTGGCCGACGAACACCGCTTTGTCGATTCCGAGAGCGTCGAGTAGGTCGGTCAGCCGGTTCGCGACGGCATCGTTGGTGTAGTCGTCGACGGTATCCGGGCGCGTGGTGCCGCCGTACCCGGGCATGTCGAGCGTAATCGCTCGAAAGCCAGCTTCCGCCAACGCTGCCGACTGATGGCGATAGCTGTACCCGAGGCCGGGAAAGCCGTGACACATAATCACAGCTGTCCCAGAACCGGAATCGTCAATCTGCCAACGGAATCCGTCGACATCGATCGTTCTCACCGTCATGTCAGGCGGTGATCATGTCTTCCTGGTTCCAGAATGCGCGCATCGACAGGATCTTTCCGTCGTCGTCGAAGGTCATGACGTCGATGGGTGCGATGGTCAACGTCTGCTCGCCGAGCTTGGTGATCAGCGAGAAGTGGAATGCCGCTTCGTTTCCGGCAATGCGGAGGGTCTGAAGGTGAGCTTCCTGGTCGAAGTTCTCGATCACAGAGTAGAACTCGAGAATGGACTCGCGGGTGGTGCGCACGTCGGTGCCCACCGGATCTTCGACGGTTGCACCCTCGGCATACAGGGCCACAACCTGGGCGGCAGTGCCCGTGGCAACTGTCTCGATGTAGGCGTCGACGGTCTTGCGGATTACCTCTGCGGACGGTGCCATGGTCTACCCCTCGTAGTTAGAACAGGTTCTAATTCTGAGGATAACCTACGTCCCTGATCCACGGGTCAGGTTTCGAGCACCTTGCGCAGCCGGGCCTTCTTCCGGTTCTCCCGCACGATCCAGACGACATCGGCGTCGTCCGACGCCTCCAGGGAGACGAACGCCGGCAGTGCATTCTCCGGATCCGCTGCGACCGCGACGCTCCAGCAGTACCCGAGCGCCTGGCGGAGAGTGCGTGTGTCGGCTTCACGACGGGCATCAGCTGGTTGCGCGACGATCCACTCGGTAGCGTCTCGGCACACCTGAACGGCCAGCGCAGCGTTCACCTTGTCCTTGAGCAACCGCGGCTCGCAGATCCCGGCGGCCGCTGCGCGAAGCGTCAATGGATGAGCGGAACGTGCCCACTGCTCGATGATCGCCCGCAACAATTCCGGATCAGTGTCACCTATCGCCTGAACGGCCATCGCGGCAGCTTCACGTGCACGCCACGACGCACTAGTGGTTGCCTCCGTCAGACTGTCCAGAACAGCCTTGTCGCGTGAACGAACGAGGATGAATCCGAGCCCGACGATCCCACAGCAACGGATGTATTCGTCTTCGGACTCCACCGCCTGCAGAACGTCGTCACTGTCGGCGCCGCGCGCGAACTCGAGTATGAGCGCGAGGTTCGCACGCTGGCCGGGCAATCCTGAACGCTCCCTCAGGTAACTCCACAGTTCATCGCCGTCCAGATCCGCGAACGTCATGGGAGTCCTGCTTTCTCGAGTGCGGGTGCACACATCATTTCACCGAAGGCCCTCTCACGAGGGGAGTTCGAAGCTCACTTGCTTGCGTCGACGCGCATAGAGGAACCCACCGACAAACGCGAGCACCAGTACTCCGGTCATCACCACGGCCAGTACGTTGCCACCCAGAAGAAGCGGGAGGTTTCCGGCAATGGCGATCGCAAATCCGATGAGGCCGACGAGCCCCAGGCTCGGGGCAAGTTTGGTGTGCCAGAAACGCTGATCAACTTTCGTACGACGAAAGAAGACGAGAACTGCAAGGCACGTGAGCAACATGAGAGCCACGATCCCCACCGTTGCGACACCGGCGAACCACGCGAAGATCTGTGTCACCGGATCCAGACCGATGACGATGCAAGCGCCGAGAAGCACCAGAGCACAGCAGGATTGCACCACTGACGCGATGTGCGGCGAACCATGCACGCGGTGCGTACGCCCACCTGCGCCCGGCAGAACGCCGGTGTTCGACAGAACAAAGATGTATCTCGCCAAGACGTTATGGAGAGACAGAACTGCGGCAAAGAGACTGGACACCAACAAAATTTGAATCAGATGGGCCGTCACCGATCCGGCAAAGTCGGTGGCAGTGGTGATCAACATGCCGTCGGGGTCGGTGCCCGCAATGTCCACGGCACCCGTATCACCCCAAGCCGTCACGACCGCCCAACTGGAGAGAGCATAGAAGCCACCGATAAGGATCAAGGCGGCGTACGTCGCTCGTGGGATCGTCCGCGCCGGATCCTTCGCCTCGTCGCGGAAGATCGCCGTGGACTCGAAGCCGATGTAACCAGCAAGCGCGAATACCAATGCGACGCCCGGGGATCCGGAGAAGATCTCCGACGGGGAGAACATCGCCGTCGACGGACCTTCCGGACCACCGTCGGCGATAATGAAAGCGTCGAGGACGACGACGATCCCGACCTCTGCGATCAACAGGATGCCGAGCACCTTGCCCGACAACTCGATATGACGAAATCCGAGGACGGCGACCAGAGCCAACGAGGCGAGCGAGAAGATCCACCACGGCACCTCCGGACCACCGTACGAGGTGATCAACGAACTCATTGCCGGGCCGAGGTAGCCGTATACGGCCAATTGCACTGTGCTGTAACTGACAAGCGCCAACATCGCACTGCCGACGCCGGCACCACGGCCGAGACCATGTCCGATGTAGAGATAGAACGCTCCGGTTCCCGGGATGTAACGCGACATCGCGGTGAATCCGACTGCGAAGAGCAGAAGTACACCGGTTGTCACGGCGAAGGTCATGGGGAAGCCCGCACCGTTGCCCCCGGAAATGCCCAGCGGCACAAGCCCACTGATCACAGTCAGGGGAGCGGCCGCGGCAACGACCATGAGGACTATCGAACCGGTACCCAGCGAGCCTCGAAGAGTTCGGTCATCGCCGGATGCATCGCGTGAAGCATTGACGGAAGTATGGGTCATACCGGCGATGTTAGAACCATTGAAGTCGATTCGGGACCCAATTCACAAAACTTTTACTTGCGAAAAACGGGACGAACCGTCCGTTAGTCGCGCTCCCGTCAGCCTTCTTCCTGCAGCGCCAAGCGTTTGAGCTCGTCTTTTGCGTGCAGAATGTGACGTTCCATCGCCTCCGCCGCGCGAGCGCTGTCGCCCCGCTTGATCGCCTCGAAGATCTCCTTGTGCTCCACCCTCGAAGCCTCGACCTGGTCTTCGAACACGAGATGATCGACGGGGACGAACATTTCGCCGCGAGCTTCGACCACAGCGGCCTCCAACCTGCTGTTTCCCGCCGCTCTGGCGATACCGCCGTGGAACCTGGCGTCACAAGCCCGGAACGATCCCCGACTTCCGGAAACCCCCAATTGCTCAATGGATTCGAGCAACTCGAGAAGATGACGATCGGTTCGCCGGACCGCCGCGAGGCTTGCCGTTCGCATTTCCAACCCGATACGGAGGTCGACGATCTCGTCGATATCTGCTTCGCGCGCTTTCAACTGGCCAACCCAGTCTTCATAAGGCCTGGTCAACTCCGAAACGAACGATCCGCCCGTGGCTCCTCGCCGCACCTCGATGTATCCCATCGCCTGAAGGATTCGGATGGCTTCTCTCACACTGACTCGACCGACTTCGAGTTGCTGAGACAGTTCACGCTCGGACGGCAGGCGATCACCGGGACTGAGCGCGCCGCTGTGAATGAGCAGTCGCAAGCGTCGAGCGATATCCTCCCCCAACGTCGGTGCACTGACCATGAATTCGATGGCCGGCAGCTTGTCGATCTGCACGTCTCGTACCCCCTACTCGGCGCCTGGACCGACTCTTACGCTTCGTCTTGACCTACGAAATCGAACGCTCCCATTCGCAACTGTCCTTGAATAGATACAGCAGCGCGCGGCACTTCGAACCCGTTACCCCAACTTTACAAGCCAAACTCTAGCGAAAAGCCATTCAATGGTTCTATGCTCGCTCCTATGACCCAATTCACGATGACGGCGGAGGCACTCCCCGCCATGCCCCTGATCGGAGTCACCGGCCGCGTCGACCGTGGCGGGCCGTCACTACCCAACGTCGTCGGCGACGCGCTGATGGAAATGTTCTTCACCGATTTTCCCTCGAAGATCCGCGCCGCTGGTGGTCAACCGATCCTGCTGAGCATCCACAGTGATCCGCGCCGAATCGTCGAGCATCTCGACGCCCTCATCCTCAGCGGTGGTTCCGACGTGGACCCCAGGCGATACGGCCGCACCCCCGGACCAAACTCCTCGATGATCGACCCCGCTCGGGACGAATTCGAGTTCGCCCTGGTCGATGCGGCCTGGGAAATCGGACTGCCGATCCTGGGAGTATGCCGCGGACACCAGGTCGTCAACGTCGCCCGCGGGGGCACACTGATTGCCGATCTTCCCACCGACGCCGGTGAGGCGCACAGCTTCTTCGGCTATCCGCGTACCTACCGACCACAACAGGTCGCCCTGGAGTCCGGCTCCATCCCATACAGTCTGTTCGGCAACAGCATTCACGTGAACAGCCTTCACCACCAGGCAGTGGATACCCCGGGGAACGGGTTGCGGATCGTCGGACGCGCGCTCGACGGCGTCGCCGAAGCCATCCAGGCCGACGATCGCCCCGTGGTGGGCGTGCAGTGGCACCCCGAATTCTTCGTCGACATCGACCCGCTCTTCTCGTGGCTCGTCAACGCTGCAACCTCTCGCCAGACCGATCCTTCTCGCCAGACCGATCATCACAGAATGGAAGACAACAATGTCACGTACGCATGAGAACAAGGTCGCCCTCATCACCGGTGCAGGTTCCGGAATCGGCCGCGGTATCGCACTGCGCCTTGCCTCCGACGGTGCCCGCGTCGCGGTCGTGGACCTTCACATCGAAAGTGCAAAAGAGACCGTCGCACTGATCGAATCGCAGTACGGCACACCCGCGCTCGCTCTCGAGGCCGACGTGCGCGACCGCGCCGCCGTGAGCGCCGCTTTCGAGGCCACCGTCGCCGAATGGGGACGCTTCGACTACCTCGTCAACAACGCCGGTCTGATCACGATGAGTTCTCTGGAGAACCTCACCGACGAAGAGTGGGACCTCGTCCTCGACGTCAATCTCAAGGGCATGTTCATCGTCACGCAGATCGCCACCCCGTACTTCCGCGACGGCAACAGCGGCGCTGTGGTGAACTTGTCGACGGTGGAAGCGGACGTCGTCGTGTCCTCCCAGGGCTTCGCCCAGGTCCACTACAACGCGTCGAAGGGTGGAGTGAAGATGCTGACGAAGGCTCTGGCCGTCGAACTCTCTCGGTACAACGTACGAGTCAACGCAATCGCCCCCGGGCCGGTCCCCACCGCCTTCCTGCCTGGCATCGACGTCTCCTCCGGCGAAGTTCTCGACTTCATGAAGTCCAGGCTCCTGGTGCCGCGCGTCGGACGCCCCGAGGACATGGGTGCTGCAGTCTCCTTCCTGCTCTCCGACGACGCCTCCTACATCAGTGGAGTCCAGCTGCCCGTCGACGGCGGATGGCTCGCCCGATGAAAGGCCGGCTCACCACGGCCGAGCTCGCCGAGTCCGACATCGACACCGTCCTCATCGCCGGTATCGACCTCTACGGACGTTTGATCGGCAAGCGAGTTCCGACGCGAATTTTCCTCGCAAACATCGACGAGGGCCTGCATGTGTGCACCTGTGTGTACGCCTGGGATGCCAACCAACGCATGGACAAACTGATAGTCGACTACGCCGGCGGACACACCGGCTGGCACGACTTCCGCCTGCAACCTGACCTGGGAACACTACGACGCGCGTCGTGGCTCGAGTCCACTGCCATCGTCATCGCAGACTCGGTCGACGAACATACCGGCGAGCTGGTCCCGATCGCACCGCGAACGATCCTGCGCAAACAGATCGACAAGCTCGAAACCGACGGCCACACCGTCTACGCGGCAACGGAACTCGAGTTCCACCTCTACCGGGGTACCCCCGACGCGTTGCGGCGCAGCGGCTATCGGGATCTCGAACCCACTACCCTGGTGCCCTCGGACTACACCATCACCGCCGGCAATGCGATGGAACCCTTCTTCCGCAAGGTACGAACCGCTTTGGAGGAGAGCGCGATTCCCGTCGAGGTCTCTCAGGTCGAATACGGGCTGGGCCAGTGGGAGATCAATCTCGAATACGGAACCGCCCTCGAGATGGCCGACCGCCATGTGCTCTTCAAGCAGGTGATCCACGATGTCGCGGCGGCGGAAGGGCTCACTGCGACCTTCATGGCACGCCCGAGCACCGACGGCATGGGCTCGTCGTGTCATATTCACGCGTCCATGCGTAGCGACGACACCTTTCCGTTCCACGACGAAAACGCAGAAAACACGGCGAGTGCCGAACTGCTGCACGCGGTCGGCGGCGTTCTCGAACACTGCCCGGAACTCATGCTGTTCTACACGCCGACCATCAACTCGATGCGCCGGACCAGAGCCAGCCACGACTTCTCAGGGAACGGCTTGACCTGGGGTTTCGACAACAGGACGACGACCTGCCGACTCATTACCGGGGCGCCGTCCGCCAACCGTCTCGAAATGAGGCTGCCAGGGGCGGACGCAAATCCGTATCTCGCACTCGCCGCCGTTCTGGCGTCGATGAACGACGGCCTGAGCCGAAAGCTCGATCCCGGCGCACCAGTACGACGCGACGGATACAGCGACACGGACACACTCGAGAAGGTGAAGCAGAAACCGCTGCCCAGCACACTCGACGAGGCGGCGCGTGCGCTCGAAGCCAGTGAGTTCGCACTCGCGGCGTTCGGCGCCGAGGTCGTGTCGCACTACGCGGCGGTCGCCAAGGACGAATGGGATTCCTTCATGTCCGCAGTCACCGACTGGGAACGCGAACGCTACCTCGACAACATCTGACCTACACACGATTTCGCCACGAAGGACAGTCATGACCACTTCATGCTCACTCGTGCCCCAGAACAACACGATCGACGGAAACGTCGAACCACCGGCTGTCGAACTCGGCGAATTTCTCTCCGATCCCGACACCGGAGAGAAACTGCAAGCCCAACTCTCGTCTTCCGCCGATCAGGTGGAGAGGGCAATCACCGCCGCGACAGAACTCCATCGATCGGGTGTCTGGACCCGTCGATCGGTAGCCGACCGAGTGCTCTTACTCGAGAGAACTGCCGAACTTGTCGAGGAACGAACAACGGCGATCGCTCGTGAGGACTCAAAGAACAACGGTCTCCCCCTATCGATCAGCACGCTGTTCGCGGGCGGACTTCCCGATCTGTTCCGTAGTGCTGCAAAGCATCTGGAAGACTCCTCGGGGTTCGAGCAGTTGGCGTCGGGCGCACAATTACATCGTCTGGCTTGGGGCCCGACCGCTGTGATCGCACCGTGGAATGCACCGAGCTTCATCACCGCGAAGAAGACCGCATTCGCATTGGCCGCGGGCGCTCCTGTCATCGCCAAGCCCTCCAACTGGGCTCCGTCAGGCCCCAATGTGCTCGCCGAGGCGATCTCGCGTGCCATTGCCGAACTCGACGCACCGAGAGCTCTGTTTCAACTCGTTCACGGCGGCGGGGACGTCGGGCATCTACTGGCCGCCGATCGACGAATCCGAGCACTGGCGTTCACCGGCGGCCGAGCATCCGGCAGTTCCATCGCCGCTGCGGCCTCGGCCGACTTCAAGGCGCTTCAACTCGAACTCGGCAGCAACAATCCCGTGATCGTCCGCGCCGACGCCGACATCGATCTGACTGCGACCGCACTCGTCGACGGGTTCACCAAACTCAACGGGCAATGGTGTGAGAGTCCGGGAAGCGTCTTCGTGCCGCCGCACCTTCACGACCGTCTTGTCGACGCAATACTCGACCGCACGGCCGAAATCGCGCTCGGACGAACCGGTGACGGCAACACTACGATGGGGCCGCAGGCGAACGAGCCTCAACTGCAACGAATGCGGGCGACTGTCGACTACCTCCTCGGCGTGGGCGGCACGGCCGTCTCGAGCACCCCTGTGCCGGACCTTTCCGGATGGTTCTTCCCTCCGACAGTGGTGCACGGGATCTCGTCGGAGCACACCAAGTCGGAGACCTTCGGGCCGATCCTGACCGTGCACCGAGCATCTACCGACGAGCAGGCGCTGCTCGAGGCCAACGCTCTCGATACCGGCCTGGCCGGATACGTGTTCGGCGCCGACGTCGACGCCGCTCGTGAACTTGCGACCCGAATCGAGTGCGGTGAGAACAAGATCAACAGCACCAGCCTCCTGGACCTCGACGACCACTCGACCCAGAGTTTCTGGGGCGGAAGCGGTATCGGCGCACACGGCGACAGAGAGCTTCTCGACTTCTTCCGGGGATCGCGAATCGTCGGTGTCGATGCGCCCGGACTGCCTCTCTAAGCCGAAAGAGGTCGTGGGAATGGGTGAAACGACACGGGTTGGCACCATGGTCGTCGAATGCCATGACACCGCAGCAGTTCTCGCCCGTATTTCTTCGCTGGGGTGGAAGCTTGGCGTAGACGTCGTCAGTCTGTCCACGTGGGTGTCCGTGACATCGCCGGGAGTCACCGGAATGTCGATCGCGTACCGTTGTCCGGCAACCATCTCCGACGCTATGTTGATCAAGCGTCTCAACAAGATCATCGGGATAGTTCGCATCAAGACGGACCACGGCCCGTTCGTTCCGGTGACACCACAGGTCGGCCTACACGTCACCGCGACTTTCCAACGCGTCGATCCAGTGGCGCTGGTGGCGTACCGGTACGGCGCAACAGTGTGCAGTCAGGCGAACAATGTTCTGTCGGTTCAACTCACCACTACCCGATCGATCGCGGACACATTCGTCTCTGATCTGGCGCAGGTTGCAGAGCGTCCGCTGCGGGGTGAGATCTCGCTGCAGAAGATTCATCTTGCATGACATCGAGGTGCCACCATGGAGATGTGCGGCTACGGGCGTTGGCCCGTAGCCGCAGGTCATCGCGTGATCAGTGAGCCGGCAGGAGGGACGTCTCCTGCGCCGCGCCGTCCTCTGCGCCGATCTGGACGATGTTTCGCGGCAGGAATACGGCTGCGATCGCACCGAGAACTGCTGCAGCAGCACCGATCAGGAACGCGATGCGCATGCCCTCGTCGGTGTAGAACACAGCGCCCTCCATCGCCATCGCGATGTGCGAGTTCAAGACCGTGAAGGCGATGACGGGAAGCACAGCGGGGAAGATGCTCTGGAAGACCGCAACCATGCTCGCCGTGGTTGCCTGCAACTGCGGCGGCACTGCCTCGATGAGCAGGTTCGGGATAGATGCGTAGCCCATACCCATTCCGACACCGAAGATTCCGGCAAAGATGATGAGCAGCGGCTTGTTGTCGTGAATGGTGGCCGTCAAGGTGAATCCGACTGCCATGAGGATCATCCCGATGATCATCAGCAGACGCGGTCGGATGTTGCGGCCCACGAGGAAACCTACGATCAAGCCGCCGACCACCACCATGCCACCAAGGGGCGCCTGGAAGATCGCGAATCCCTCTGCCGTGACCCCGAATCCGTATCCCAGGCCGAGAACTGCTGGGGTCATCACCATCATCGGCAGCAGAATCGTGAAGACTCCCGAGGCGCCGTAGCAGAACCCGGCACCGACGGCGGTGAGCATCACCGAACGCTTGCCGAAGTAGCGCAGGTCGATCAAGGGCTCACGGATGGCTCGGGCAGAGGCAACCCAAGCCACCAGCAGTGCGACGCCGCCGATCAGATAGGCCAGTGTCGAACCGTTCTTCCAGCCCCAGGTCGGTCCGAAGCTGACGCCGATCAGAATTCCGGCGATGCCCGATCCGAGCAGTACCGCACCGATCAGGTCCAGCGAAGAGCGCAGTCGCACAGCTGATTCCGCCGTCGAAGCGAAAATCATGCCACCGAGCAGAACCAAACCGATGACGAAGAACCAGAAGATGCTCCGGAACCCGTGGTTGTCGATCAACCAACCGGTGAGGAACGGCGCCGGAATCGCGATCAGACCCATGCCGGAGGTCGCGATACTGACAGCCAAGGCAACGGTTTTCGGCGGAAACACGTCGCGGATGAGGGAGTAACTCAAGAACAGGCAGGGAACGAGTAGGCCCGTCAGCGACCGGCCCAGAATCAAGACGGCATAGCTCGGCGCAATCGCCGAAATGAACGATCCGACCGCTGCACCGGCGACCGCCAAGAGCAGGACTTTACGTTTGCCGTACATGTCGGCGAGCTTGCCGAGCAGAGGAGACGCGACCGCGCCCAGCAGCAGGAACGACGTGAGCAGCCAAGCTCCCTGCGTCGTTTGATAATGCACCGAGATGGCGGGCAGCGCAGTGGAAATCATCATGTAGCTCACCGCGAGCATTTCGAGAAGTAGAACGATCGACGCCAGCGAGAACACCAGTCGCGGAGTCCACCGCTCCGGCATCGACGTCGATTCGGGCAGACTGGGAGACGAACCGTCGCTGTGGACATGAGACGCCATGGCTGGAGAATCCTTTCGGGACACCTGCGAATTCGATTGACCCCCTGCCGAATACCGTCGGCCGGGGCCTTGCGGGGAAGTGCAGTGGAACGACAGCTACCGTTCTCGGCAACGTGTTACCTGCATCACAGCCCTCGCGTCGAACACGCGCTACAGAATGTTCCGCGGAGCGGGAGAATCAGGACAACGACTGATTGGCTCCAGATACGACTGTGCGCCGTTTCGGTAGCGGTAACTACCAAAACGGCGCACGTGCGCGAAGCGCCTACAGAACTATGTTCACCATCTTGCCCGGCACAACGATCACCTTGCGTGGTGCGTTGCCCTCGAGCAGAGCGACAATCTTCTCGTCGGCCAGCGCGATCTCCTCGACAGCCTTGCGATCGGCATCCGCCGGCACGCTGATGCGGCTACGAACCTTGCCGTTGACCTGGATCGGGTACTCGACGGTGTCCTCGACGAGCCACTTCTCCTCGACGGCGGGGAAGGGGCCATGCGCAAGAGATTCCGTGTGCCCCAGACGCGACCACAGCTCTTCCGCGAGGTGCGGCGCCAGGGGAGCGAGCATCAGCACCAGCGGCTCGACGGCAGCACGCGGCGCGCCACCCGGGAACGCCTTGGTGAGGTGGTTGTTGTACTCGATCAGCTTCGCAGCGGCCGTGTTGTCGCGCAGCGCCGTGTAATCCTCGATGACACCGGAAATCGCCTTGTTGAGCGCACGCAGCGTCTCCTCACCAGGAGCTTCGTCGGTGACACGGGGCTTGCCGGTCTCCTCGTCGATGACGACGCGCCACACTCGCTGCAGGAATCGCGCAGCACCGACGACATCCTTGGTCGCCCACGGACGCGAGGTGTCCAGCGGACCCATCGACATCTCGTACACACGCAGGGTGTCTGCACCGAACTCGGCGCAGATCTCGTCCGGCGCAACGGCATTCTTCAGGCTCTTGCCCATCTTGCCGTACTCGCGGTTGACCTCGGCGCCCTCGTAGAAGAACTTGCCGTCACGCTCGACGACCTCTTCTGCGGGCACGTAGACGCCGCGGGCATCGGTGTATGCGAATGCCTGGATGTAGCCCTGGTTGTACAGGCGACGGTACGGCTCGCTCGAGGACACGTAGCCCAGGTCGAACAGGACCTTGTGCCAGAAGCGCGAGTACAGCAGATGCAGCACCGCATGCTCGACGCCGCCGACATACAGGTCGACTCCACCGGGATCGTTGGGGCCGTGCAGTTCCGGACGCGGACCCGTCCAGTACGCCTCGTTCTGCGGGTCGCAGAAGGCGTCCTGGTTAGTGGGGTCGATGTAGCGCAGCTGGTACCACGAGCTACCTGCCCACTGCGGCATGACGTTGGTGTCGCGGTGGTAGGTCTGCAGACCGTCGCCGAGATCGAGCTCGACGTTGACCCAGTCGGTCGCCTTGTTCAGAGGGGGAGAGGGCTCGGAGTTGGCGTCGTCCGGATCGAAGGACACCGGTGCGTAGTCCTCGACCTCCGGAAGCACCACGGGCAGAGCCGAATCCGGCAGGGCGTGCGCGTTGCCGTCCGCGTCGTAGACGATCGGGAAAGGCTCGCCCCAGTAACGCTGACGCGCGAAAAGCCAGTCGCGCAGCTTGTACTGGATTGTGCCCTTGCCCTGGCCGCTCTCCTCGAGGCGACTGATGACGGTCGCCTTGGCCTCGGCTACGTCCAAACCGTCGAGGTAGTCGGAGTTCACCAGCGGGCCGTCACCGGAGTACGCAGCCTCCGAAACATCGCCACCGGCAATAACTTCGAGAATGTCCAGACCGAACGCGTTCGCGAACTCCCAGTCACGATGATCATGTCCCGGAACTGCCATGATCGCGCCGGTGCCGTAGCCCGTCAGAACGTAGTCGGCGATGAAGATCGGAACCTTGTGTCCGTTGACCGGATTGACGGCGTAGGAACCGAGGAAGACGCCCGTCTTCTCCTTATTTTCCTGACGCTCCAGGTCGGTCTTGGCGGCAATCGACTTACGGTATGCAGCAACAGCTTCCGCCGGAGTCGTGGCACCGCCAGTCCAGCGTGCGTCGACACCATCAGGCCACTCGTCCGCAACGAGCTTGTCCACCAGATCGTGCTCGGGAGCCAGCGTCACGTAGGTGGCGCCGAACAGCGTGTCGGGGCGCGTCGTGAACACATCGACGCCGTATTGGCCTGCGGCAAAGGTAACTTCGGCGCCGTACGAGCGTCCGATCCAGTTACGCTGCATGGCCTTGACCTTGTCCGGCCAATCCAGGTACTCGAGGTCGTCGACCAGGCGGTCTGAGTACGCGGTGATGCGCATCATCCACTGCTGGAGGTGCTTACGGAAGACAGGGAAGTTTCCGCGGTCACTACGACCGTCGGCAGTAACTTCCTCGTTGGCCAGGACGGTACCCAAACCGGGACACCAGTTGACCATCGAATCCGACTGGTAGACAAGACGGTACGAATCCAGAACCTTGGCCTTCGCGGCCACGTCCAACGAAGCCCACTCGCGTCCGTCTTCCAGAGCGCGCTCACCGGAATCGAACTCGGCTTCCAACTCCGAGATACGACGCGCCTTGCCGGCTTCCTTGTCGTACCAGGCGCCATGGATCTGCAGGAAGATCCACTGCGTCCAGTGGTAGAAGTCGACATCCGTCGTCGCGAGGCTACGACGCTCGTCGTGTCCCAGACCCAGGCGTCGCAGCTGGCGCTTCATGTTGGCGATGTTGGACTCGGTGGTGGTCCGCGGGTGGGTACCCGTCTGCACGGCGTACTGCTCGGCCGGGAGCCCGAAGGCGTCGTAGCCGAGGGTGTGCAGGACATTGCGGCCCTGCATGCGATGGAAGCGCGCGAAGACATCCGTGGCGATGTATCCGAGTGGGTGACCGACGTGCAGGCCCGAACCCGAGGGGTACGGGAACATGTCCTGAACGAAGAGCTTGTCGGCAGGAACACCGTCGGGCGAGGAGAGCGGACCGACCGGATTGGGCGCGTTGAACGTGCCTTCCTCACTCCAGCGGTCCTGCCAGTGCTGCTCGATCTGGCCGGCGAGCTCCGCGGTGTAGCGGTGCTGCGGAGTTGCGTCGGCTGGTGAATCGGGGGACTGCGGAGACTCGGTCACTATGGTCGCTATCTACTTGGCTGACGGAAATACCGATAACCAGGGTAGAGCCTGCGCGACCCGGGCATACCATCAACTCCACTCGCGCCTATCCTGTATGGGTGATCGTTGTCGCTGTGGTGCTATTCGTGCTCGCTGTCGCCGTCGGTGGAGTTGCTGTCGCCGGACTGATCGGCAAACTCCCGCGCAACCGCTGGGCCGGTGTCCGCACCGAAGATTCCCTGCGGAGCGAGGAGTCGTTCGCCCTCGCCAACAAGGTGGCCGGTCCGACCATGCTCGCGGCCGCCGGAATGTTGGTCATCGGCGGAGTCGCAGCACTGACCATCGGCGGAGTCTTCGGCGTCGCGGTCGCGATCATCGCCGTCGTCGTCGCCGTCCTCACTGCCGGTTTCGGTGGAGGCATCGGTGCCCGCGCTGCCGCCGCACTCCCGCAGCAGAGCGGATGCGGTAACGACTGCAACTGCGGCGGACACTCCGAGCCTGCCGCAGACGAGCAGGTGGCGGAGACCCCCGAGGCCAAGGCGAACGCTGCCGCTTGCGGCACCGCTTCCTGCGGTGCCTGCGCGCTCAAGGATGCTTGCCAGCCGGCTCATTGATTCACGTGAAACATCGCGTGGTCGACCCGGCCGGGGTCGTATTCGGGCTAGTCGTTCCGCTGTTGTGTGCGGTCTTCGGCTTCGTCCTGACAAAAATGTGGGAGCCTCGCCTCCCGGAGCAGATCGCGACTCACTGGACCACTACCTCGCCGGACGGGTTCTCCACCCCGTCTTCCAACGCGTGGACCATTGCACTTCTGACGCTGCTCTTCGGTGGCGGTCTCAGCGCAATTGCCGCTCTTGCTCCCGCGATGTTGATGATGCGTCGATTCATGTTGGTTGTCGGACTGAGCGTGGTCGGGCTCATTACGACAGTGAACTTCGCTCTGCTCTACACCCAACTCGATGTCACCGATCCGACTACGACGTCACTCCCGCTGTGGTCTCTCGGTGTCGGCTTTGTCGTCGGCGCGGTGCTGGGTTGGATCGGTGCCTCATTCCTGCGCGACTACCGCGTCCGCACGCTTGCCGCGACCAAACCATCGGCCGGGTTGCCACGAAGCAGCTGCCCTTTACCCATCTCCGACGACGTCGGATTCAGCACCAAGGGTTCGGTGATCATCACTGCGATCACTCTGGCACCCGGAGTCGTCATGGCGTTGTCGATGCGGTCACTCTGGCCGCTGTTCATCTTCGGGACACTCGGACTGCTCGTCGTCAGCCTGGTGCGCTTCCGGGTGATCGTCGGCGACCGGGAAATCCGGGTGATCAACATGGGGATGGCTGCGATGACCTACGGCATCGATGAAGTTGTCGGAGCCGACGTCGCGGAAATCAAACCGTTCGCGGACTTCGGCGGCTGGGGACTCAAGGCCAAGGGTCGTCGCAACTACGGCGTCGTCACCCGCACCGGGCCGGCGGTGGTCGTCACCTTCGCCGGTGGCGACCGGCTCACGATCACAACACCGAAGGCCGAAGACATCGCCGGGTCCCTCAACCGATTGGCCGACGCCCGGACTCGGTAACCGCCGAGCCTGAACCGATCGCTTCCTGAGTCTTTTCCAGGTACCCACACGCCGCCGCCCTGGCTTTGCTGACATCTCGTTCGGCAATGGCTTCGGCGACTCCCCGGTGATGCGAGGACGTCAGCGACGGCGGATGCACCCCTTCGGTCACCTCGTAGGTGGCGCGAACGGTTTCGAGGATCCCGGCAAACAGATCTTTCAGAACCGGATTGTGAGCGGCATCGACGACGGCAATGTGAAATGCGAGATCCACGTCGACGAAGTTCTCCGCTGGGATGTCACGCTTGGCGGCCAGCTCACGCAGTGTCCGAACGTCGTCGTCGCCGCGACGCTCACACGCCAAGCGGACTGCTTCCATCTCGAGCGCACGACGCACTTCGAAGACGTATTTCATCTCGTCGACGGACGCGTGTTTGCCGAGCAGGCCGCCGATGTCGGTCCGAGCACGCACGAAGGTCCCTGATCCGCGACGGATCTCGAGGACTCCCGTCGACGTCAGTGTCTTGATCGCTTCGCGCACGGTGTTCCGGCCGACGCCGAGAACACTCATCAACTCCGGCTCGGTCGGAACACGGTTGCCGACGGTCCAGGCGCCGTCGGAGATCTGCGCGCGCATCCAGTCGAGGGATTGCTCGTACGCGGACTCCTTGCGAACAACGGTCATCTACTCATCCTCACAGCATTCGCGGCGATCATTCCACTCACCTACGATACGTAGGACGACCCATGTATTTTCGACTCAGTCTTCAGGAGGGGCTTCCCACGTCCGCCACAGCTGTCGCCACCGAAGAACGCACACGCCGCACCAACCGACACTTCTACGGCGTCGGCTACGTCCTCACCGTGATCCTTCTGGGCGCGAACATGCCCACCTCCGTCTACGGGCTGTACCGGACCGAGTTCGGATTCACGCCCACCATCCAGACGCTCATCTACGGCGTCTACGTCGCCGGCCTCGTTCCGGCGTTGCTCTTCTTCGGACCGCTGTCCGACGCCCTCGGTCGACGAACCGTGCTTCTGGCTGCGCTCGCACTGAGCGTCGTCGGCACGCTCGTCCTGGCATTCGCCGACGCGACGGTGTGGTTGTTCGTCGGACGCGTCGCTCAGGGCATCGCGGTGGGAGCGGCCAGTGCGGCGGGCAGTGCCGCTCTGGTGGAGCAGGAACCGAAGTTCGATCACCGACGGGCAGCGCTCGTCTCGACGGTGACGGGTGCGTTGGGCGGTGCACTCGGACCACTCGTGTCCGGTGCGATCGCCCAGTACCTTCCGCAACCGCTGCGGTTGCCGTATCTGATCTTCCTTGTCGCGTTCATCCCGGCACTGATCGTGTTGCTGTTACTGCCGCGGATCGGGGACGTCACACGCCCGAAGCGGTTCTTCCAGATGCCGCATGTTCCCGCCACCATTCGAGAGACGTTCTGGCTCAGCTCGCTCGCCGTCGCGCTGTCGTGGGGCGCAGTCGGGCTCTTCCAGTCGGTGGTCCCGTCGTGGATGACCAGCCTGCTGAACATCGACAACCTCCTACTCGGCGGCGGGGCAGCTGCACTGGTCATGATCTGCTCGGTGATCGCGCAGCTCGGCGGGAGTCGCATGGACCCGAGGACGTCCGTCACCGTCGGACTGGGGATCCTCGCCCTCGGAATGATCGGCCTACTCGTGGTCGACCTCGTCCCCAGCCTTGCGCTGCTGAGCGTCATCACCGTCGTGGTCGGCGCCGGACACGGTCTGGCCTTTGCCGGCGGCATGAAGCGAGTCAACGCCGCCGCCCGAACCCACGCCCGCGAGAGCCACGGCGGAGTTCTGGCCGCGTTCTTCACCGTCAGCTACGCGGGACTCGCGATTCCGTCGATCATCGCGGGTATCGCCATCACCATCCAGGGAATGCAGACGGCCATCATTGAACTGTCGATCGTCGGGACGCTGCTGTGCCTGGCCGTGATGGGCTTCAACCTTCGTGGGGCTCGAGAGACCCGTCGACGCACGCCGTTATCCTTAGCCAGGTGAAGTTTCTCAGTAGGTTCTACATCGACGGGTTCATCCTCGGCATCATCATCGCCGGCGTGCTCGGAAGTGTGTTCCCGGTATCGGGTACCGCGGAGAGCATTCTGAACTGGGCCACCAAGATCGCCATCGGCTTCCTGTTCCTGCTCTACGGCGCACGGCTCTCGCCGCAGGAAGCGTGGAAGGGCGTCAAGCACTGGCGACTGCACACCGTCGTCCTCGCGGCGACGTTCGTGCTGTTCCCACTGATCGGCCTAGCACTGCGATTCCTGTCGCCGACCCTGATCAGCGACGACCTCTACACCGGCATCCTTTACATGTGCCTGGTTCCGTCGACGGTTCAGTCGTCGATCGCGTTCACCTCGATCGCCAAGGGGAACGTCGCGGGCGCGATCGTCAGTGCGTCGTTCTCCAACCTGATCGGCGTCTTCGTCACGCCGCTGCTGGTGGTTCTGCTGATGAACACCACCGGCCAGGCGACCGTCGACTTCTCGTCGATCCTCGACATCGTCGTGCAGCTGCTGATCCCGTTCATCGTGGGCCAGCTGATCCGCCCACTGGTGATCGGATGGCTGCAGAAGTACGCCGAACCCACCAAGTACGTCGATCGCGGATCGATCCTCCTCGTTGTCTTCGCCGCCTTCAGTGAAAGCATGAAAGAGGGGATCTGGAGCACCATCACGATCTGGCAGATCGTGATCCTCACAATCGTGTGCTGCCTGATCCTCGCGCTGGTTCTCGGCGTGACCACCTTCGCGGGGCGCAAACTCGGCTTCGATCTGCCCGATCAGATCGTCATCATCTTCTGCGGGTCGAAGAAGTCCTTGGCGACAGGCCTACCGATGGCAGCCGTGCTGTTCGCGGGCCAGCCCGTCGGCCTGATCGTGTTGCCGCTGATGATCTTCCATCAGATCCAACTGATCGTCTGCGCTGCGATGGCGCAACGCTTCGCGAATCGGGATCCGGTGAGCGTCAGCTAGCGAGCAACTCGTCCCGGGTCGCGTCGACGCAGCCGCAACCGCCCTGCAGTTCAGCACAATCGATGGACAACGCATGGCGACTCGATGCCAGGTCGACACAGTTCACGCCGGTGCATTCGAGCGATCCGTCGACATGTCGCAGCAAAGAATCGTGGCAGTGATCGACATCCGAAACACAATCCGCGCACTGGATCTGACGCTCAGCGATCATTCCTGCCACCTCTCTCGAAAACGATGACACAGGAATATCATCGACCTCCGACAGATCAGTTCCGTTCGACCTCGATGGGGTGGCTGGCCAGCATCGCTACGGGCAGCGGCTGGCGTCGTAGCACCCGTGCCCAGACATCGACTCGGGGCGGCGTCAGCACATCCGACGGCAGTGAGCTGATCACCATCCAGTCTTCACGCTCGAGCTCCGAATCCAGCTGCCCCAGAGTCCAACCCGAGTACCCGGCAAAAATGCGGATCCCTTCGACCAGAGGAGCGATGACCTCCGGGTCCGAGTCCAGATCCACCATGACTACCTTGCCGTCCACCCGCCGCAAGCCGGCGACGCCGTCGATCCGTGCACCGTTGCGAGCGATGCCCAGGCAAAGCGCCGAGTCACGCTTGACTGGTCCACCGATGTACAGCGCCGAAGGATGCGCGGTCAACGGCGACCACTGCGGCAGCACGTTCTGCACGGCCGTCTCACTCGGCCGATTGACGACGACGCCCAGGCTCCCGGCGTCGTTGTGCTCGATCATGTAGATGACGGTGCGGCGAAATGCAGGTTCCGTGAGATCGGTCGACGACACCAACAAACTGCCCGGACGAACCTCCGGTTCTATCCAGGCCATTCGATCCTCGGGTTCTTCTGCGTGCGCCACAAAGACATCATCTCACCGACGACTGCGTGCGGAGGAACGAGACACAGGCGTGTTCAGGTCAGACCCGCCACATCGGCAAGTAGTGCCAGATGCCGCTCGAAAATCTCACTCGCATCGGTGAACGTATCGCTTCCGTACTGCCCGAACACCTCGAAGTTCACCGAACCGAACAGCGATACCCAGACGAGAGTTGCGCGCACCGCGGCATCCGGCGGCAGTTCGGTGCCCAGTTCTTTCCGCACTCCCTCGAGGTCCGTTGCCAGCGTGTCACTCAGGTCCGGGCCCTCTCGCATCGTGAGTGCACCCGCGCGATGGGCGGCGTCGATGATCCCGATCAGCCGGGTCACGACGAGGGTGCCAGGGCCGGTGGTCTGCTCGCCCGGAGCGTCGTAGCCGGGGACGGGGCTGCCGAACAGCAGACCGTAGCGGGCCGGTTCCCGGATCGCCCAACTCCGGACGGCACGCCCGAGAGCAACGAACTGTCCTGGAAAATCTTCTGCTGCAACGGCATTCACCGCGGCGTCCACTTCCGCGCCCAATTCCGTGTACCCGTCCACCACCAACAAAGTCAGCAGTTCGTCGCGACTGGCGACGTAGCGGTACACCGCTGAGGACACGACTCCCAGATCGCGCGCGACGGCCCGCAGGGACAAAGCTGCGGCGCCGACGGCAGCAAGATGCTCGCGTCCGATCCGGGTGATGTCCTGAAGCGTCTGTTCGCGCGCCCGCTCGCGGGGAGTCCCAACCATGAGTCCATCTTGCCCCATGACCGAGAGCAGTATCAACAAAAGAGAGCACTGCTCTTGACAGTACTTGGACACGGGTGCATTCTTAAAAACGAGAGCAGTGCTCTCAGTTCACCCGAAACGAAAAGGAACACACCATGTCGAACCTCGAAATCGTCACCGGAGCAGGACCTGTCGGATCCGCCGTCGCGCTACAGCTCGCCGAGCAGGGCATTAATGTCCGCCTCCTGACCAGGTCCGGCAGCGGACCAGAGCACCCGTTGATCGACCGTCGACGCGTCGACGTCTCGGATTCCGAGGCCCTGCGTTCCGTCAGCGAAGGCGCCACGACCATCTACCACTGCATCCACGCCGCCTACAACGCAGCCGATTGGGAGCGGGAACTCCCGGCGGCCGAAAAGGTTGTGCTCGACGCGGCCGCATCCATCGGCGCTGTCGTGGTCTTCCCCGAAAGCCTCTACGCCTACAACTCCGACACCCTGATGACCGAATCCGATCCACGCAACGCCACCGGCGGCAAGCGTGGCGTGCGCACTGCTCTGCTGCGTGCTCGCGAGGCTTCGGCAACACCTACCGTCAGCGTCGTCGCCTCGGACTTCTTCGGCCCCCGCGTCCGGACCGCCCACGCCGGCGAGCGCATGGTTCCGAAGGTCATGGCAGGTAAGAAGATTCGTGTCATCGGTTCCGCAGATCAGCCGCACTCCTTCACCTACATTCCCGATCTGGCAGCAGCGATGATCGCGGCAGCACACAACCCCGAACTCTGGAACTCCGTCATCCACGCACCCACCGGCCCCGCGCTCACTCAGCGCAAGATCGCCGAGGCCTTCGCCCGAGCCGCCGGGGCATCCCCCGCCAAGGTGGGCGTCCTGCCCGCCTGGGTGCTCGACGCCGTCGGCAAGGTCAACACCGACAGCCGCGAACTCGCGGAGATGAGTTACCAGTTCACCAAGCCGTTTGTCATGGACTCGAGTGCCAGCGAAGTGCTGCTCGGACTCTCACCGACACCGCTCGATCAGGCCGCCGAGGAGACCGTCGCATGGTGGCGCGCGGAACAGGCTCGAACCGCTGTTGCCTGAAGTGGCCACACGCTACGCGGGTGCGTACCACCAGGAAAGTCCGCCGTCACCGAGTCCCGCTACCCAGCCACCACCGAAAGGCCGACCCGTTTCCAGGGAATCTACGAGATCGGCGAGCATCCCGCTGATCGAAGTCCACTGAGGTTCGGCGGCGTCCGCGTTCTCACGGGCATACTCGGTCACACAGCCTGACAGCTCCCCTTGCCTTGTGTCGCAGAATAATTCGTATCCGTCGCGGCAGGCGAAGGTTATGTAGTCCGGAAGAAACTTTCCGATCGGGGTTCCTGCCGGCTGATTACGGTCCGACAATGAGGGAACACTCTCCGGGACATCTGGCAGCTCGTACACTGCCGGGGCTCTGCGGTGATTGGCCAACAGCTCGTCCAGATTGAGCATGTCGTGTTGGGGAAGGAACTGCATCCAGGCGCCGGGGGCGAAGCCGTTCTGGACCGAGTAGAGGTCTTTCAATTCGGTTGGCCATGCGATTCCGCTCAGTGCCTCGACCCGGTCGATTTCCGATTGCGCGGCTCCGGGCGCGAACGTATCCAGTGCTTGCGGAAATCCGTTTTCGGAAAACCAGGCGGCGATCCGTTCCCATTGCCGGCGCACTGATGTTGGTTCGGTCACGCTGTGTGGGTGGATACCCTCAGTCGCTTTCTGTTGCACGCCTCCTGGTCGTGGGGGGATCGTGAGGTACCTGTCATCGCTGTAGACGTCCCGTACTTCGACCTTGTCGCCTGACTTGAAGAGATGAATCGGCTCGAATTCCGCGACGGGCCAGATCTGGATGAAAGCTTCAGGGTCGGCTTGATCAAAGTCCCTGCCGCGCACCGAGGCTCGGATGCGATAGAGGCCAATCGGTAGGCGCTCGAGGAATCCGAACTCGTGGACCCGATCGCCTGTCAATCGAAGTGGTGGTAGACCAGCGACAACGCTCTCGAGCGTGCCTTCTTCGATCGTCTCCCAATCATCGAGAGCGGGAATTCCCGGGTCCACATCCAGCGTGTCGACGGTGATCCGGACCGGGCCGGCGGTCGAACTCAACGCCAAGCGAGCGACAACGGGACTCAAACCGATGACCTTGCCGTAAGTGTGGACATACGGTTCACGAGGTCGCGGACCGAGAACCAGAACCGGAACTTCGAAATCGACTTTCGCCGTGGTAGCCATGTCGTCATTCTCCAGCAGTCAGCCTTGACGCAAGAACGGAACGGGTGTTCACTTCTTCGCATGGCCTATCGCCGCACTCCGGCAGTACAGGAAAGATTGGACGCCCAACGCGCCCGACTGCTCGAGGCCGCCACGACGGCAGTGGCAACTCACGGCTATGCGGGGTGTTCCATCGCCGCGGTGGCCAAGAACGCCGGCGTCGGCACCGGGACGCTGTATCGACATTTCGACGGCAAGGGCGAACTGTTCGCCGAAGTGTTCCAATCTGTCTGCAGCCGTGAGGTATCCGCAGCCCGGGACGCCGGAGACAGCGCCCGACATCTGGAAGGCAACCACCGCTCCGCCGTATCAGCGTCGGTTCGTACCTTCGCCGAACGTGCCATGCGCGCACCGGTTCTCGCCTATGCCCTGCTGGTGGAACCTGTGGATCCACTCGTCGACGAACAGCGCCTCATGTTTCGTGAATCGTTCCGCGATTGCCTGGCCACCGCAATTCGCTCGGCAGTCGCCACCGGTGAGATACCGCCACAGGAAGCCACTCTGACGGCAGCGTGCATCGTCGGGGCAATCGGCGAGGCCCTGATCCTTCCGCTTCGCGGCGGCACCACCGATCCCGCCACGATCGACGCCATTCTCGCCTTCACCCTTCGATCGTTAGGGAGCTTCGATGACACCCACGCATGAGGTCACTAATCAGGTTCCGCCCCTGATCGATTACGACGCAGCCGAATACGCGCCGATTCTCGAGGCACTGCACCGCGAGGGAGCTTCGGACGCGCTCGAAGAGGTTCATCGCGTCGGGGTCCGCGCCGGAAGCGCGCAAGCCCAGGAGTGGGGCGATCTGGCCGAGGAGCACCCGCCCGTCCTACGAACCCACGACCGCTACGGCAACCGTATCGACGAGGTCCGCTACGACCCCGCCTATCACCAACTCATGAGCACCGCAGTGGAATTGGGACTGCACGGCGCTCCGTGGGTGGACCCGAATCCACACGCACACCTCGTCCGCGCCGCGAAGATGGCCGTGTGGGGTCAAACCGACGCCGGTCACGGCTGCCCCATCTCCATGACGTACGCCGTGATCCCCGCGCTGCGGCACAACACGGATCTGGCCGCGCAGTACGAACCCCTCCTGACCACGCGGCACTACGATCCGGCGCTGAAAGCTCCCCTCACCAAACCCGGATTGATCGCCGGTATGTCGATGACGGAAAAGCAGGGCGGTTCGGATGTTCGTGCCGGAACCACAAGGGCAGTGCCACAATCCGACGGCAGCTACCTGCTGACGGGCCACAAGTGGTTCACCTCCGCGCCGATGTCGGACGTGTTCCTCGTCCTCGCCCAGGCACCGGGTGGCCTGTCGTGCTTCTTTCTTCCGCGGGTCCTGCCGGACGGCTCGCTCAACAACATGTACCTACAGCGCCTGAAGGACAAGTTGGGGAATCATTCCAACGCGAGCAGTGAGGTCGAGTACCGCGACGCTCTCGCGTGGATGGTCGGCGAAGAAGGCCGGGGCGTGCGCACCATCATCGAGATGGTCAACATGACCCGGTTGGACTGCACGATCGGCACGGCCACCGGCATGCGCGTCGGTACCATGCAGGCAGTTCACCACGCGAATCATCGAAGTGCGTTCGGCGCCAACCTGATCGACCAACCTTTGATGCGCAACGTTCTGGCAGATCTGGCGGTGGAATCGGAAGCGTCGTCTACCGTCGCGATGTGGCTGGCCGCTCTGACCGACCGCGCAACCGCGGGCGATGCCCACGCGACCGCGCTACGACGCATTTCGTTGGCCGTGAGCAAGTACTTCGTCTGCAAGCGCGGACCGATCCACGCTGCCGAGGCACTCGAATGTCTGGGCGGAAACGGATACGTGGAGGAATCCCGGATGCCGCGCCTCTATCGCGAGGCTCCGCTGCTCTCGGTGTGGGAAGGGTCGGGCAACGTCGCGGCGCTCGACACACTCCGGGCGATGGCGAAGCAACCCGAAACACTGCAGGTGTTCTTCGACGAATTGAAACAAGCGAGTGGCGTGGACGCCCACTTCGATCAGGCCGTGCGGGATCTCGAGGCGGCATTCGGCGAATTCGACGACATCGAATACCGGGCGCGAAAGATTGTCGGCGACATGGCACTCGCACTGCAAGCCTCGCTGCTGCTTCGGTACGGGCACCCCGCGGTGGCCGACGCATTCTGCGCGAGTCGGCTCGGAAATAGCTGGGGGAGCGTGTTCGGAACCCTGCCGAGGGGGATCGACGTCGCGCCGATCCTCGAGCGGGCGACCGTCAAGATCGGCGCCTGACCCACCCACTACAGTTTCCGCTTATGAACCGAGCCTCGAACCGCCGCGAGGCCTGGCAGCGCATACTGCACACCCTGCGTGAATCACCCGGCCTCGGAAGGCTGGCGCTCGTCCGCTTTTCCAGCCAGTTCGGCGACGGAATGTTCCAGGCCGCGCTCGGCGGCGCAATCCTCTTCAACCCGGAACGCGAAACCGATCCGGTGGCGATAGCGGCCGGCTTTGCCGTACTGCTCCTTCCCTATTCGGTGATCGGGCCCTTTGCCGGCGCTCTGCTGGATCGTTGGGACCGCCGCCTGGTGCTCCTGTGGGCGAGCGTGCTCCGCGGGCTCTTCATCCTGACCACTGCGGTGCTGTTGGTGGCCGGCGGCGGTGACACTCTGTTATTGACGTGTGCGCTTGCTGCAATCGGAGTCAGCCGCTTCGTCGGGGCAGGCGTATCCGCAGCCCTGCCGAAGGTCGTCCGACAATCGTGGCTGGTGGCAACTAATTCCGTTCTCACAACCGCTGGTTCGGTGGTAGCAGCTCTGGGCGCTTCGGCAGCGGTAGCGATCATCGGCGTGATCGGCGCCGGGGATCGAGCGTCAGGCGCAGCCGTGGCCATCGCAGCACTGGGATCGGTGATCGCAGCCCTCGCCGCGGCCAGGTTCACCGCCCGCTCACTTGGTCCAGTGGCCGACGAAGTGATTCGTGCCAGCGCCATCCGTTCGGTAACAGCCGGACTGCGCACTGGTGCAACCGCTGTGTGGGAAGCGCCCGGCGTCACCACGGCAATGATCGGGATCGGAGCACACCGCATCTGCTTCGGCATCAACACCCTCATCATGGTGCTCGTCCTACGCGACACCTCGAACGGATCCCAACTACCTAGAGGGATGGCCGGATTCGGCGTCGCCGTCGGCGCAACGGCCATCGGAATGCTGATCGCGGCATTGGTCACACCGTTCCTCATCCCGCGGGTCGGTCGCTCACGAACGATCACGTACGCCCTCGTGTGCGCGGTTCTCGTCCAGCTCGTTTTCGTGACCACCCTGACTCAGGGATCGCTGCTGGTCGCCGCTTTCCTGCTCGGAATCGCCGGCCAGTCCGTGAAACTCAGCGGCGACGCGGCCATGCAGATCGACATCGACGACGACCGTCGTGGCCAGGTATTCGCCTTGCAGGACACCGTGTTCAACGTCGCGTTCATCGGCGCGATCGCGGCCGCGTCGACGGTGATCGCACCCGACGGCAAGAGCGTCGGCCTGGCCCTTACCGGTGCGGGCGTCTATGCCGCCGGCTTGTCAGCGGTGCTGATCAACCGCAGAAGACGAGAAACTAACTAGCCCTGCTGGGTAGCCCACCACTTCAACAGTTCGGCTTCGGCCTCGTCACGATCAAGCGGGCCGCGATCCAGACGCAGTTCCTTGAGGAACGTCCATGCCTTGCCCACCTGCGGGCCCGCCGGGATGTTCAGCAGTTCCATGATGGCGTTACCGTCGAGGTCTGGACGCACCCGAGCAAGGTCTTCCTGCTCCGCGATGCGCGCGATCCGCTCTTCGATGTCGTCGTACGTGGCCTGCAACTGCGCGGCGCGACGCTTGTTACGCGTGGTGCAGTCCGCTCGGACGAGCTTGTGCAGCCGGGGGAGCAGCTCGCCCGCGTCGGTGACGTACCGCCGCACCGCGGAGTCGGTCCACTGCCCCTTGCCGTAGCCGTGAAAACGCAAGTGCAGGAACACGAGCTGCGAAACGTCGTCGACCATCTGCTTCGAAAACTTCAAGGCACGCATGCGCTTACGCACCAGCTTGGCACCGACCACCTCGTGATGGTGGAAGCTGACGCCACCGCCTGGCTCATTGCGCTTGGTATCCGGCTTTCCGATGTCGTGGAGCAGTGCAGCCCAACGCAATACGAGGTCGGGATCACCTTCTTCGAGGTCGATCGCCTGCTGAAGCACGGTGAGAGAGTGTTGGTAGACGTCCTTGTGCTGGTGATGCTCGTCGATCTCGAGCTTCATCTGCGGAACCTCGGGCAGCACGTACGCGGCCAGCCCGGAGTCGACCATCATGTTGATGCCGTCCACCGGGTACATGCCCAGCATCAGTTTGCTCAGCTCCACCTGCACGCGCTCGGCTGTGATCCGCTCGATCTGCGACGCCATCTCCTTGATGGCCTCGAAAACGCGATTGTTCAACGTGAAACCAAGCTGCGAGACGAACCGGGCCGCGCGCAGCATCCGCAGCGGATCGTCGTTGAACGAGTTCTCCGGCGCCGACGGCGTATCGAGCTCTCCGGCCAGCAGGGCGTCCATGCCATTCAGTGGATCGACAAAAGTGTAGGACCCGTCCGCGCCGATCTTCATCGCCATCGCGTTGACGGTGAAATCGCGGCGCACCAGATCGTCGGCCAACGTCGTGCCGTACTCGACTATCGGATTACGTGAGACGCGGTCGTAAGCGTCGGCCCGGAAGGTCGTGATCTCGATCTCCTGGCCGTGCTTGATGGCGCTGATGGTCCCGAACTCGATGCCGGTGTCCCACTGCTTGTCCACCCAGCCCTTGAGCAGAGCCTGAACCTTCTCCGGCCTGGCGTCCGTCGTGAAGTCCAGATCTCCACTGAAGCGGCCGAGGATCGCGTCGCGAACACTGCCACCCACCAGGAACAGCTCGTGACCGGCCGCAGCAAAACGCTCACCGAGCGGGTTCAACACGTCGGACAACGTGCCGAGCGTTGCAGTGGCGTCGGCAAGCAGTCGTAGGCGGCGATCAGCGTCGGAGATAGGGACAGTCACGTGAAAGGAGCTTACTTAAGGTGCGCAAATAGCAGAACGCGCATACGAACGCGATAGACCGCTTTGCGCGGGTTACCGGGCAACGCTGCAAGGCCAACTAGTATCGATGAGGTGTCTGGTGCCGAACGAACAAACAGGAGTCGCCGCAACCCGCGGCGTCGACCTGCCGTCGGCAACCCCGATAAACCTTTGATGCGAACCGTCCGTGAAACTTCTGCGGGCGGCTTGGTCGTCGATGGCTGGGGCGGACCTCCGGAACGCCTCTGCGCTGCACTGATCGGCCGAACCGACCGGCGCGGACGCCTACTCTGGTCGCTACCCAAGGGCCATATCGAGCAGGGTGAGACCGCCGAGCAGACCGCGATGCGTGAGGTCGAAGAAGAAACCGGTATCCAGGGAACCGTCCTGGCACCGCTGGGCAGCATCGACTACTGGTTCGTGACCGAGGGTCGACGTGTCCACAAGACCGTGCATCACTATCTCCTCCGCTTTCTCGGCGGTGAACTCTCCGACGAGGACATCGAGGTCACCGAAGTCGCCTGGGTGCCGCTGACGGAACTGCATTCGCGGCTTGCATACGCCGACGAGCGCAAACTCGCAGAACTCGCGTCGCAGATGATCGCAGAGATGCCGAGACCTGAAATACACCGACCTGAAATGCAGCGATCTGAGATTCTGCGAACACAGCACCCGAAGGAACCGGACGCCGGATGAGAATGGCTCTGCGGCGGGCCGGTGTGGCCGCTCTGGTGATGGCCGCTGTCGGTTTCGGGCCTGCAACGACGGCCGTCTCCTGGGCCGCTCCGTCCAGCCAGCCCAGTGAGCGCGCCCCGGCGCGAAACACCAACGATGCCAAATTTCTGCAGCTGACAATCGACTCCACCGCACCGACCACGGTGACGACCACCAGCGACCGCAACGTCGTGGTCAAGGGCACGGTGAAGAACGTCGGTGACCGTCCCGTCGAGGACGTCGGAGTGAGGCTGCAACGCGCTCCCGCGATCGACTCCAGTTCGGACGTGCGCGCAGCACTCGATTTCGACCAGGCTGTTTTCGACACGGTCGGCGAATTCGACACCGTCGCCACCACCCTCGACACCGGCCAGTCCAAGCAGTTCACACTGACCCTGCCGCTCCGGAGCACAACCGGGTTGTCCCTCGACATCACCGAACCCGGCGTCTACCCGATGCTCGTCAACGTGAACGGCACCCCCGAGTACGGCGGTGCCGCCCGGCTCGACGACGCGCGCTTCCTGCTCCCCGTCCTCGGTGTTCCGGCCGCAGCCGAATCGAACGCCACAGCCGGAACGCCCAGTTCGTCGGCGACGGCCGTCGTTCCCCCCGACACATCCGCCCCGATCGGCGTCACGCTGATGTGGCCGCTGGCCGACGCTCCTCGACTCGTCGGCGGAATCCCGGGCGCGGTCAACGAGCCCGTACGCCTGATCGACGACGAACTTGCCACCGAACTTTCCGACGGCGGACGCCTGGACGCGTTGGTCGATGCGGTGGAGAACGCCACCAAACCCGAAAGCGATACCGATCGCCGCGTCACGGATGCGCTCTGCCTGGCAGTCGACCCCGACCTTCTGATCACCGTCGAGAACATGACTCGCGGATACCTCGTGGCCGACAACTCGTCCGATCCCACCGGACCGTCGCACGACGGCCGCGACAGCGACGCCGCCAACCAGTGGCTCGGCCGGGTGAAGACGCTCGCCTCCTCGATGTGCACGACGGCGGTTCCGTTCGCGCAGGCCGATCTTGCCGCGGTCACCTCGGTGGCCAATCCGGAACTGACGGCTACCGCGCTCGCACGCCCGGCGGACATCGTCGACAACATCCTCGGCGTGACTTCACTGCGAGATTTCGTCTGGCCCGATTCGGGTGTCCTCGACTCGGCCACCGCAGAGGTGCTGAGCGTGAATCCCACCACAGCGATGGTGGCTGACACCTCCGTCGACTCGGCAGCCCCGCAGCTGTCGTCGCGGATAACCGGCTCACTCGACGCGCTTGCCTTCGACACCTCGGCAGCCGCAGCCTTGGCCGCCACCGGCTCGGAACCGCAGGTCCCGTCGTACATCCCCGACGACACCGCGCCGACCATCGACATCGAATCGCGCAGCGCGCGGCGTCAGGACGCGCTGGGGGCGATGGCCTGGGCCGCGTTGACGCCGACGTCACTGCCGCGCAATCAGATCTTCGCGCCGCCGCAACTGTGGACCGCAGACAGCAACGACGCCACCGCGGTGCTCTCGATGCTCGCGACCCTCATCCGGTCCGGGCTCGCCTCACCTCAGGCCCTACCTGCACTGCTCGGCCGACAACCGGGCGCGACGGACGCCGCCACTCTCGACTACCCGGACCGGGCTACCCAAGACGGTCCGCAGACGTCCGTCGTCGAGACCGCAACCACCCAACTTCCGCGTATCGACGGGCTCGAAGCATCGCTCGTGGACGATCCGGCGGCTTCGCTCACCCCCCGGGGATTCACGGCGCCGCTCCGCGAAGATCTACTCCGCTCGATGACTTTGGCCGATCGCCGCAACGTCGACTCCGCTTCGATCGATCGGGCGGAGCGCGCTGCGACCATCCGCGCCGACAACGTCACCGAAGCCGTCGACGGGATGTACCGGGCCGTCAGTGTCGTGTCGCCGGGCGGCGTCTACACACTCGCGTCGGGGCAGAGTCCGCTCCTGCTGGTCGCGCGCAACGAACTGCCCATCGCCATCAACGTCGACCTGCGTGTGGAAGCCCCACCCGAGATGCAGATCAGTGACATCGGTCCCAAACAGCTGCCGCCGCGAGGTAGCCGACAGTTGACTGTGCCCGCGGAAATGAACGATTCTCGCAAGCTGGAAGTCAACTTCTCGCTGACCACGACAGATGGCCGCCAATTGGGTACGCCGACCAGCGTGACCGTACGGTCGAATGCGTACGGTCGTCCCCTGGCCGCCGTGACGGCGACAGCGGGAGGGTTGCTGCTGTTCCTGGCAGGGCGACGGCTGTGGCATCGATTCAAGGGTCAGCCGGACCCAGCAGATGAAGGGTACGAACGCTCATGACCGGGAATCCACCCGAGGAGGGTCGCCGCTCGGCGATCACCCGCAAGAGTGCCACGACCCGCTCGCATCCTCGGATGCCACCGTGGGAGCGCGGCTACCCGATTCAGCCGGTCAACCCGGACGCACGTTTCGACGACGCACCCACCATGACCATCCCGGTGATCCGCGACTACCCCAGGTACCGCGAAGCCGAGATGGAATTCGCCGATCGGCAGACGACCAAGTCGGACGAGTTCGACACCGACGCCCATGTTCAGGTCGGGGAACGCAAGGAGACGAACTCTCGACTCCTCGCGGCGACGGGTTCCATCGCGATCGCGACGCTGACGAGCCGCATCACGGGATTCGCCAAGCAGTTGATGATCCTGATGGTCCTCGGCCCGGCCATCGCCAGTTCGTTCACCGTCGCCAGCCAGATCCCGAACATGATCGCGGAGCTCGTCTTGGGCGCCGTTCTGACCGCGATCGTCGTCCCAGTGCTGGTCCGCGCCGAGCGGGAGGACGCCGATCACGGCGAAGCATTTGTCCGACGCCTCTTCACGGCATCGCTCGTCCTACTGGGCATGGCCGCGCTGCTCGCGACCCTGGCAGCACCCGTACTCACCAAATACGTCTTCCTGTCCGAAGACGGCAAGGTCAGCACCGACCTGACCACGGCGCTGTCGTATCTGCTTCTGCCGGCGATCCTGTTCTACGGGCTGTCGGCACTGTTCACAGCGTTTCTGAACACCAGGCAGATCTTCAAGCCCGGAGCCTGGGCTCCCGTACTCAACAATGTCGTCGTCCTCGTGGTGCTCGTGGTCTATCGCTTCACTCCCGGTGAGATCTCGCTTGATCCGGTCTCGATGGGCGATGCAAAACTGCTCACCCTCGGTATCGGCATCACCATCGGCGTCATCGTGCAGGCCGCCAGCCTGATCCCCGCGCTTCGCCGCGAGAAGATCTCGCTCAAGCCGCTGTGGGGCCTCGACGACCGCCTGCGCCAGTTCGGCGGCATGGCCGTCGCCATCGTCTTGTACGTCCTGATCAGCCAGATGGGCATGATCTTCGCGACCAAGATTTCCTCACATGCCGACGAAGCCGGCCCTGCCATCTACAGCCAGGCCTGGTTGCTCCTGCAGCTCCCGTACGGCGTGCTCGGAGTGACGGTTCTGACCGCGATCATGCCGCGCCTGAGCCGCAACGCTGCGGCCGACGACACCCCGGCCGTCGTGGACGATCTGTCGGTCGCGACGCGTCTGACCATGATCACGCTGGTTCCGATCATCATGTTCCTGACCTTCATGGGTCCGCAGGTCGGTGAAGCGCTCTACGGTTACGGCCGCTTCGGACCCGAACAGGCCGAACGACTCGGCACCGCCGTGAGCTGGTCGGCATTCACGTTGATTCCGTACGCGCTGGTCCTGATCCAACTTCGTGTGTTCTACGCCCGCGAACAGGCCTGGACGCCGACGTGGATCGTTCTCGGCATCACTGCAGTGAAGATCGCTTTCTCGGCGCTGGCTCCGGTCTTCGCCTCCAACAGCGATCAGGTCGTGATCCTGCTCGGTGCGGCTAACGGCCTCGGCTACATCACCGGCGCCGTCATCGGCGGATACCTCCTGCACCGCAGCCTCGGAAATCTGCAGATGGCCAACGTGGGCAAGACGGTCTGGTCCGTAGTACTCGCCTCGCTGGCCGGTTCGCTGACCATGCTCGCGGTCGACCGAATCCTCGGATTCGATCAACTCACCGAGCGTTTCGGCGGACCTGGCTCGATGGTTCGCGTCGCCGTCGGCGGCATCCTGATGCTCGCGATCACCTTCACGATTCTCTACTTCAAGAAGGTTCCGGAGGTTCTGTCGGTAACGGTTGCGGTCTCCCGCAAGATTCGTTCACTGACAGGTCGCGCCGAACCGGATACACGTAACAACACCGACGACGACGTCACCGAGCTGATTCCTGCAATCAGAACGAAATCAAACGAGCAAGAACGACCGGGTGCGCTCCCGTACCCTGGTCATGGGCGTACAGGATCGCAACCCGCGCGTATTCGGGGACGGGCTATCGATGGAGAAGGAGCGAGGGTGAGCGACGACAACGTTTCCGGCAACAAGAGTGCCGGGACTTCTGCCGTGAAAGCGTCCGAACAGAAGTCAACGGCATCGTCGGGCACACCTGCATCCACGAGTTCCTCCGCATCTGCCGGCCATAAGCCGCAGCAGGGTCAGAAGCCACAGCAGCCTGCCCAGCGGCCGGTCCAGAAGCCACAGCAGCCGGTGCAGAAGGCCGCTCCGCCGGTGCCTCCGGTCAGTGTGTCGAATACACCTTCGGCGCCCGTCTCTAAGACACCTTCAGCACCTGTGTCGAAGACACCCACACCGAAGACGCCTGCTCCGGACAAGAAGGCACCCGAATCTCAGAAGACGGCTGCCGCTCGGACATCATCGCCCGCTGCGCCTCGCACCGCTGCCGCCGGATCCGCATCGCGACCGGCACAGCGACCGATGCCCCGTGGACCCAAGCTCATCCCTGGCGCTTCTGTGGCCGGCGGACGCTACCGTCTGCTCGCTCCGCACGGCGGAACCCGCGGACTGCAGTTCTGGGAAGCTCTCGACGTCAAGCTCGATCGTGAAGTAGCCCTGACGTTCGTCGACGCCGATCAGCGCGGCGACGACGACAGCCAGTCCGGACCGCAGGCAGTTCTCTCACGCACCCTTCGCCTGGGACGAATCAACTCGCCCGGTCTGGCTCGCGTCCTCGACGTCGTCCGCGGAAGCTCGGGCGGCATCGTCGTCGCCGAATGGACTCCAGGCCGCTCGCTGCGTGAAATGGCCGAGACCACGCCGTCACCGATCGGTGCCGCGCGCGCCATCCGCGCCCTCGCGGCCGCTGCCGAAGCTGCTCACCGCACCGGCGGTGCGCTGTCCATCGATCACCCTGACCGCGTTCGCATCAGCATCAACGGTGACGCCGTACTGGCGTTCCCGGCGACGCTTGCCGACGCCGATTCCACCAGCGACGTCCGCGGCCTCGGCGCCATGCTGTACTCGCTCATCACGGCGCGCTGGCCGCTCGCCGAGCCGTCCGCCGGTCCAGTCGGTGGTCTGCTTCCCGCCGGCCGCGGCGCCGACGGCAACATCGTCGAACCTCGGGTCGTCCGTCCGGAGGTCCCGTTCGACATCTCGGCCGTTGCGGTTCGAGCTTTGCAGTCGGAGAGTGGAATCCGCACTGCTGCCACCGTGCAGCACATCCTCGATCAGGCGTCCGTCGTCAACGACAAGACGGAAATGATTCCGGCACTTCGTCTCGGCCACCGCGAACAGGGAGCGTCGGGTCATGCACTGAACGACCCGGAAGCCATCGAGGCCGAGAAGAAGAAGTCGACGCGAATGCTCGCGGCACTGACGGCGCTCGGCGTCTTCACCGTGATCGTCTTGATTCTCCTTGTGGTGTGGGTTGCGAGCTTCCTTTCGGGCGGCAGTAGCGACACCCCTCTCAGCGAGCAGAGTTTCGGATTGACCACCGAAGCCACTGCGCCCGAGAACAATTCACCCGCGCCCGCACCGGCGGCGGCAACCGTACCGGTAGCCGCCTCGGCCGTAACGGTGTTCTCACCCCAGGGCACGCCGGATCAGCCGGCAACGGCGAAGAACGCCATCGACGGCAATCCAGCCACTGCATGGTCGTCGGATTCGTACTTCCAGCCCTTCCCGTCACTGAAGAACGGCGTCGGCCTGATGGTGACGCTCGCCGATGCGGCCAACCTGAAGAACATTGCGATCACGTCTGATTCGCCCGGAACTGTCGTTGAAATCCGTTCTGCCCCTTCTGCGAATACTTCGCTGGATCAGACCAAGGAAATCGGATCCGGTGTGCTGAAGAACGGTGTGACCGACATTCCGCTCTCGTCGGACGGCTCGGGTCAGTATGTCCTGGTTTGGATTACGCAGCTCAGCACCGAATCCGGACAAAACCAGACATCCATCTCGGAGATTGCATTCACTGCTGCAAAGTGATCGCCCTTAGCCCTTCTGAAACCTACCGACTGGGCTAATATCCGCCCGTGCACAGTTATCGGGGGGGCACCGGGGGCGGAGCCGGAAAATTCGAATCCAGGAGTTTCGAGAACACAAATCTCGAGACGACGGATTTCGAATTGTTGACTGCTCATGTGGCGGGCGATCGGCATGCGTTCAGTGAACTTCTGACCCGGCATCAGGATCATCTATGGCACGTTGCCCGGCGTACGAGCTACTCGGACGAGGACGCGGCGGACGCGCTCCAGGAGGGTCTGCTGTCCGCGCATCGCAAGGCCGCGAAGTTCCGCGGCGACGCGGCGGTGCGAAGCTGGCTCCACACCATCGTGGTCAATGCCTGCCTTGACCGGATCCGACGCAACAAATCACGGGCCGCGTTCTCTCTGTCTTCCGAGAATGCGGAGGAACCTCGAGATCACCGCGATTACGCGGCGGGAGTGGACATGAGCCTGACCGTCGAACAGGCACTGGCATCGCTGCCCCCTGAGCAGCGTGCTGCCGTCGTCGCCGTCGATGTCGAGGGGTATCCGGTAGCCGAGGCCGCCGAGAGATTGGGAGTGCCCGTAGGGACCGTGAAGAGTCGCTGCGCCCGCGCCCGAAAGCGCCTCGCCGCCCAGTTGGAGGACTTTCGCGAAGGCGGGAACCATTCGTGAACCGGCCGCGTCCTATCTTGTAAGCGTCCACACCGACTGCCGAGGGAGCGTTCATGACAGATCCGTCTGTTCGCGTTCCGTCTCCTCCGTTTCCGGAAGACCTCTTGGCGGATCTTCACGCCGGGGTTCTCGATCCCGAAACCAGTGCATCTCTGTGGCCACTGGTACACGCCGACCCCGCCGCCCAGGCGTTTGTCACCACTCTCGACGGCGTCACAGCATCACTTGCGGCACTGAACTCGAGTGAGGCCTCTCGCGATCGGATTCCGAATTCGCTTGCCGAGCGGATCAATTCGGCACTCGATCTTCAGTCCAGCCACGTCGAGCCGCCTGCAGAGACAACAGTCGTGCCGTTCCGGCGGCGCCCACAAGCGTGGGTTCTCGGTGCCGCAGCAGCCGTAGCGGTGGCTTTCGTGATTGTTGTGATCGGAACCCGAGATTCCGGACCTCCCGAAAGCGTTGTCGCTCAACCGAGCACACCGACGACGTCTGCTGTCGACGATCCGGATTCGGCGTCGCTGCTCTCACTCATCGGATCCAGAGACCTTGGACCACTCGATGATCCGTCCAAACTAGCCGGCTGCCTACGCGCCAACGGCATCGACGAGGGCAGTCCCCTGCTCGGATCGGGTGAGGTACACATCGACGGGGCACCGGCGATAGTCCTACTCTTCACGGGATCGCAACCGCGTCAGATCACTGCTCTCACTGTCGGTACCGACTGCAGCGCCGATGATCCGAATACTTTGTCGGTCAAGAGCATCGGCTGACGGCGACGTTCATCGCGGCGTTGCCGCCGGTAGCAGGAGTTCGAGAATTCTCCCGCGCAATGCATCCGTATCGTCTTCGACCGCTATCAGACTCGAGAACATCGCTGCTCCGGCCGCCAGAACCAGCACGGCCTTGGCGTCGAGCAGCGCCGATTCGGGATCTTCGGCGTTCTGAAGGAAGAGTTGTGTACTCGGCCCACTGAACCCGCGCCACAATTCGTTGCGAAGGTCATCATGGTCTCGCAGCGCCGCCAGCAGTCCCGGCGACGCGGCGCGAACCTCGGGCCGCGAGAAGAGTTGGGCACTTCCCTCCACCACCCAACGGATCCAGCCGTCGCGATCGGTGCCCTCGAACGGTGTCAGATCCGGTGTTGCGCCCAGGATCGATCCCAGCACGAGGTGCGCCTTCGACGGCCATCGCCGCGCCATCGAGGCCCTGCTGACCCCCGCTCGGGCCGCGATCGCGCGGAGGCTGAGTTGCTCCCAACCGACCTCGAGGAGCATCGCTCGGGTGACCTCGAGAACTGTGTCGTCGATGCGCGGGTCTCGTGGGCGACCTGATCCTGTGGCATTCATCGTGTCGAATTGTCGGACAGATTGGGAGAAGGCGCTATATCGTCATATATACGAGTCCACTGGCATCGTAATGATCAGGCCGCCGCAGGAAGCAGAAAATGACCACAGTGCCCACACCGTCAATATTCGAACCCGCACGTCTCGGCCCTCTGACCTTGCGCAACCGCATCGTCAAAGCTGCCACTTTCGAGGGTGTCATGCCCAGGGGAGCAGTCTCCGACGATCTGATCAACTTCCACGCCGAAGTGGCCCGCGGCGGAGCCGCGATGACCACCGTCGCCTACTGCGCCGTCTCACCGGGTGGACGAGTCCACCGCGACACCCTTGTCATGGACGAGCGCGCACTACCTGGGCTGCGCAGACTGACCGATACCGTCCACGCCGAAGGCGCACTGGTCGCGGCGCAGATCGGCCACGCGGGACTGGTCGCCAACACGCTCTCCAACAAGACGAAGACTCTGGCGCCGTCGACCCGGCTGAGCCCACCGGCAATGGGCCTCGTCAAAGGCGCGACACTTGCCGAACTCGACGGTGTTGTCGCCGACTTCGAACGGACCGCCCGCGTCGCGGTGGACGCGGGATTCGACGCCATCGAGATCCATCTCGGTCACAACTACCTACTCAGTTCGTTCATGAGCCCCAACTTGAACAAACGCCACGATCGATACGGCGGCAGCGTCTCCAAGCGCGCCGAGTATCCGCGTCGAGTCATCGAAGCGGTGCGACGAGCTGCTGGACCCTCCGTGGCGGTCACCGCGAAATTCAACATGTCCGACGGGGTTCCGAAGGGTCTGTGGCTCGACCAGAGCCTGCCGATCGCACAGATCCTCGAAGACGACGGGCATCTTGACGCGATGCAATTGACCGGTGGCAGTTCACTTCTCAACGGAATGTACTTCTTCCGCGGTGAGGTCCCACTCGCAGAATTTGTTGCTTCCCAACCCAAGCTCGTCGGGTACGGGCTCAAGTTCTACGGCCCCAAACTCTTTCCGACGTACCCGTTCGAAGAAGGCTTCTTCCTTCCCTTCGCCCGCCAGTTCCGGCAGGCGCTGAAGATGCCGCTGATCCTGCTCGGCGGAATCAATCGCGTCGACACCGTCAACCACGCGCTGGATGAAGGGTTCGAGTTCGTCGCTATGGCGCGCGCACTGCTCAGGGACCCGCAACTGGTCAATAAATTTCAGGCCGAGAGCGCCGTCGAGGGTCTGTGTATTCACTGCAACAAGTGCATGCCCACCATCTACACCGGCACGCGCTGCGTGGTTCGGGACGCACTGGTGGTTCGGGAAGTACGCCCTGCGCTGTGAACCCCTGATTCTGAGCTGCGGACTGTGAGCTGCGAACTGTGAGCCACTTTCCAGCCGGGTGCGGGAACAACACCCCTTATTCTGGTGTTGATCGGTACGGCTCTCCAAGAAGCGGAGGGTCTGCACTCACTATTGGAAGGCTCGCATGACCACCCAGCTGGAAAACACGCCCGCGGTCCATGACGTCATCATTGTCGGTTCCGGACCGGCCGGTTACACCGCTGGTGTCTACACCGCGCGCGCTGAGCTCCAGCCCGTGCTCTTCGAGGGAACCCAGTTCGGTGGCGCCCTCATGACCACCACCGAGGTCGAGAACTTCCCCGGTTTCCGTGAGGGAATCATGGGCCCCGATCTGATGGAACAGATGCGTGAGCAGGCACTGCGCTTCGACACCGACATCCGCACCGAGGACGTCGAGGAAATCGATCTGAGCGGCCCGATCAAGACGGTCGTCGCGAACGGCGAAACCTACGCCGCGCACGCGATCATCCTCGCGATGGGCGCGGCAGCGCGTTACCTGGGGATTGAAGGTGAAGAGCGTCTCCTCGGCCGGGGCGTCAGCGCCTGCGCCACCTGCGACGGGTTCTTCTTCCGCGACCAGGACATCGTCGTGGTCGGCGGCGGCGACTCCGCGATGGAAGAGGCAACATTCCTGACCCGTTTCGCTCGCTCGGTCACCCTGGTGCACCGCCGCGAGGAGTTCCGGGCCTCACGGATCATGCTCGAGCGCGCCAAGGCGAACGAGAAGATCCGCTTCCTGACCAATGCGGAGCCCGTCGAGGTGCTCGGTGAGAACAGTGTCACCGGGCTCGTCGTGCGCGACACCGTCACCGGTGAAACCTCTACACTCGAGATCACCGGCATGTTCGTCGCCATCGGCCACGACCCGCGCAGTGAGCTCGTCAAGGGCCAGGTAGACCTCGACGACGCCGGATACGTCCGCGTCGCACCCGGTTCTACCGCGACCTCCGTCGACGGCGTCTTCGCTGCCGGTGACCTGGTCGATCACACGTACCGTCAGGCGATCACCGCTGCCGGCACCGGATGCTCCGCAGCAATCGACGCCGAACGCTGGCTGGCCGACCGCGGCGACATCACCGCCAACACGCTCGACGCTGCCGGCCACACGGTCGACGTCGTCGGCGCTCCCTGATTCATCAAGCTGTCGTACCCAACCCTCGAGGAGTAACAGTGTCGAATACCGTCACCATCACCGACGATTCCTTCAAGCAGGACGTCCTGGGCAGCGACAAGCCCGTTCTGGTCGATTTCTGGGCAACCTGGTGCGGCCCGTGCAAGATGGTCGCCCCGGTCCTCGAGGAGATCGCCGGCGAGAACAGCGAAAAGCTGACCGTCGCGAAGCTCGACATCGACGCCAACCCGGCGGCCGCCCGCGATTTCCAGGTCATGTCGATCCCGACGATGATCCTGTTCAAAGACGGCAAGCCGATCAAGACGATCGTCGGCGCCAAGGGCAAGGCTGCACTGCTCAAGGACCTCGCAGACGTTCTCTGACGGCTGGTTGAGCATCGTGGATTCTCGCAATCCACAGAATTTCTGAGATAATCGATCGATGTGCCTGATCGGGTCTACGACCAGGCACATCGATCGAATTCGTTAACCGATCCGAGAGGCTTTCACGCATGCACAGACTCCGACGCGGCGATCACGGCCCGGCCGTCGCCGAGATTCGGGGCACATTGACGAAGCTGGGATACCTCCATCACGGAACTTCCGGCATTCGACGTGAAAGCGCCGACGGTGCCCACTGGGTTGCACCCGACGCCATCTTCGATCATCAACTCGACAGCGCCGTTCGCGCCTTCCAGCAGCAGCGTGGGCTCCTTGTCGACGGCATTGTGGGGCCGGCAACGTATCGCTCACTTCGTGAGGCCTCGTACCGCCTGGGTGCCCGTACGTTGATCTACCAGCTGTCAGCGCCGCTGTACGGCGACGACGTCGCAGCTCTGCAGGCAAAATTGCAGGACCTCGGCTTCTACGCGGGCCGGGTCGACGGGTTCTTCGGTCCGCAGACCCACGAGTCTCTCTCGTCTTTCCAGCGTGAAATCGGTATCGCCGCCGACGGTATCTGCGGTCCGCAGACACTACGTTCGCTGGAACTGTTGGGAACCCGCGTCACCGGTGGTTCCCCGCACGCAATCAGCGAACAGGAATTGGTGAGGCGCAAGGGCCCGCAGCTGGGCGGCAAGCGCATCGTCATCGATCCAGGCCTCGGCGGGCCGTCCACCGGCACCATCGTCAACGGCATCTCCGAAGCCGACATTCTCTGGGATCTGGCCATGCGCCTCGAGGGACGGATGGCGGCAACCGGGATGGAAACTTTCCTCTCCCGCCCGCACAACGCCGATCCGACCGAGGCCGAGCGCGCACTGACGTCCAACGCCTTCGACGCCGATCTGATGATCTCCTTGCGTTGCGACAGCAACTCGAGCCCATCGGCAAACGGTGTCGCGAGCTTCCACTTCGGTAATTCGCACGGTTCGGTCTCGATGATCGGGCAGGTGTTGACCGGTTTCGTTCAGCGCGAGATCGTTGCGCGAACTCCGTTGCGGGACTGCAGAACTCACGGTCGGACGTGGGAGTTGTTGCGCCTGACCAACATGCCGACGGTGCAGATTGATCTCGGCTACCTGTCCAACGCGTCCGACGTTGCGGTACTGACGAATCCGCGGATGCGTGACACAATCGCCGAAGCCATTTTGATCTCGGTCAAGCGGCTGTACCTGTTGGGTCAAGACGATCAGCCGACCGGCACCTTCACCTTCGCCGAGCTTCTCGCAGAGGAACTTTCGGTAGCCGACCGCATTTCGTAGGTCCTGCGGTCGGCACCTGCTCACACTCTGGCGAGCTCGCTGATCTCCACCATCTCGAGAGCTGCGGCCTTCAGTAGACGGTCGAGGGCTTCTTCGACGTCAACTTTCCATTCGTGGTCTCGATCGAGTTCGAGACGGAGCCGCGGATAGCGATGGTGTGGAGCCACGACCTCGAAACCGTAGTCCTCGAGGAACTCGGCACTGATCATGCATTCTGCGGGTGAACATTCCAGAGCAGCGGTTGCGCTGGCCACGTCGGACGCGGGACCCAGTCCGTCGCTGCGGATACCGAACGCCTCCAGCGCACGAACTCCGCGTCGAACCAGATCTGTCACGACAGCGGCCAGCAGGCTCGGCCCAAGTTCTTCTTCTATCCCCGAAGGCTCGAGACGAAGGCTTGTCAGGAGCACTGCGTCCGAACTGACCGGGCTGGTGGGAAACAGTTGCGCGCGCGGGATCATGCGGGGAGGGGCGTACAACGCACTGCCGAGCGGCTTTCCGTCGCGGACGGCGACCTGTCCACACGAACCCCACTCGAGCATGACCATCGACAGCCAGGCTTCCTTCTCGAATTCCTGATCACAGAATCCTCGGGCGTCATGAAGCGCGCCCGGGTCCATCTCCCAGAACACGCAACGACGCGCATGGGCGGAAAGCTGATCGAGGCTGTCGAGTGTGAGAGAGGTGATGACGTGAGTCGACACTGACTAACTCACTCTCCGTAGGTCCCCGAAGCGGTTTTGATGCTCGCCCGCCGCTTTTCTCTTCTCCAGGATAGGCCAGCTACGACAAGTCGGCAGCGGCACGAGAGTTGATCGCCCTAATATATTGCTGTTCAACATCTTTCGTCCCGGTTCAAGATTTCGAGAAGCTCGGACCACCTAGATTTGTCACAGTGACGAAAATAGGTGGTGTGCCCGGTCATCGTCATTACGTCACCAACCGGGATTCCGACTTCACTACGTGGATTTCTGCGCTTCCATCATTCCGACGATGCGTTGCAAGTCGTCGACCGAGCCGAATTCGACCACAATCTTCCCCTTCCGCTTGCCCAGACTGACAGTCACCCGGGTGTCGAACGAGTCCGACAACCGCTCGGCCACATCCTGCAGACCCGGCATCACGATCGGCTTCCGCTTCTGTGGGGGAGCGATCTCATTATCCGCCCGGTTGGCGAGAGTGACTGCTTCCTCCGTCGCGCGAACCGACATTCCTTCCGCGACGATGCGCGCCGCCATGACTTCCTGAGCGTCGGCACCCGCCTCGAGGGACAGTAGTGCGCGAGCATGGCCGGCCGAAAGTACACCGGCCGCAACGCGGCGCTGAACCGCCACCGGCAGCTTCAGCAGACGAATCATGTTGGTCACGACGGGACGCGAACGTCCGATCCGATTGGCCAATTCTTCGTGGGTGACTTCGAACTCCTCGAGCAACTGCTGATACGCGGCTGCCTCCTCGAGAGGGTTCAACTGCACTCGATGGATGTTCTCGAGGAGCGCGTCGCGCAACATCGAGTCGTCATCGGTTTCACGAATGATCGCCGGAATCTTCTCCAGCCCGGCTTCCTGGCTCGCACGCCAGCGACGCTCACCCATGACAAGTTGGTACTTGTCACCGTGACGACGGACCACGATCGGCTGCATCAAGCCGAACTCGCGGATCGAGTGAACCAACTCCGCGAGTGCTTCCTCGTCGAAAACACTGCGAGGCTGCTTCGGGTTCGTCTCGATCAGGCTCGGTTCGATCTCGAGATAGACCGCGCCGGTCGGCTCGAGTTCGGTCTCCGGCTCCGCTTCGACGGCGGCCTTGGCAGCCGCCGCCTTGGTGGCTTTCGACGTTTTCGGGGCGGCCTTCGTCGGTGGGGGAGGGGAGGGGTTGCGCTTGTCGACGCCGATTACGACGTCCGCTGCAGCCGATCCCAGACCCGGCGCCGTGGCCGGCCCAGTGGGGATGAGAGCAGCCAAGCCGCGGCCCAATCCACCCTTGCGTGCTTGACTCATCTCACTGCTCCTGGGTCGTTGTGGTGGCAGAGCGGGCGGCAAGTTCACGGCCGGCGTCGAGGTAACTCATGGCGCCACGTGAACCGGGGTCGTAATCGAGAACTGTCATCCCGTATCCGGGAGCCTCGGACACCTTCACGCTGCGCGGAATCACAGCGCGCAGGACGGCCTCACCGAAGTGTTTGCGTACTTCTTCAGCCACCTGGTCGGCCAGCTTGGTCCGTCCGTCGTACATCGTCAGTAGGACGGTGGAGACATGCAGATCCGGGTTGAGATGCGCCTGGACGAGTTCGATGTTGCGGAGCAACTGACCGACCCCCTCGAGAGCGTAGTACTCGCACTGGATCGGGATCAGCACTTCCTTGGCAGCGACCATCGCGTTGACGGTCAGCAGTCCCAGCGAGGGCGGGCAGTCGATGAGGACGAAGTCGACGTCGAGCTCTGCGAGCACCTTGTCGTTGAGCGCGCCTTTGAGTCGATTCTCGCGGGCGACCATGGAGACCAATTCGATCTCGGCGCCTGCCAGATCGATCGTCGCGGGTATGCAGAGAAGCCGCTCACTGTGCGGGCTGGTCTGGATCGCCTCCGGGGCCTTCACTTCGCCTATGAGCAACTCGTAGCTCGACGGGGTGCCGGAGGTATGGACGACGCCCAGCGCCGTGCTGGCGTTGCCCTGAGGGTCCAAATCGACTACCAGGACCGTGAGTCCTTGAAGAGCGAGCGCTGACGCAAGGTTCACCGTGGTCGTCGTCTTGCCGACGCCACCCTTCTGGTTCGCGATGGTGATCACGCGGCGGAACGCCGGCTTCGGCAGTGTCACCGAATGGGGATGAAGCACCTGGCTCGCTCGATGCGCAGCGGCCCCGATGGGAGTCTCCTCCGAAGAGATCGCCGCATAGGGGGCGGTGAAATTGTCGTCGTCGTTGACGATCTGATCCGCACCCGCGCTCGTGTGCTGCTTCGGTGTTTCACGTGAAACGGCGGATTCAGATCGACCCGACATTGACTGCTCCTTCGATTGGGAATCGATCACTAGGTGCTCTCATCATCTGTACATTGTTCTCGATTGCATGCGTGCAAATCATCAACGCTGGCGACGCTTCGGGAGACGTTCGGCCTTCACCACCACCGTGGGGGTGCGGAGAATCTTGGCTCCACATTCGAGTATTTCCAACTTACCTGCGCCCAACTTGGTGAGCGCCGTACGGTCCCGCTCGATCTCCTCGGCGGCGCTGGAGCCCTTGAGCGCAAGCATCCGACCGTGCTCGTGGATGAGTGGAAGGGACCAACGGGCAAGCTTCTCGAGGGGCGCCACAGCACGCGAGGTAACCACGTCCGCGCCGCCCGCTTCCTTCACAACACCTGATTCCTCGGCTCGCCCTCGGACAACCAAGACGTCCAATCCGTTGGACTCGATGAACTCAGCGAGGTACACCGAGCGTCGAAGCAACGGTTCGACCAGAGTCACCTTCAAATCCGGGCGGGCGATTGCGAGAGGGATACCGGGTAGGCCGGCGCCGCTTCCAACGTCCACAACCGACTCACCTTCGGCAATCAACTCACCGATGACAGCGCAATTGAGAAGGTGCCGCTCCCACAGCCGAGGAACTTCACGAGGACCAATCAGCCCGCGCTCGACACCATCAGTCGCCAGGGATTGGTAATACCGTTCCGCGATCTCATATCTGTCACCGAACACTGCGCGCGCAGTCTCTTGTTCGTCCCAGTCAACCGACGCCGCACCATTCTGTTCCACGTGAAACATCCTCCCGCGTAAACCGCGAAATCAACAATCAAGACCGAAATCATTATCCGCTCTGGAGCCGACATGTGTTCGCTTCTGCACACCGACTCGCTGTGAGTCTGCCGACTCGTTCATTCTTTGGGAAGTATTCGGCCCAAAATTCAAGCGGGGGAGGGGAGGGGTTCACGTTCCACGTGAAACATTGCACTGACAAATCTCTCACTTCTGAGGCGTTTCACGTGAAACATGGCCCGGCGATCGAATGCAGATAGCAACGCGATTCTGAGTATCATCACAGTGACGAAACTGGCATGGGTAGTTACATGGATGGAATTCTGACCCAAAATGGACACTTTTCAACGAAAAGTGGTTGCCGAAATTGCTCCCGTTGGCCTGCGGAGCGGACTCGGTCAGTCTGACCCAGTCTGTTTTTGGACGCGGATGATCTTCGATTTCCAAGTCCCGGACAGCTGCGGTATCTCATCGCCGGTTGCAACGAGCCATTCATCCGTCGGCTTGACACTCCCGTTGCGGGGGACCGGAGACTTGGCATCACAAACCGAGAATCAATCCAAGGAGCTTCGCACCACAGGATGCGAATCGGGGAGTTCGCACTCGCCTCTGGACTGACAGTGAAAGCACTACGCAACGACGGCCTCGACATCGACGTCGTCGTAGAAGCATCTCGCGCAACCCGCACTAGATAACTTCCTTCATCGAAGGACACCGAGCACATGTCGCTGACGAACACGCGCAACAAGATGCTGACGCAGCGCAAGGGTCTGCGTTTATCGACTCACTTGAACTCGACTACACCGTGCACCGTCGTTCCATGCTGGCTCAACACTGGGTTGGAATCCAACACGAAATCCGGAACCTCGCACTCGAATAGGTTGGTCGAAGCTGAGGTCGTCGAAGTTCTGTTCTGCTAGTGGACTGCCCAGATCCCCGCCGAGCCAGTTGGCATCTCCTGAACGATCTTCGAATCCGGCACACTCCCGGCGCGCGACGAACTGTTCGTGACACTCGAAACATCCGAAGACGATTCCGATCTCGGCGATCTGGGCGCCGAAACCGCACAGATCGCGATGATCGATCAAGCAAACGGTGACGGACTGAAGTTGGTTGACGGCAGCATCCGTCAGGTTGGGGTTCTCGCTGACGACGGCACACCCGAAGCAATTGAACTCGTGATCGCCATCCAATAGGCGTCCAATACCAATCTGGGATAGAGATCGAGGGCTCGGGGCAACAACCATCGATCCGGTTTCACGTGAAACGAAGGGCCGAACATTCCAGCTGGGGGAGGGGAGGGGCTCACATGTAGTACGGCATGTTGTCGATCGAATATCCGAACATGCACAGTGCGCCGCCGACAGCCAAGAAGGCAATGATGAAGCTGAGCATGACTGCTCTCCCGGATCGCCATGCCAGTGCAAGCGGAATGAATACGACGGCGACTACTCCCAGCGGCAACAACCAGCAGAGCCAGTACTCCACACCGCCCGGCGGGAAGGACTGGACTTCCATTCTCTGCTGCAGTTCGAAGACCACGGGCCAATAGCTCAGGCCGCACACGAGCATCCCGATCGAAGCACCCAAGACCATCAATCAGAGAGGGATTCCGGAGCGCTCGTGCGATATGTCGACAACGATAGGCACCTAACCTTCACCGTGCCGCCGGGTTCGGTTTCACGTGAAACACCTCTCGGACACAAAAGCGGGCCCCGGAAAATCCGGGGCCCGCGTTCGTTCAAGGGGGAGCGTCAGTCTTTGAGGACAACCACTCGACGAGACGGCTCAGCGCCTTCGCTCTCGCTAGAAACACCGGCGACCTTGGCGACGGCGTCGTGCACGATCTTGCGTTCGAACGGCGTCATCGGAGCAAGCTCCTCGCGTTCGCCGGTCTCGAGAACACGATGTGCTGCTTCCGCACCGAGAGCACTGAGTGCTTCGCGACGGCCTGCACGCCAGCCAGCGATGTCGAGCATCAAGCGGCTGCGCTCTCCGGTCGACTGCTGAACTGCCAGACGAGTCAGCTCCTGGAGAGCATCCAGAACCTCACCCTTGCGTCCCACGAGCTTGGTCAGGTCGTCGCCGCCGTCGATGCTGACGATCGCCCGATCGCCCTCGACGTCAAGGTCGATGTCTCCGTCGAAATCGAGAACGTCGAGCAACTGCTCGAGGTAGTCGCCGGCGATCTCGCCCTCTTCGATCAGGTCGTCATCGGAATCGTCGATGTCTACATCCACATCGGTAACCGGCGCAGTGGTCTCGGTGCTCACGTCTGCGTTCTCTCCATCCACAACGATGTCAGCTTCACTGGACATTGGTCGTTCTCTTTCCTGGATCAGCGCCGTTTATTGCGCTTGGGGGAGTTGCCGCGGTTGCTCTGTGGCCGGTTCTGTTTAGGTTTCGACGTGGACCCACCACTGGAACCCGAGGGCTTCGGCTGTGGCTTCTTGAGCAAAACTTCCGGTGCGTCGCCGTCGTCGTCAGCTGATTCCGCGGTCTTCAGCGCAGCCGGGGATCCCTTCTTCTTATTGGGATCCGGACGGGCACCGGGCTTAGGCGCATTGTCGTTGCGGCGAGTGATCGCTTCCTGCTTCTTGGCTTCTTCTTCGGCGTCGATCTTGCGGAAGACGAGGTGCTGCTGACCATAGGTCCAGATGTTGTTCGACACCCAGTACAGGAGGATCGCGATCGGGAGGAACGGTCCACCGACCAGAACGCCAAGCGGGAAGACGTACAGCGCGAGCTTGTTCATGATCGCCGACTGCGGATTCGCGGCAGCTGCTTCACTCTGACGGGCAACGGAAGCGCGTGAGTTGAAGTGCGTCGCGATGCTGGCGATGATCATCAGCGGAGCGGCCACGAGAATGATGTTCAGGCGTGACGGAAGCTCGGGAACATTCTCGGTGACGTAAGCCTGAAGCTGCGCGACCGGCGTCGTGATCGCGGCCGAGATGGGCGCGCCGAACAGACGAGCATCCAGGAATGACTGGACGTCAGTGGCCGAGAAGACGTAGTTCGGGGTGTTGAGGTTGTCCTCGGCGCTCATGCCCAGCTGGCCCATGCCGGTGCCGGTGCGGTTGAACGAGCGCAGGACGTGGAACAGACCGATGAATACCGGGGCCTGAGCCAAGACCGGAAGGCAGCCCATGATCGGGTTGAATCCGTGCTCCTTCTGGAGCTTCTGCATCTCGGTGGCCTGGCGCTGGCGGTCGCCCGAATACTTCTTCTGCAATGCCTTGATCTGCGGCTGCAATTCCTGCATCTGGCGGGTCGTGCGGACCTGCTTCACGAACGGCTTGTACAGAACCGCACGCAAGGTGAACACCAGGAACACCACGGAAAGCGCCCAAGCTATTCCGTTGTCCGGGCCGAGAATGAACCCGAAGACCTTGTGCCAGACCCACAGAATCGCGGATACCGGATAGTAAATGAAATTGAGCACGGCTCTAAGTACTCCTCTGTTCGTCCGTCGGACTGTGACACGCTGCGCGTGCTTCCGGACAGCTATGGCGGCTACCCGCATCACGGTCACGACGGGCAGGGACAGGGTCCCACCCTCCAGAATGCCAGGGGGCACACTTCGCCAACCGCACCACAGTCAAGAAAAGGCCTTTGATCGCCCCGTGAGTGCGCAGCGCTTCGACTGCGTATTCACTGCAGGTGGGGGTGAACCGGCAGGTCGGCATCCTCAAGGGCGACACATACGTCCGGTACAACTCGATACAGAAGATGAGAACAGTGGCGGGAGCGCGACGCACAGCCTTCAACACCGTGATGACACGGGAGGCTCTGGGAGTCTCGATCTGCTCAGAGAGCGGAGTACTCATGGCTCTTCACTTACCGACACCAATAGGTTCATTTTGGTCAGGCCCCCACGCAACTGCTTGGCCAGTTCGGCTGAACTGGCGGTAGCTGCGCCCGGAAGTGCGCGGATAACCACGTCTGTCTCCGGCGAAACCTGTCCGACGAAATCTGCACAGATATGACGAAGCCGGCGTGCGACTCGATGTCGAATCACCGCCGGCCCGACAGCCTTGCTCACGATCAGCCCGAAACGGGGACCGTGATTTGTTACTACCAGCGCCTCTACTTGCCCGCGATTGAACGCGTGCACGACAAGGTCGCGTCTTCCCATACGACGCCCACGTCGCGTCGCCACGGAGAAATCCGCGTGGCGACGCAACCGGAACGGCTCAGGCAACACCCCGAGCTCCTGAACTCGAAATCAGATCAGGCGGTGAGGGAATCGCGGCCCTTACGGCGACGCGCCGAAACGATTGCACGACCCGCACGGGTACGCATACGAAGACGGAAGCCGTGAACACGCGCGCGGCGGCGATTATTCGGCTGGAACGTCCGCTTGCCCTTGGCCACGGTCAACACTCCTCGAAGTTCATTGACGCCTCCCGGCGTCATTCAGTGATCGACGCCTTACGGCGCCTTTGGATCCAACAGGTACAGAACAATCAACTTCACTCGTTGTGGCTTGGAAGACCGATCCGACCTGACATATGTAGCCAGCACGAAGCGATCACCACCAGCGGGTGACCGTTCGAGGTTACTTACCACCGTTGCCAAGGTCAAACCAGCCCGATTCGAAGCCCTTCCGCGGCAACTGCGACGACACGCCGACAGTTGCATTATTCCGTAGATTCCCAAACTGGTGTGCATACGGCCGTGACCTCGAGCGAGGCGGCAAGTGTGACCTTGGCAACAGTTCCGCTACGGACTGCAGGTGGCCCGCACGCAAGCCGGACAGTTCCACCTGCGCGTGCTCTCCACAAGGCCTCATCAGCACATACGGGCATGAGCGCCGGACGCGACCCCGAATCCCGAGTTTCCACATTCATCCACAGGGCTGTGAGTGTTGACGCATCCCCGACACCAAGTGGCGAACGCCTCGAGTTCCCACAAAGTTGCAGGTAGATCAATTTCTCGGTCACTTCAGCGAATTTGGTTGACGAAAAAACCGACTCAGTGCAGGTTTGTCCACATCTGTGGATAATTGTGTGGAAACACAGCCCAGGTGGCATATTCGTAGCCTGTTACGGGGTTCTCACCCCGGGTGGTAATCCACCGAATCATTCGACGCCGCAGCCATACGCTCGGCAGCTGCAGCACACCCACTGTCGGCGAAACACGGGAAGGAACCACGTGAACGACGATCCCAACGCGCTCGCACGGGTCTGGGTCGACGTGGTTGCAGAACTCACGAGTGATGACCCCGGAAGTAATCTTCCGGCTTTGAGCAGCAAGCAGAAGGCGTTTGTCCGTCTGGTGAGGCCTCTCACACTTGCTCAGGGTTTTGCACTCCTCTCGGTTCCATCGCCATTTGCTCAAGAAACGATCGAGCGCGATTTACGCGAGCCGATCCTGCAGGCACTCGGACGCCATCTCGGCGGTCAGGTCGAAGGACTCGGTGTCCGCATCGCACTCGAAGACGATGCCGACGCACCCGCCGAACCGGTCGAGGAGCGCACGGGCAGCCGTCAGTTCGAGTCGGTCAACAGCTCGGGCGCATACCGTCGTCGCAGATTCACCGAAGGCGACGGCGAACCGTCGGACTCCGAGACTGCCGAGACCGAAGAAGTCGACGACGACCGCGAAGCACTCGCGAGCGTTCACGAATCGTGGCCGTCGTACTTCACGAAGCCGCCCGCTACTCCTTCTGCTTCGGGGTCCGGCGCCAACAGCCTCAACGCGAAGTACACCTTCGACACTTTTGTGATCGGTTCGTCCAACCGATTCGCTCATGCCGCTGCCGTCGCGATCGCGGAGGCGCCGGCGCGTGCCTACAACCCCTTGTTCATCTGGGGAGCTTCGGGACTGGGCAAGACGCATCTTCTTCACGCCGCCGGCCACTACGCACAGCGCCTGTTCCCTGGCATGAGGGTCAAGTACGTCTCGACCGAAGAATTCACCAACGACTTCATCAACAGTCTTCGTGACGACCGCAAGGTCGCGTTCAAGCGTCGCTACCGAGAAACGGATGTCCTGCTGGTCGACGACATCCAGTTCATCGAGGGCAAGGAAGGTATTCAGGAGGAGTTCTTCCATACCTTCAACACCTTGCACAACGCGAACAAGCAGATCGTCGTTTCCTCGGACCGCCCGCCCAAGCAGTTGGCAACTCTCGAGGAGCGTCTGCGGACGCGCTTCGAATGGGGCCTGATCACCGACGTTCAGCCGCCTGAGCTCGAGACGCGTATCGCGATTCTGAGCAAGAAGGCGCGGATGGATCGCCTCGAGGTCCCGCACGACGTCCTCGAGCTGATCGCCAGCCGTATCGAACGCAACATTCGTGAACTCGAGGGCGCGTTGATCCGCGTCACCGCTTTTGCCTCGCTCAACCGTCAGCCGTTGGATCTGACGTTGGCCGAGGTGGTCCTGCGAGATCTGATGCCCGATTCGTCGAGCCTCGAGATCAACGCGGCGACGATCATGGCGGTGACGGCCGAATACTTCAACATGTCGATCGACGACCTGTGTGGGCCGGGTAAGGCCCGGCCGCTCGCTCAGGCCCGCCAGATCTCGATGTATCTGTGCCGTGAGCTCACTGATTTGTCATTGCCGAAGATCGGTCAGACGTTCGGCCGTGACCACACGACGGTCATGTACGCCGACAAGAAGATCCGTAAGGAAATGACGGAACGCCGCAAGGTGTACGACCAGGTTCAGGAGTTGACCGCAAGGATCAAGCAGCGCTCCAAGCGTTGACCTGCACTTATTTCGATCGATGCCGCTCGAGGCAGAGGTTTCCCTCGAGCGGCATCGGTGTATTCGAAAGGTTCCACGTGCGGTCCCCTCGAGGGCGGTTGTCCTCCTCGAGAGACGACACGCCGGAGTCAGACACGCCGATGAGAACAAACTCTTCGTTTCTTGTGAAAAGTATTCACATCTGTGGATAACTGTGTTGATAACTCTGGAAGTCTGTGGAGTTCTCGAGGAGGAATCCGAAAACTTTCAGAGAGTGCACAGAGGGGGTCGATTGGTCCTCGAGTCTGTCCTCGAGAAGTGCACAGGCCCTCGAGGGGACCTACCAGCGTCGACGACCGTTGCTCCACAGATTGCACAGGACTTATTACTACTACTGAGAATTTCCTAGGAAAAGCTCTTTGAAAATAGTTCTGGGGACAACTCCTGTTGAGAACCTCGCCTCAGGCTGCGCTCGTCCCGGCTTCGGCTTTCCACTTGCGCCCTCGAGGGCATACGGTGGGCATCGCTTGGTCTGTGTCAGACTTCAAGTGAGCTGATGCAGATCCGCAGCAGACGAACATGCCTACCGAGAGGAATAACCCGGCGATGGAGCTTGGAAGCCTGAAGTTTCGCGTTTCCCGGGAAGAGTTCGCTGATTCAGTAGCGTGGGTTGCTCGTAGCCTGCCCTCGAGGCCGCCCGTGCCGGTCCTCGGCGGAGTTCTTCTCGACGCAACCGAAGCCGGCCTCACCGTTTCCGGGTTCGACTACGAGGTATCCGCGCAGGTCCGCGTCTCGGCAGATGTCACCACTGCAGGTCAGGCACTCGTCTCCGGTCGCCTCCTTGCCGATATCACCAAGTCGCTTCCCAACAAGCCGGTCGATGTGACCCTCGAGGGCACTCGCGTGCTCATCTCGTGCGGAAGCGCCAAGTTCTCCCTGCCCACGATGCCGGTCGAGGACTACCCCCAGCTTCCGACGCTTCCGCAGCAGTCCGGGTCCATTCCCGTCGACCTGTTCTCCGAAGCCATAAGCCAGGTAGCCGTTGCAGCCGGCAAGGACGACACCCTTCCGATGCTCACGGGTATCCGTGTCGAGATCGAACAGAATTCGATCGTCCTCGCCGCTACCGACCGCTTCCGTCTCGCCGTGCGTGAACTCGAGTGGACTCCAGCAAACCCGGACGTCCAGGCAGCTGTTCTCATCCCGGCCAAGACTCTGTCCGAGTCCGCGAAAACGCTTGCCGGCAATGCAAATTCGCCGGTCGAGTTGGCTCTCGGTTCCGGTACGACCATCGGAAACGACGGACTCCTCGGCATCGTCAACGACGGACGCCGCACCACGACGCGTCTCCTCGACGCCGAGTTCCCGAAGTTCCGTCAGTTGCTTCCCGCTCAGCACACCGCGATGGCAACGGTCGAGGTCACGCCTCTCATCGAGGCCATCAAGCGTGTAGCACTCGTCGCCGAGCGTGGCGCACAGGTTCGCATGCAGTTCTCCGCTGACGGCCTGCTCCTCTCCGCTGGTGGCGACGACGCCGGCCGCGCGGAAGAGACGCTCAACGCGTCGTTCCAGGGCGAAGCACTCACCATTGCGTTCAACCCCGGTTACCTGATCGACGGGTTGAACTCGCTTCACAGCGAGAACGTTCTGTTCGGCTTCACCACTCCCAGCCGTCCGGCTGTTCTTCGCCCCGCGGCCGAGGAAGAGCCCACGGCGGACGAGTCCGGTAACTTCGCTGCGCCCTCGAGCGAATACACGTACCTGCTGATGCCGGTTCGCCTTCCGGGCTGAGTGGTACCCCGCACTTCAGTTCGCGCCTGACCAGGGAGAACAGTATGAAGATCGGACTCGTAGGTCTCGGCAAGATGGGTTTCAACATGCGTGAGCGCTTGCGCGCGCATGGCCTCGAGGTGATCGGATACGACCCTCGACCAGAAGTCACCGATGTCGGGTCACTTACCGAACTCGCTGCTTCCCTCGAGGGACCTCGAGTCGTCTGGGTGATGGTTCCGGCTGGTGACATCACCCAGAGCACCATTGCCGAACTGGCGGATGCCCTCGAGGGCGGCGATCTGGTCATCGACGGTGGAAACTCTCGCTACACCGACGACGCTGTCCATGCTGAGCTGTTGGGCGCCCGTGGGATCGGTTTCCTCGACTGCGGTGTCTCCGGTGGCATCTGGGGCCGTGAGAACGGCTACGGCCTGATGGTGGGCGGATCCGAGCCCGACGTGGCGAAGGCAATGCCGATCTTCGACGCTCTTCGCCCCGACGGCGACGCTGCAGACGGCTTTGTCCACGCAGGCCCGGTCGGTGCTGGTCATTACGCGAAGATGGTGCACAACGGCATCGAATACGGCCTGATGCAGGCGTATGCCGAAGGGTACGAGCTCCTCGAGGCGGAAAGCCTGATCGCGGACGTTCCCGGTGTGCTCCGAGCCTGGTCGAAGGGAACCGTCGTACGTTCGTGGTTGCTCGATCTGCTTGTCGACGCCCTCGAGGAGGATCCGGAGCTTGCGCAGATCACGGGCTATACCGAGGATTCCGGTGAGGGCCGCTGGACGGTAGAGGAAGCCATCAAGCACGCGGTCCCCGCTCCTGTCATCTCTGCTGCGCTGTTCGCGAGATTTGCTTCGCGACAGGATGATTCACCGGCCATGAAGGCAGTGTCGGCCTTGCGCAATCAGTTCGGTGGTCACGCGGTCAAGAGCGCTTCGCCCAAGAATTCGGCTTCTGGAAGCTAAGTGTTCGTTCGTAGATTTTCGCTGCGTGACTTCCGATCCTGGGATTCGCTGACGCTCGACCTCACGCCGGGAACAACCGTGTTCCTCGGTTCGAACGGGCACGGAAAAACAAACGTCCTCGAGTCGCTCGGGTATCTGTCGACGCTGTCGTCACATCGAGTGTCCGCGGATGCGCCGATGATCCGCAGCGGTTCCGCCAGTGCCTTTGCCGGTGCAACAGTGGTCAACAACGGGCGCGAACTGACCATCGATGTCGAACTGATCGAGGGAAAATCCAACCGCGCCAGGATAAATCAGTCTCCGACGCGTCGTCCGCGTGAAGTTCTTGGGATTCTGCAATCGGTGATGTTCGCGCCGGAGGATTTGTCGTTGGTACGCGGCGATCCTGGTGATCGTCGACGCTATCTCGACGAGTTGTTGACGTCCCGGATTCCCCGAATGGCCGCTGTCCGTGCGGATTACGACAAGGTGTTACGCCAGCGTTCGGCGCTACTCAAAACTGCCGGCGCGGCTTTGCGTCGTGGTTCCCGTGGTGGCGAGTCCGACAACGTTCTCTCCACCCTCGAGGTGTGGGACGGGCATCTGGCCGCTCACGGCGCACAATTGTTGGCCGGGCGCCTCGAGTTGGTCCACGATCTGGCGCCGCATCTGGCAGAGTCGTATCGTTCCATCGCACCCGAATCCCGGCCGGCGTCGATTCGATACAAGAGCAGCCTGGGTGCGTCGTTGGATCCCGAATTCACCGACCCCGCAAGGATTTCCGGTATCGATGACGTTCCGTACCTCGAGGAGCGATTTCACCTCGAGTTGGCGCAGATGCGGTCGAAGGAAATCGATCGTGGAGTGTGTCTGGTCGGTCCGCATCGGGATGATCTGGAGCTGATTCTCGGCGACAGTCCGGCGAAAGGCTTTGCCAGCCATGGTGAATCGTGGTCTTTTGCGCTTTCGCTGAGACTGGCAGGTTTTGCCCTACTGCGGGCAGACGGCAGCGACCCGGTCCTGATGCTGGACGACGTCTTCGCGGAATTGGACAGGCGTCGCCGTCGTGCGCTCGCCACTGTTGCCGCCACCGCAGAACAGGTACTGATCACGGCTGCGGTTCCTGAAGATGTGCCGGACGAACTCGAGGCGGCCAAGTTCGGCGTCGAAGCCTCAGATACCGGAGACGGTCGGATATCCCGGATAGTGCCCGTAGGCTCGACAGATCAGGAGGTCGAGTTCGATGACTGAAGACAGCAGCGCGGCTCCGGAGCCCGAGCTCAAAGGGATCGATCTGGCGCGCCGCGCCCTCGAGGAGGCGCGTGCGACGGCCAAGGCCAATGGCAAGGCCGTCGGGCAGGGGCGTTCGTCGCCCAAATACGGAAGCGGCCGCCCGCGTCGGCGCAGCGGTTGGTCGGGCCCTGGCCCGGATGCGCGGGACCCTCAGCCGTTCGGTGCTCTCACCAGTGCGATCTCCAAGTCGCGTGGGTGGTCCCCCAAGGTGTCCGAGGGCACGGTCCTCGGCCGGTGGCCGCAGGTCGTCGGTGAAGACATCTCTGCCCATGCCGAGCCGATTTCCCTGAAAGAAGGTGTACTCAGCATCTCCGCCGAGTCGACGGCGTGGGCGACCCAGTTGCGCATGATGCAGTCGCAGATCCTGGCAAAAATTGCCGCTGCCGTGGGTGACGGTGTCGTGAAGACGCTGCGCATCACCGGACCGAGCGCGCCGAGCTGGCGCAAGGGTGAAAGGCATGTGAAAGGCCGCGGACCTCGCGATACGTACGGCTGAGGAAAACTCAACCAGGCCCTGGTTCTACCTATTACTTCGTGTTACAGTTAAAACTCGCTAGTGAGTGAACTGTGTCACAAGGCTGTCGTTCCCCACCGTTCGGCAGGCATGAAGGAGTAGCCAGATGTCGCAGAAGATATCGACACCCGCTTCGTCGTTCGCCGAGCCGGATCACATCCTGTTGCAGGCTCGCAATGTCGAGTTCGACTGGTCCGATCTGCCCATGCACTGGATTCCGGGCGATCCGTTCAGCACACACGTTCTCAACGTGCTTCACCTTCTCCTCCCTGCCGGTGAGGAATGGTTTGTCGAGACCTTCAAGGAAGCTCTTCCTCTCATCGAGGACGAGAAGCTCCGTGAAGATGTCGTCGGATTCATCGGCCAAGAGGCGATGCACTCCAACGCGCACTCGGGCGTCCTGGTCCATCTCAAGGAAAACGGGCTCGATCCGACGCCGTACACGCAGCAGATGGAGTGGACCTTCTCGAAACTGCTCGGTCCGCGCCCGATGACAGGACTGCGTGCCGAGAATCACCTGGTGGAGCGCTTGGCGATCATCGCGGCCATCGAACACATCACGGCTTTCCTCGGTGACTGGGTGCTCAACGCCAAGGGACTCGACAAAGCCGGCATGCACCCGACCATGCTCGATCTGCTCCGCTGGCACGGCGCCGAAGAGGTCGAACACCGCTCCGTCGCCTACGACGTGATGCGTTACTTCGACAAGCGCGAGACACGCCGCATCCGAACGCAGATCGTCGTCACGCCGGTACTGGTGTGGCTGTGGATTCGTGGCACCAGGTTCCTCATGCGCAACGATCCCGAACTTGCCGCTCAGGCTCCCAGCCGTCGACGCCCTCACCTGTCCGATTTCATCGCGGCGGGTAAGCGAGGCACAGTTCCCACGTCGTTCGAGCTGGCCAAGCGGATGTCGACCTACTTCAGCAAGTCGTACCACCCCAGCAAAGAGGGCTCGACCGCCCAGGCGGTGCAATACCTGGCGTCGTCACCCGCAGCCCAGGCGGCCGCACGGTGATTTCACTCTCGAGGGTCAAGGACGTAATCTCCGGTCACGACGGGTTGCCGCGGTTTCCGGCGCCACCCGATCTGTCCGGCAAGAATCGTCCCGACCGCGCCATGCGTATCACGGAGTTGTTGGCGGACAAGTACCTTCGGGTATTGACGGCCTACGACTACAACCCCGAGATCGCGGGCCACAACCCCGACACGGCCATGACCATGGTGGTCACTACGCGTGAGGTGGTGGCCACCGACGAGAACGTCGTTCGCCTGCGTTTCGAATCCGCCGACGGCTCTCCGATTCCGCCGTGGCATCCGGGTTCGCACCTGGATTTCCATCTACCTTCGGGTCTGCGGCGTCAGTATTCGCTGTGCGGCGATCCCGCTGATCGCACGGGATACAGCGTCGCGGTGCGCCGGATCCCCGATGGCGGTGGCGGTTCCATCGAGATGCACGCTCTCCAACCTGGTGAGCACGTCACTGTTCGCGGACCTCGCAACGGCTTCCCCTTTGTGGGCGAAGGCAGCGCGTTGTTTGTTGCCGGCGGTATCGGCATCACACCGATCATCGCAATGGTCCGTGCGGCAAGAGAATTGGGGATGGACTGGTACTTCGTGTACTCGGGCCGCTCCCGTGAATCCATGCCGTTCCTCGACGAAATCGCAACCTGGGATCCCGAGCGTGTCTTCGTGCGCCCTGACGACGAGTTCGGATTGCCCACCACCGCAGACCTTCTCGGGCGAGCACCGGTCGGCGGCGCCGTGTACTGCTGTGGCCCGACGCCGATGCTCGACGCCGTCCGCCGCGGATTCCGCGATACACCTTCTGCCGCTTTGCATTTCGAGCGGTTCGGGGCTCCGCCGGTGATCGACGGCAAAGAATTCGAAGTGCAGCTCGTCAATTCGGGTCAGGTGCTCACCGTGCCCGCCGACGAGTCCGCGCTCGACGTTATCAAGAAGACGTTGCCCGGGGTGGGGTACTCGTGTCAGCAGGGTTTCTGCGGAACCTGTCGTGTGAAGGTGCTCGCGGGTAAACCCGATCACCGCGAAAGGCGTCTGACCGACACCGAGCAGGAAACGGAGATGCTCATCTGCGTATCCCGTTCCGACGGTGGACGTCTCGTTCTCGATCTCTAGATTTCTCAGTCCGAAGGATTTACAGCCGAAGGGTCAATCAATGTCCAAACACTCTCCTGTCCATGCCGTGACCGCGCGTCGGGTGACCAACGGTTCCGTCAGCCTGGCCGTGTTCGAGCAGGGCAAAGCGGACGGTGAGACCATCGTCCTGGTGCATGGTTGGCCCGACACCCATGAATTGTGGAACCGCGTCGTGCCTTTGCTCGCAGACGAATTCCGCGTCGTCAGCTACGACAGCCGCGGGGCCGGCGAGAGCACGATCCCCTCGAGGGTGCAGGACTACCAACTGAGCGCACTGGCCGGCGATCTGTTTGCCGTCATCGACGCGGTCAGCCCGGGTAAGCCGGTGCACGTTCTGGCACACGACTGGGGATCCGTCGAAACCTGGGAGGCAGTCTGCGAGCCGGGTGCCGAAGAGAAGATCGCGTCGTTCTCTTCCATCTCGGGCCCGAATCTCGATCATCTCGGTAAGTGGGTCCGGGCGAGCGCGTCCAAGCGTCGTTTCCTCGGCCCGGCGACGCAGGGAATTGCGTCGGCCTACACCGTTCTGTTCCAGATTCCCGGCCTGTGCACCCTTCCGTTGCGTCTGTGGTTCTCCAAGCACTGGCCGGCGTTTCTGGGGTTCTTCGACGGTCTGGACCCCCGTGTGGTCAACACCGCGCCCACCATCGCCGACGACATGGTGAACGGACTCAAGCTTTATCGCGCGAACATCCGGCCGTCTCTCGGCAAGCCGCGGGATCGGTACACGGACGTGCCCGTTCAGCTCATTCTGAACAAGTACGACAAAGCCGTTCGTCCGGTGGGATACGAGGACGCCGAAAAATGGGTCTCCGACCTGCAGCGACGTGAAATTCCCGCGGGACACTGGTCGCCGTTTTCACATCCCGGCGAGGTTGCCGAACATGCGCGGGCATTTATCGCGAGCCTGAGAGAGCGTCGCTTGGAGAAGCAAACTTCCTAGCGTTTCACCTTCCGGGGATCGTAAAAATTCGTCTGCGGCGCAGCCAGGGGTGTCATTGGCCGCTTCTAGTCGGTGCTTACCAGTAAGATGGTCAACGGTAACTAGCGGCAACATTCTCGAACCCGCTCCGACGACACCCGCAAGGGCTTGCTGACGGCTGCGCTCGAGTATTGACGGAGAAGGAGAGCTACCCACCCGTGGCTGCCCAGAAGTCAGATACAAGCACTTCCAGCAAGGACTACAACGCGTCGTCCATCACTGTCCTCGAAGGACTCGAGGCGGTACGTAAGCGTCCAGGCATGTACATCGGTTCCACCGGTGAACGCGGCCTGCACCACCTCATTTGGGAGGTCGTCGACAACTCGGTCGACGAGGCGATGGCCGGACACGCCACCAAGGTCGAGGTCACTCTCCTCGAAGACGGCGGAATCCGCGTCATCGACGACGGCCGTGGCATCCCGGTCGGCATGCATGCCTCCGGAGTTCCCACCGTCGAGGTCGTGCTGACCCAGCTGCACGCCGGCGGCAAGTTCGACTCCGACTCCTACGCCGTCTCCGGTGGTCTGCACGGCGTCGGTATCTCGGTGGTCAACGCGCTCTCCACCCGGCTCGACGTCGACATCAAGGTCGACGGCTACCGGTGGCAGCAGACGTACACCGATTCCAAGCCGGGAGAGCTCGTACAGGGCGATCCGACGAAGGAGACCGGCACCACCGTCAGTTTCTGGGCCGATCCCGAGATCTTCGAGACCACCCGCTACAACTTCGAGACCGTTGCGCGTCGTCTGCAGGAAATGGCCTTCCTCAACAAGGGCCTGACCATCACGCTGACCGACGAGCGCGCCGAGGTCATCGACGACGAAGCTGCCGAGGTAGCCGAGGCTCCCAAGTCTGCTGCCGAAGAAGCCGAAGAAGCTGCTCAGGCAGCGCCGCGTAAGTCCAAGACCCGCATCTACCACTACCCCGGTGGACTCGAGGACTACGTCCGGCACATCAACAAGAGCAAGACCCCGATCCACAACTCGGTCGTCGGATTCACCGCCAAGGGCACCGGCCACGAGCTCGAGGTCGCAATGCAGTGGAACTCCGGTTACTCGGAGTCCGTCCACACCTTCGCCAACACCATCAACACCCACGAGGGTGGTACCCACGAAGAGGGCTTCCGCGCCGCACTGACCGCAACGGTCAACAAGTACGCGCTCGAAAAGAAGCTGCTCAAGGACAAGGATCCCAAGCTCACCGGTGACGACATCCGTGAAGGACTCGCGGCCATCATCTCGGTGAAGGTCGGTGAGCCCCAGTTCGAGGGTCAGACCAAGACCAAGCTCGGCAACACCGAGGTCAAGTCCTTCGTCCAGAAGGCGTGCAACGAGCACCTCGCGCACTGGTTCGAGGCGAACCCCGCCGACGCGAAAACCATTGTGAACAAGGCTGTTTCGTCGGCACAGGCCCGCGTTGCCGCACGTAAGGCACGTGAGCTGGTCCGTCGTAAGAGCGCGACCGACCTCGGTGGCCTGCCCGGCAAGCTCGCCGACTGCCGCTCCAACGATCCGGAGAAGTCCGAGATCTACATCGTGGAGGGCGACTCCGCAGGCGGCTCCGCCAAGTCCGGCCGAGACTCGATGTACCAGGCGATCCTCCCGCTTCGCGGAAAGATCATCAACGTCGAGAAGGCGCGTATCGATCGCGTCCTCAAGAACACCGAAGTCCAGTCGATCATCACCGCGTTCGGCACGGGCATCCACGACGAGTTCGACATCGCCAAGCTGCGCTATCACAAGATCGTGCTCATGGCCGACGCCGACGTCGACGGTCAGCACATCGCAACGCTGCTGCTCACGCTGCTGTTCCGCTTCATGCGGCCGCTCGTCGAGCACGGCAAGGTCTACCTCGCGCAGCCGCCGCTGTACAAACTCAAATGGCAGAAGGGTGCGCAGCCGGAATTCGCGTATTCCGACCGCGAGCGCGACGCGATGGTCAAGGCCGGCCTCGAGTCCGGCAAGAAGATCAACAAGGACGACGGCATCCAGCGCTACAAAGGCCTCGGCGAGATGAACGCCAAGGAGCTGTGGGAAACCACGATGGACCCGACGGTGCGCGTTCTGCGTCTCGTCACGCTCGACGACGCGGCTGCTGCCGACGAGCTGTTCAGCGTGCTGATGGGCGAAGACGTCGAAGCACGACGCAGCTTCATCACCCGCAATGCCCGGGACGTTCGTTTCCTCGACGTGTAGGGCCTGCGGCCCTGTGCGCGGTTGAGGAGTCCTCGGACTCCTTTTCCGCACACAAGGCGCCCTCGCCCCTTCGTTCTTCTTAAGAAAGTGAGCTCATGACCGACACCACGTTGCCACCGGACGGTCCGCAACACGACCGGATCGAACCGGTCGACATCCAGCAGGAAATGCAGAACAGCTACATCGACTACGCCATGAGCGTCATCGTCGGTCGCGCTCTGCCGGATGTTCGCGATGGACTCAAGCCGGTGCACCGCCGCGTGCTCTACGCGATGTACGACAACGGATATCGCCCCGACCGCGGATACGTGAAGTCTGCCCGACCGGTCGCCGAGACCATGGGTAACTACCACCCCCACGGCGACTCCTCGATCTACGACACGTTGGTCCGTATGGCCCAGCCGTGGTCGCTGCGTTACCCGCTCGTCGACGGTCAGGGAAACTTCGGCTCCCGCGGCAACGACGGCGCAGCCGCCATGCGTTACACCGAGTGCAGGCTCACGCCGCTCGCGATGGAAATGCTGCGCGAAATCGACCACGAGACAGTCGATTTCACCCCGAACTACGACGGCAAGACTCAGGAACCGACGGTTCTGCCCAGCCGCATCCCGAACCTTCTGATCAACGGTTCCAACGGCATCGCCGTCGGTATGGCCACCAACATTCCGCCGCACAATCTGCGTGAAGTTGCCGAGGCCATCTACTGGGCGCTCGAGAACTTCGAGGCGGACGAGGAAGCCACCCTCGCTGCCGTCATGGAGCGCATCAAGGGACCCGACTTCCCGACGCACGGGCTCATCGTCGGTGGACAGGGCATCCAGGACGCCTACACCACCGGCCGCGGCTCCGTTCGTATGCGCGGCGTCGTCGAGATCGAAGAAGATGCCAAGGGCCGCACCACGATCGTCATCACCGAGCTGCCCTACCAGGTCAACCCGGACAACCTGATCACTTCCATCGCGGAGCAGGTTCGTGACGCCAAGATCGGTGGCATCTCCGACATCCACGACGAGTCCTCGGACCGCGTCGGCATGCGCATCGTCGTCACCGTCAAGCGTGACGCCGTTGCCAAGGTCGTGCTGAACAACCTTTACAAGCACACCCAGCTGCAGACCAGCTTCGGCTGCAACATGCTCTCCATCGTCGACGGAGTGCCGCGCACGCTGCGCCTCGACCAGATGATCCGTCTGTACACGACGCATCAGCTCGAGGTCATCGTTCGTCGTACCAGGTACCTGCTTCGCAAGGCACAGGAGCGCGCCCACATCCTGCGCGGTCTGGTCAAGGCGCTCGACGCTCTGGACGAGGTCATCGCCTTGATCCGTGCGTCGCAGACCGTCGACATCGCTCGCGCCGGATTGATGGAACTGCTCGACGTCGACGAGATCCAGGCCGACGCCATCCTCGGCATGCAGTTGCGTCGTCTGGCCGCCCTCGAGCGTCAGAAGATCGTCGACGAATTGGCCGAGATCGAACTCGAAATCGCGGACCTCGAAGACATTCTGGCTCGCCCGGAGCGTCAGCGCGCGATCGTTCGTGACGAGCTCAAGGAAATCGTCGACAAGTACGGCGACGACCGTCGTACCCGCATCATTGCCGCCGACGGAGACGTCAACGACGAGGATCTGATCGCCCGCGAAGACGTCGTCGTCACGATCACCGAGACCGGCTATGCCAAGCGCACCAAGACCGACCTCTACCGTTCGCAGAAGCGCGGCGGCAAGGGTGTTCAGGGCGCCGGCCTCAAGCAGGACGACATCGTCTCGCACTTCTTCGTCACCTCGACGCACGACTGGCTGCTGTTCTTCACCACGAAGGGCCGCGTCTACCGCGCCAAGGCTTACGAACTGCCCGAGGCGAGCCGTACTGCTCGCGGTCAGCACGTGGCGAACCTGCTGGCCTTCCAACCGGACGAGCGCATCCAGTCCGTCATCCAGATCAAGACGTACGAAGACGCGCCATACCTGGTGCTCGCCACTCGCAACGGTCTGGTCAAGAAGTCCAAGCTCACCGACTTCGACTCCAACCGCAGCGGTGGCATCGTCGCCATCAACCTGCGCGGTGAAGACGAACTGGTCGGCGCTGTTCTCTGCTCCGCCGACGACGACCTGCTTCTCGTCTCGGCACAGGGCCAGTCGATCCGCTTCTCGGCCACCGACGAGGCACTGCGTCCGATGGGCCGCGCCACTTCCGGTGTCCAGGGCATGCGTTTCAACGGTGACGACGAGCTGCTCTCGCTCAACGTCGTTCGTGAAGGCACGTTCCTCCTGGTCGCCACCTCGGGCGGTTACTCCAAGCGAACCGGCATGGAGGACTACCCGGTGCAGGGTCGAGGCGGCAAGGGCGTGCTCACGATTCAGTACGACAAGAAACGTGGCACTCTGGTCGGTGCGCTCATCGTCGACGACGACGACGAGCTGTACGCGATCACCTCGGGCGGCGGCGTCATCAGGACGGCTGCCAAGCAGGTTCGTAAGGCGGGCCGCCAGACCAAGGGCGTGCGTCTGATGAACCTCGGCGAAGGCGACACACTGCTCGCGATTGCGCGCAACGCCGACGAGCCCGAAGAGCTCGCTGCAGAGACCACCGACAACGCAGACAATGCCGATGGAGCTAAGGAGTCCTAGTGAGCACTCCCAACCAGCCGGGCAGTGACCAGAAGAGCGAAAGCCCTTCAGGTTCGACGCCACCGAAGCCGGAGCAGGCAGCTGCTCCGGCGGGGCCGCAGACCTCGAAACCTGCAGCTCCAGCGGACGGCGGACCCAAAGCTTCCGAGGCAGCTCCGGCGCCCAAGGCACCTGAGCCGCCTCGTGGCCCGTCGGCTCAGAAGCCGGCAGGTGGAGGTTCCGACGCTGCGGGTGCGGCCAAGGGTCAGGCTCCTTCCGCTCCTTCTGTGGCTCCGGCTGCGCCGGTAACCCCGGCGAAGGGTGACGGTCAGGCTCCGCCGCAACCGGTTGCCAATCAGGCTCGTGGCAGCCAGGCACCGCCGTGGCAGCGCGGACCCCAGCCGTCAGGTCAGCCGCAGGGGAAGCCAGCTCAGAATCCGGCTGCTCAGAATCCGGCTGCTCAGAATCCGGCTGCTCAGAATCCGGCTGCTCAGAATCCGGCGTCGAAGGCCCCGGCGTCGAAGGCTCAGCCACCGCAGAATCAGGCTCCGCAAAGTCAGCCGCAGACCAACATCACGCGACCAGCTGGTGCTTCTGCGGGTCGACCGGCAGGTCCTGCCGGGGGTAAGCCACCTGCCGGTCCGCAGCGTCCTGCAGCGGCCGGCCCTGCACAGGGTGGCCCGGCCAAATCTCCCGCACCGAAGGGACAGCCTCAGGCGGGTCGTTCTACGGGTGCACAGGCAGGTCGCCCTGCCGGCAACCCTTCGTCCCGTCCCGTCGTGACGGGAACGGCGGCGGCCGCAGCTACCGGTGGCGTCGCTGGTGCGGCAGCAGCCAAGAGCAACGCACCGACCGCCGCAGCCAAGGCAGTTGCACCCCCGGGCGCAAATCCGAAGGCTGCAAATCCCACCGTCGCAAATCCGAAAGCAAAAGCTGCCGCGATCGACGGGCCCACTCGGCACATCGATCGCAAGGATCTGCCGAAGGACATGCCTGACCTCTCCGAGGCCAAGCATCCGTTGCCTGCTGCAGTGAAGGGTGAGAAAACTCACGCCGTATCGGCTTCGGTCGTCGACGGTGCGCCGCTGCGCGCAACGGTTCAGATCCGTCGCATCGACCCGTGGTCCACGCTCAAGATCACGTCCGTGATCTCGGTGTCGCTGTTCTTCGTGTGGATGGTGGCCGTCGGACTGCTCTACGTCGTCCTCGACGGTATGGGCGTCTGGGATCGCCTGAACAACGCGTTCACCGACATCGTTGCCGACGGCGGCTCCGACGGTCTGGTGACGGCGGGCCAGGTATTCGGCTACGCCGCGCTGATCGGCATCGCGAACATGGTGCTTTTCACGGCACTCGTCACGATCGGATCGTTCATCTACAACCTCTGCAGCGACCTGGTTGGCGGCGTAGAGGTAACTCTCGCCGACCGCGACTGACCTGCGAAAACATTGCTCCGCCGGGCCCGTTTTGGTGTCAGCGGCCCGGTGGGGTAATCTTTGGAATCGGTTCAGGGGCCTATAGCTCAGGTGGTTAGAGCGCTTTACTGATAATGAAGAGGTCGGAGGTTCAAGTCCTCCTAGGCCCACTCCCATGTGCCGAAGAAGGGTTGCTGGAATGAAGGTTTTCCTGCTTGTCGGGGCCGGAATTCTGGTAGCTCTCGGGGTCACCAAGCTGATCAAAAGTCAGCGCGGAGACAAGGTTTGGCATGATTTGGAAACAGGATAGAACCTAGGTACTCTGACTCCGGTCAGAAAACCGAACGGGGCCTTAGCTCAGTTGGTAGAGCGCTGCCTTTGCAAGGCAGATGTCAGGAGTTCGAATCTCCTAGGCTCCACAGTAAGAAAACACCCTCCCGGTATCCGGGAGGGTGTTTTTGTATGCCGATGTCCGGCCAGTCGGTGCCCGACTCGTGGCCCTCCCCTTTTGAGCGAACGGTACTTTCGGCGCACTGAAGGCGATGAACGTGCCGTTCGCTCGGAGTGGGGTGGCCAGAACCGCGCCCACGATGGCCCGTTCGTCCCGAATTCTCCGGAAAGTCTAGTGGTCATAACCAGCCGGGCGTAGCGTGAGGAGAACCCAATTTCAGGAGGTTCGTAGTGCTTCACAACGACATTCCCAGCCACGGTGAAATTGCCGCACTCGCGGAGGTGGAAGGGCCCACCTGCATCACCATCGTGACTCCGACTGAAGATGCGCCGCAGGATTACGACAAAGCCCGCATAGCCTTCAAGGACCAGGTCCGCTCGGCACTCGCATCGGTGGAGGATCCCGCCGAGCGCAAGCAGTTCGAGGCCGAATACGCAGAGCTCGACGATGACGACGATTTCTGGCGCTTCCAGTCGCGCTCATTGGTCACGTACGCGACGCCGGAGCGTCTGGTGACCTTCCGCCTCCCCAACCGTCTGCAGGCGCTCGAAACGGTCAGCGATCGGTTCCATCTCAAGCCACTGCTCCGTTCGGTGACGTTCCCCCAGACGGCGTTTGTTCTCGCTCTGGCAGAGGGTTCGGTGCGACTGATCGAGATCGCTGCCGATCAGCCGGCCGACGAGGTTCGTGTTCAGGGAATGCCGAAGAATGCTGCGGATCACGCGGGCAAGTCGTCGATCAACAGCCGTACCGAGGCGGGTCGGTTGTCGGGGTCGGACAGCCGAAAGTTGCGCGTCAATCAGTACGCCCGTGCAGTCGATCACGAGGTCCGCGGTGTCCTCGCGGGCCGTGACGTCCCCTTGATCCTGGCTGCTGCCGAACCCATCGCGTCGGTGTATCGCTCCGTGAATTCGTACCGCCACCTGGTCGACAAAACCGTCGAGGGAAACCCGGAAGCCTTGTCGACGCAGGAAGTGGCGGACGGTTCGCGGCCGGCGCTCGACGATTTCCACGCCGAGCAGTTGGCGGCGGTGCGTGAGACCTTCAATGTGCGCACGGAACAGGGGCGCACTCAGACGGACGTCGCCGACGTGGCAACAGCCGCGACGTACGGACAGGTCGATACCGTTTTCATCGACATCGATTCCGTCGTACCCGGAAGTCTCGATCCCCAGACGGGCGCTCTCACGACCGGTGAGTCGACCAACGGAAGCACCTACGGTGTCGTCGACGAGATCGCTCGTCGTTCGCTTTTGACGGGCGCTCGGGTGCTCGCTGTACGTGCGGAGGACATTCCGGGCGGCGGCGCAGTTGCCGCGATTTTGCGCTTCGCTCCGTAAACAGGCTGGACGCGTGTGCGCCTCGTGACCTGATTCGGTCACGGGGCGCATACGATTCCGGCATGAAACGTGTGTGGGAACGGCTGCGCCTCTATTGCAAGACGCTGCACCCGGTCGGGCTTGCCTTTGCTCTGGTCTTCTTCACCTGGTCGATGAGTCCGTCCCTGTTGCCGCGCGCGTGGTACCTGCAGGGCGTTGCGACGGGCATCTCGCTCGCGATGGGATACGGCGTCGGCGTGACGGTTGCCTGGATGATCCGCAAGTGCGGAGTGGAGCCGCAGTGGTCGAATCGCACCAAGAAGATCGGCTGGCGAATCCTGTTGGTCGCGGCCGTCATCCTTGTTCCGACGTTTTTGGTCCTCGGTTCGTGGTGGCAGCAGATCGTTCGTGATCTGGTCGAGGTTCCCCGCACCAATCAGGCGAATTACCTTCTGGTGCTGATTATTTCGCTCGGTATCTGGTTCATCCTGCTCGAGGCCGGTCGAGGTCTTCGATTCACCACCAACAAGCTCACCACAGTCGCACTTCGGTTCGTTCCCCTCGAGGCGGCGAAGGTCGGCAGCTTGATCGTCATCTTCGCTCTCGGCATCTTCATCGTGAACGGCGCGCTGTATAACGGGCTGATCGCCTTCGCGAACTGGAGTTTCTCCGGTGCCGATCACGAAACACCGGATGGCATCGAACAACCCTTGATCGCTGAGCGGAGTGGTTCACCGATGTCTGCCGAAGCCTGGGATTCGCTCGGCCAGGAGGGTCGCACCTTCATGGGCAGTGGTCCCACCGCAGCCGAGATTTCTGCGCTGACCGGACGTGAAGCGAAGCAACCGATCCGGGTGTACGCCGGACGTGAATCCTCGGACTCGATCAACGGTGTCGCACAGCGGGTCGTCGACGAGTTGGAGCGCACCGGCGGATTCGACCGCGGAACCCTCGCAGTCGTGACGACCACCGGCCGCGGTTGGGTGAACGAGGACGTCGCGTCGGCGTTCGAGTACGTCGAGGGCGGGGACACGGCGATCGCGTCGATGCAGTATTCGTTCCTTCCGAGTCCGTTGGCCTTCATCGCCGACCGCGAGACACCGATGATTGCCGGTCGCGCACTGTTCAACGCGGTGTACGCCAAGTGGATCGACCTGCCCGTGGAGACGCGACCCGAGCTGGTCGTCTTCGGTGAGAGCCTCGGCTCTTACGGTGGCCAGGCCGCATTTGCCGGCGCTCAGGACATGATGACGCGCGTCGACGGCGCACTGTGGGTCGGAACCCCCAACTTCACTGCTCAATGGCAGGAAATCACGGACAGTCGTGACTCGGGCTCACCGGAGATCCTGCCGGTGATCGACGGCGGCCAGGCAATTCGGTTTGCCGGTGATCCGGAGGATCTGGAGCTGAAGTCCGACTGGGACGACGACCGGATCGTGTACTGGCAGCATGCCAGCGACCCGATCACATGGTGGTCCTTCGACCTGCTGCTCAACAAGCCGGATTGGCTCAAGGAACCGCTGGGTCGCGACGTGGATCCGGGAATGACGTGGGTGCCTCTCGTGACCTTCTGGCAGGTAACCCTCGACATGGTCTTCTCGGCTGACGTCCCGTCCGGGCACGGTCATAATTACGGCGAGGATGCGGCGGACATGTGGGCCAAGATCCTGCACCCCGAGGCGTGGACCTCGGTTGATACCGACAAGCTTCGTTCGCTGCTGACCTCCAATTTGGAGCCCACGAAGTAGCCGTAAACGGTTGTAATTCAGCCTGTTAAGGCGAAAACCTCACGGAAAAGTGTTACGTGAGGTATGTGTTACTCTGCGTTCGCTGTGTGCCAAGCCACAGCGCAAGCGAGCGTGGGGAGATCGAAACGTGAAGAGCAGAGCATGGTGGGCGGCCGGGGTCTCCGTCGCGGCACTGGTCATGGGTGCTGTGACGGCCCCCGCCGCAATGGCTGAACCGGCGGATTTCTACACACCGCCGTCCGAGATTCCGGCAGGTGCCAACGGAGATCTCATCAAGAGTGAGCCGTCACCACTGCTGCTGAGCGTGCCCGGATCGAACGGTCCGTGGCCGGCAACCGCCACCAAGATCATGTACCGAAGCGAGGACGCCAAGGGTGCTCCCGTTGCCGTGACGGGCACCTATCTCGAACCGTCGAATCCGTGGACCGGGCAGGGGGCGCGTCCACTGGTTGCCGCAGCGGTGGGAACGCATGGACAGGGCGATCAGTGCGCACCGTCCAAGCTGTTCAACACCGGTATCGAGTATCAGTTCCCGACGGACGTCATGGTCGGTTACGAGTCCATCTGGGTGAACACGTTGCTGCTCAACGGCATTGCCGTCGTCGTCACCGACTACGAGGGTCTCGGAACTCCGGGCGATCACACCTACGTCAACCGTGAAGCCGAAGCGCACGCCGTTCTGGACTCGGTGCGCGCCGCTCAGAAACTCCCGAACACGAGCATTCCCGCCGACGGACCCGTCGGACTGTGGGGTTACTCGCAAGGCGGTGGAGCTGCCGCTGCGGCAACGGAATTGAAGCCGTCGTACGCTCCCGAACTTGATCTCAAGGGCACATACGCAGGCGCACCGCCCGCTGATCTGGCGGCGACGCTGCAGCAGGTCGACGGCACGTTCCTCACCGGAGTGATCGGCTACGCGCTCAACGGCATCGTCGCGCAGTACCCCGAGGTCCAGCCGTTGCTCGACGCCGAGATCAACGATCGTGGCCGACAGATGTTGGCCGCCACCAAGAACCAGTGCGTCGCCGAAAGTGGTCTGCAGTTCGGCTTCCAGCAGTCGTCGAGCTTCACCAATTCCGGTGAATCGCTCTCCGCAGTTCTGGCCCGCCTACCCATGGCGCAGGCGATCCTCGACGAACAGAAGATCGGCAAGCTGACGCCGGAGTCGCCCGTGTTGATCCAGCACGGCCGCTCAGATGACATCGTTCCGTTCGGCCAGGGACAGCAACTGGCTCGTGACTGGTGCGGCAAGGGTGCGACGGTGCAGTTCTCCGTCAACGAACTGCCCCCGATCATTCCGGGACTGGCAATCAATCACGCGACGCCGTATCTGGTGGGTACCCCCGAATCCGTCGGGTACATGATCGATCGCTTCAACAACGTCCCGGCACCGTCCAACTGCTGACCTCCAGGCATCGAAAAGCCCCGGAACATAATCTGTTCCGGGGCTTTTGTATGTCGACTACGCGGTCTTCTCCGCCGAGTTCTCCTCGAGGCGAGGGGGTGCGGAAGCGACCGGCGGATGCTCGCGTCGGCGGCTCTTGAAGAACACCGCACCGCCGATCACCGCAACACCGGCGATGACGAACACCGTGACGCGCTTGCGGCCGCGAGGCTTCTCGGTGCGTTCCGCGGACTTTGCCGGGATGGCCTTGGCGCGCTCGACGCCCTTCTTGGCGAGGACTTTGCCCTGACGACCCAGGAACAACCCGACCTGCCCAGCGCCGCGAGCGACCGACGTCGCGACCACCGCGGCGATACGGCGAGCGTTGTCGGCTGCCTCGGACTCCTTGATGCGAGCCGCTGTCTCTTCGAGGTAGGCGGCAGTCTCGTCGAAGGTGTCCTCGACGCGGGCGCGCGCGTGATCGAAGGTGTCGGGCAACTGCGTGCTGAGGGACTCGGTCACTCGTGTCATGACTTCACTGTGCCATAACAGTGGGGCGAGGACAGGGAGACTTTTGCGGGGCGACATCCGCGAGAACGCCGGCAATGGCACGATGGTGGTGTGACTTCAACTCATCAGACCGCAACCGCAACGCTGCACACGAACCGCGGCGACATCAAGATCGCTCTGTTCGGCAACCATGCGCCGAAGACCGTCGAGAACTTCGTCGGCCTCGCCGACGGCTCGAAGGAGTACACCACCGCAAACGCCGCCGGCACCAAGACCGGCCCGTTCTACGACGGTGCCATCTTCCACCGCGTCATCGACGGCTTCATGATCCAGGGTGGCGACCCCACCGGAACGGGCACCGGCGGCCCGGGCTACAAGTTCGGCGACGAGTTCCACCCGGAACTGCAGTTCGACCGTTCCTACCTGCTGGCCATGGCCAACGCAGGCCCGGGAACCAACGGCTCGCAGTTCTTCATCACCACCGGCCCGACGCCGCATCTGAACCGTCGCCACACCATCTTCGGTGAGGTTCTCGACGACGATTCCAAGAAGGTTGTCGACGCTATCTCTTCGACCGCCGTCGATCGTGGCGATCGTCCGGTCGAGCCCGTCGTGATCAACAGCATCACCATCTCCTGAACAGGTAAAACAAGCAGATGACGAACCCCGGTTGGGGCGGCGGTGCGAGTGAGGGCATCCCGCCCCAACCGCGGTGCGTCCGCCATCCAGATCGACCTACCGCACTTTCCTGCAATCGTTGTGGACGCCCGGCGTGCCCGGATTGCCTTCGCGAGGCGGCGGTGGGATACCAATGTGTCGACTGTGTAGCTGCCGGTCAACGCGATGTCCGTCCCGTTCGGGGCGTCGCCGGAAACACCGTGAGCCCCACCCGCGCGGTCCCGGTCGTGACGTACACCTTGATGGGGCTCAACGTCCTGGCGTTCCTCGCGACCTTCGCGCAGTCGCGAAGCATCATGAACAATCAGGTCGGCTCGTCGATCTTCGCGAACTGGGCACTCAATCCGGGTCTGGTCGCCAGCGGTGACTGGTTCCGGCTCATCGGCTCCGGGTTCCTGCACTTCGGCATCTTGCACCTCGCGGTCAACATGTACGCCCTCTACATCCTGGGCCGCGACACCGAAATCGTGATGGGCCGCTCGAGGTACATCGGCATCTACCTGGTTTCGCTCCTCGGCGGTTCAGCCTCGGTGATGGCGTTCCAGCCGGTGTTCTCTTCGCTCACGGCCCTGTCCTGGACTGCTGGGGCGTCGGGAGCGATCTTCGGCATCATGGGCGCACAGGCCGTCCTTCTATTGCGTTTGCGTCGAAGCCCGGTCCCGATCATCTCGGTGATCGCGATCAATGTGATCATCAGCATTTCGCTGCCCGGGATCTCGTTCTGGGGTCACGCTGGAGGTCTGGTGGCAGGTGCCGCAACGGCCGCTGCATTCCTGTACGCCCCACAGTGGTTGGGCGCCGGTGAGAACCGCGTGAAAGCAGTGCGGATCGGCTGGATCGCTTTTGGTGCCGTCACTGTGGTGACGTTGGGAGTCATCGTGCTCCGCGTCGTCCAACTGCGTGAACAGCTGGGAATCAGTTAGCGAGCAATCCCCATCGGGTCGCCAGTGCTGCCGCGGCGGTTCGATTGGGGACGCCTACTTTCCGAATCACGCGTTCGACATGTGTAGCAATCGTTGCTGCTCCGATCCCCAGGCGCGCTCCGATGGCCGTGTTCGAATCCCCGGTCGGTATCAGTGCGAGTATTTCCAGTTCGCGTCGAGTCAATCCCATCGGTGGCTCGATCGAATGCCATTTGACGACGGCGAGGCCCCCGCGGGTCGGCGTTACCTCGAGACGAATCACCGAAGTCCCGTCGAGTGACAGGTAAGTGGCGGGGGCACCCGTTCGGGCACTTTCGGCGCCGGCGTTCCGCACCGCTATCGGCAGTTCGCGAGAGCCGTCGACGACGGTGCCGTCCGGAGCGATCAGAGCTGTCGGCCGTGAATCGGGCAACGCCTTCCGGCTGGGCTCGTATGGGTCGAGGGCAGCGGCCAACGACGCTGCGAGCAGAGCGATCGTCACTTTCGATTGATCGTCGAGATAATGCCCTGGTGTTGTACTCGCGTTGAACATTCCTAGATAGCGACCGTCGCCCGCGAACAGACACTGGCTGATGCCGTCGCTGTAGAACGGTGCGATGACGGTATCGAACAGAGCTCCGGTCCGTAGGTGATCGTCGACGTCGTGCAGAACGATCGGCAGCCGCTGCGCCTGAAGCTGTTCGAAGACGGGATGCGCTGCCATTTGAGTGTTGACGACGTCGAGGGATGCCGCCGGGTATCCCAGGCTCGCGACTGTCCGGTGGGTACGTTCGGACGGATCCCACCGCGACAGTCCGGCGTGGTGGTACGGCACTGCTTCCTGCAATTCGAAGAGGGCGCGCGCCGGATCCATCACGGGTAAGGCGTCACGCAGCCTCAGCGCGGCAGCCAAGCGTCTCGAGGTCGGATCAGCCATCCCTGAATTATGCCTTGGGTCACAGCACGAGTCAGCTGTCTCCGCATCCCCTGATCGACGGACTCGTCCGAGCGCACCTGCTCCTAGGTTCTCCTCCATCACTGGACCTCGAGCACTTGGAGCACGACGATGGATGTTTCGGATTACGCAGCCTGCGATGCGACTGAGCTTGCCTCACTGATTGCAAGTGGGCAGGTGAGCGCCTCTCAGGTGCAGTCTGCGGCAGCAACTGCGCTGGATCAGGTGGACGGTGAACTCGCAGCAGTGGTCGGTGACCGATTCGACCCCTTGGACTACAACGCCGACGGGCCATTTTCCGGAGTGCCATTCGCGATCAAAGATCTGATCATTCACGCTGCCGGTGTCCCGCAGCGCAACGGCAGCAGGTTGTTCGGAGACGGCGTCACGTATCCGTACGACAGTCATTTGATGGCGCGCTTTCGGCGGGCCGGTCTTGCAACCATCGCGGTGACGACGTCACCCGAGATGGGATTCAACGCGACAACGGAGGCAAAGGCCTACGGCAAGCCGACGCGCAATCCCTGGGATACCACCCGCAGCCCCGGAGGATCCAGTGGCGGATCCGCGGCTCTTGTTGCGGCAGGCGCACTTCCGATGGCTCACGCGAACGACGGCGGAGGTTCCATTCGCATTCCAGCGGCGGCGTGCGGACTCGTCGGACTCAAGCCGAGTCGCGGACGAGTAAGCCCTGGCCCCGACTACTCGGATCCACTGCTGGGCATGGGAATCGAGTTTGCGGTCACCAGAACCGTGCGTGACTGCGCTTCGTTGTTCGACGCAGTCGCGGGGACGGAGCCGGGCGACAAGTATCTGTTTCCGAGTGAGGTCGACTCGTTCGCGGAGAGTGCTGCACGGGGATCGAAACAGCTTCGAGTTGCCGTCTCCGTGGATTCCGGTGATCCACGACGGCCGGTCGATCAGCAGTGTGTACGGTCGGTGAAGGTCGTTGCCGCACAACTGGAAGCGATGGGTCACCTCGTCGAGTGCGCGGCGCCATCGATCGACATGGAGATGTTCAATCGTGCGAACCTCGATGCGTGGTGCAGTTTTCTTGCGCAGGCTGTGGCAGGTGCGGGTGAACAACTGGGATTCACTCCCGGCACGGATCACCTCGAAGCGACCACTCTCGCGTGTGCCGAATACGGCGCGAAACTCGGTGCGCGGGACGTTTTTGCGGTGGAGAACGTGTTCAACACCGTCCGACGCGAATATGCGCGGTTCCTGGGGTCCTATGACGTGATCTTGACGCCGACGACCAGCTCGCCGAATACTGCGTTGGGGCATCTCGACGCAGACGACGATGCATTGGACGCACAAGGTTGGGCGGACAAGATATTCGAGTTCGGATCGTTCACCGCAATCTCGAACGCGACTGGCAATCCTGCCATCTCGTTGCCGCTCGGTACCTCGGCCGAAGGCTGGCCGATCGGGATTCAGTTCATCGGTGCCTACGGAGACGAGGCGACACTCCTCGCGTTGGCGGGTGACCTCGAGAAGGCTATGCCTTGGGCACATCGCAGGCCGACACTGTTTGCGCGATAGTTGTGGAGCTTTCCTCCACGTTGCGCTCCAACTCATGGGTGAACTTCACATAGGTTGAGGTCAGCGGTGCTTCTACTGTGGCTTGAGTCACTTCGTAGATAGCACCGCTGACCTTTTCCGAGGAGTACCCCTGCCATGACCTCCACCGATAGCACCACCACTGACGGTGGGGTTGCGCCGAGCGAGATCGAATCTCGCGTGGTGAAGAAGGTAGCGCGACGGCTGATCCCCTTTCTGATCCTGCTCTATTTCGTGAACTATCTGGATCGTACGAACATCGCTTTCGCGAAGCTCACCATGAGCGCCGACCTCGGGATGACCGAGACGATGTTCGGGCTCGCCTCCGGACTCTTCTTTGTCGGCTATCTGCTGTTCGAGGTGCCGAGCAACCTGGCCCTGCACCGCTTCGGTGCCCGGTTGTGGATCGCGCGCATCATGCTCACCTGGGGCATCCTGGCTGCTGCGCTGGCATTCGTGCCCAACGTGGGCAGCCTTTATTTCCTCCGCATTCTGCTGGGAATCGCGGAGGCCGGCTTCTTCCCCGGAGTTCTTCTCTACCTGACCTTCTGGTTCCCGAAGAAGTATCGCGTACGCCTGATGGGCCTGTTCCTGCTGACGCTTCCGCTTTCGTCGGCGCTCGGTGCCCCACTCTCGGCCGCCATCATCCAGTACGGCGACGGTCTGTTCGGCCTGGCCGGATGGCGCGTGATGTACCTGATCGAGGGTCTGCCGGCCGTGATCTTGGCGTTTGTCGTCTGGTTCTACCTCACCGACCGTCCCGCCGACGCCAAGTGGTTGACCTTCGAGGAGCGCACGTGGCTGATGAAGTCCATGGCGGACGAGGAAAAAGAACTCGGCGACGCCGGTCACCAGTCGGCCGGCAAGACCCTGCGCGACCCCCGTGTCATCGGCTTCGGTCTGGTCTACTTCGGAATCACCTACGGCCTCTACGCTTTGAGCTTCTTCCTGCCGAGCATCGTCGCGGGATTCAAGCAGACGTTCAACACCGACTTTTCGCTCGTCGAGACCGGCCTGATCGTGGCCGTCCCCTACGCGATCGGCGCCTTCGCGATGGTGCTGTGGAGCCGCCATTCCGACAAGACCGGTGAACGAATGTGGCACGTCGCAGCGCCGACGCTCTTGGGTGCGGTATCCATTCCGATTGCGCTCTACCTGGATTCACCGTTCACCGTCATGATCGCCGTCTCGCTCACCGCCGTCGGCGTGCTGTGTGCACTCCCCGTCTTTTGGTACCTGCCCACCACGTTCCTGACGGGCGCCAGTGCGGCCGCCGGTATCGCGATGATCAACTCGATCGGCAACGCGTCGGGCTTCGGCGCTCCGTACATCACCGGCTGGCTGACCGATGTGACCGGAAATGCCAAGGCAGGTTTGTGGGTGGTGGGCGCCGTGATGCTCTGTGCCGCAATCCTTGTAGTGGTTCTGGCAAAGCGATCGAGCAAGCCTGCTCAGATCTGACCGAGTCTCCCCGCACTGGCACGCAGCCGGATCAGGAGCGCAAGATCGAGCGCCTGGTCCGGCTGCCGCCACTGTGTACCGATCAACCGGTCGATCGACTCGAGGCGTTGGTAGAGAGTGTTGGCGTGAATCGCGAGCGCTGCGGCGGTCGCGGAGTGCTTGCAATTGTGCGACAGGTACGACGCGAGGGTGTCCAATAGCGGAACGCCGCGTCGCTGCTCCTCCTCGAGGAGTGGGCCGAGGGACCGCTGCGTCAGCGCTTCCAGTTCGTCGCGGCCGGTGCGGCTGAGGAGAATTCGGTAGATGCCGAGTGAACTTGCCGGTTCCACGTGTGAGGCCCGCCCGAGCGTCTCGAGGACATCGACAGTGTGCTGCGCCTCGACATAGGCTCGCGCCAGACCTTCCGCTCCAACGGCGGGATCGGCGATTCCGACGGTCGGGTTCTCCGCCGGCTGCACCCACGCCGCCGCAACCTCTGCCGGTGACATTCCGGGAATCAATGCAATTACTCGTGAACCATGCTCGGCAACAACAGTTCCCGAGGGAAATGCAATTTCCTCGATGCTGCGACGAGTACGGTCGACGGCGTCTGCCGGGCGGGCCACCACGACAGTGTACGAGCGGTCGGGGTTGAGCCCGGCCAGGCGGAACTGGCCGGTGACTTCGGCCGGCGTCGGCGCAGGCCTGGTGATCAGATCGACCAGAAATGCGTCGCGTGCTCGACGAGTGGCTTCCCTGGCCGCCCGTTCACCGACCAGCGCAAGCGCAATGGCCGGGGCTGACCTTTCGAGTGCCAATCTCATGGCGGCGGTGGGTTCCTGGCGTGCGAGCAGGAACAGAACTCCGAGTTGGTCACCGGCACTGCGTACTTCGGTGGTGAACAGGAACTGCTCACCGACGATGAGCGTCACTTCCTGCTCGCGTCGGTCTGCGGCGAAGATGTCGAAAACTCGACGAACACTCTCGCTCACCCGTTGCAATCCCGGTGGAATCTCCGACGTTCCGGTCACGAAGAACACCGGCGAACCCGTCGACGCGGAGGTTTCTTCCACGAGTTCACGGACTCCACCGCCGCGTAGAACCACCTGTGTGAGCGATCGGTCCCAGGTCAGGGTCTGTTCGAGAAGTGCTGTGCGCTCGGCAAGTTCGGTGTTCGCTGCATTCACTTCTGCAACCGTCGCGCGATAGCGTTCGAGAGAGCGGGCATTCTCGATCGCCACCGAGGCATGAGCAGCGAGAGCGGACAGCAACGCAACTTCTTCATTGCCGAATCGCCGCTCCTGCCGCTTGCACGCGCACAGCGCACCCAGGATCTTGCCGTTCAACGTCAGTGGCACGGCCAGCAGGCCGCGCATGTTCTCGGCTCGCGCTGCGTCGTCGGCGGGCCCGATGTGTGCAAACGATGGATCGTTGCGATAGTCCGAAGACCAAGCAGGAGAGGAGTTCTCGACTACTCGACCGATCAGACCTTCGCGGAACGGAACCGTGAGTCCGAGCAGCTGCGACGTATACGCCCCGCTCGTGACTTCGATGATCAAGATGTCGTCATGAATGAGAGCAAGGTACGAAAGGTCGACGCCGAGTAGTCGTTTGGCCTGATCCACGATCTCCTGCAGGAGGGCGTGGTGATCGTGCATCGTGGTGAGCAGCGACGCGATGTCGTTGAGCGCCCCCAGTTCGGTGGCGCGCTGTCGGCGCTGAGCCAGGAGACTTCGTAGTTGAAGCGCCGATCGGGCTTCTCGCTCGATCTCGGCAGCGGCCTCCGGGGCTGACCCGGCGGCCAATTGATCGCGATGCTCGATCAGTTCCTCGGTGGATGCCTCGGCCAGGAGAAGCTGTAGCCAGTTCTCGTGCATCGGCACTCCCTCGTCAGATTAATCTTGAGTATGGAGAGAATGTCCATACGGTTTCCGGTTTCTCGGAGTAAATCTACATGGGGTGGTGTATCCGCCGTCACTATCGTGGAGGCATGACACTCCTCGAGGCGCTCGGCTCGCAGATCGATGCGGATCGACTGATCACCGACCCCGACATCATGGCGAGCTACATCCACGACGACGCCGAGTGGGCTCCGTACGAGATGCCCGTAGCGGTGGTCCGTCCGCGCACAGCCGAGCAGGTACAGACAGTTGTGCAGGCGTGCATTGCCCACGGTGCGCCCGTCGTCACGCGCGGCGCTGGCACCGGTCTGTCGGGCGGAGCTAACGCGGTCGCCGGCGGCGTCGTGATCGCCTTCGACGCAATGAACGCCATCAAGGAGATCAACACCCTCGAGCGTTTGGCCGTGGTCGAACCCGGAGTGGTCAACGATCACCTCCGCGACGCCTGCGCCGAGCACGGTCTCTGGTATCCGCCCGACCCGGCCAGCGCGCCTTGGTCGACGATCGGCGGCAACGTCGCGACCAACGCTGGTGGCCTGTGCTGCGTCAAGTACGGCGTCACCAAGGACTACGTGCTGGGCATGCAGGTGGTCACCGGAACCGGTGAGCTAGTTCGGCTCGGGCGTCGAACTGCCAAGGGAGTGGCTGGGTTTGATCTCTCGGCGCTCATGGTCGGCTCCGAGGGCACTCTCGGCGTGATCACCGAGGTGACCGTCAAGCTTCGTCCTCAGCGCGATCCCGAACGCACCATCGTCGGATACTTCGACTCCATCGTCGCGGCAGGCAAGGCAGTCGAAGCCGTAGCTGCCGACGGTCTCACGCCGTCCGCCCTCGAGTTGATCGACCGACAGTGCCTGCTTGCCGTCGATGCCTGGAAGAACATGGGCCTCTCAGCCGACGCCGAGGTGGTCCTGCTCGGCCGCATCGACACACCGGGCGAGATCGGCGACGCCGAAGCCGAGCGAATGTTGGCCTGTTTCAACCGCTCCGGAGCCACCTGGAGTGCCAGGTCCACCGATCAGGAGGAAGCCGACGCCCTGTTCTCCGCCAGACGTCTGGCGTACCCCGCCCTCGAGCGGCTCGGCCCGGTGCTGACCGAGGACATCTGTGTTCCCAAGGCGGCGGTTCCGGAAATGTTGGCGCGCATCGAGGCCATCTCGGCCCGGCACGACACGCACATCGCGAACATCGCGCATGCGGGTGACGGTAACCTGCATCCGCTGCTGATCACGCCACACGACGACGAAGCGGCGCGGAGGCGTGCTCAGGCCGCTTTTGCCGAGATCATCGACAACGCCCTCGAGTTGGGTGGAACCGTCACCGGTGAACACGGCGTCGGCCTGTTGAAGATGGGCGGCCTGGCGCAGGAACTGTCACCGGCGGTTGTTGCGATGCATCACGCGATCAAGGGCGCACTCGACCCGCACGGAATCATGAACCCCGGCAAGGTGATCTGAAAGGCCGGGTGATCCGAAGGCTGGCTCCGTAACCGAATCGGTTTCCGGAGTTACGCCGTCGAAATGACGAGTTCCTACGCTCGAGTTGAACCGTTTGGCCAACTCGACGTATGGAGTCATGAATGTTCTCTTCCGAATTGACGCTGGCAAGTGTTGTTCCGCGGCGCGTGGACACGGTCGAGGCCGTCCGGGCGGCAATCGCTCTCGACGGCGCCGCGGTCTTCGGTGGGCTGCACACCGAGGAAGATGCCATTGCATTCGCGTCGAAGTTGCTCGGTGAGAAGTGCATTCGCGTCGGCCGCCAGTTCGAGGCGAGCGCCAGAAGCCAGGATGCCGAAGCCGCCGTCGTCGACACCCAACCGGTGGACGAACGCGGCAGGAAGCGCTCGTTCGGCATCTCCGGCGAGCGGATGACTGCCCACAACGACGGTTTTGCGTTCGGTGACTACGCGCCCGACTATCTTTTTCTGTGGTGCAAGCGCCCGGCGTACCCGAGTGGCGGTGACTCGTTCCTCATCGACGCGGTCAAGCTCACGCGGTTGCTCGCCTTCGATCCCGCAACCGCTGAATTGGCCGAATTCTGTTGGAGCACAGACATCGACCATTCGGAGCCGAACTTCCCGCAGAACTCCTTTGCGCCGATCGCCAGGACGGTCCCGAGTGGACGCAACCAGGTTCGGTATCACCCGTATCTCGCGCCGATCGCCGGTGAATCGGAAGTAGCGCAGTGGCCGCTGGTGAAGCAGTGGAGTGAGGCTGTGATTCACGTGCGCGACAGCGGTCCGATGTTCCGCGCCGAAGCCGGCGAGATGATCTGCATCGACAACTACCGGGTACTGCACGGCCGCGACGGATACACCGACCCCGGCCGTGAGCTGTACTCGATCTGGGGATGGTCGAGTGACGCCGTGGCAGTGCCGCAGCAGGCTCTCGACATCGTGCAACCAGACCTGGCGGCGCTCGCTATGTAATCGGCCTCGCCGCAGAATGCACTTTGGCAACAATCGATTCCGTCAGATGCCGGGCGGCACGGTCGACCACTGCGCGGTCGCCGCCACCGATCAGCGTCATCTGGAAACCGCGCCAGGCGGCAACGATCTCGTGTCCAAGAGTTTCGGCAAGCTCGGCGTCGACGCCGGTTTCGGCTATGGCGCGGGCAGTTTCGTCGGCCCATTCGTTGGCAACGCCCTCGAGGAGAGGGCGGTACTGCTCCGAGTCGAATGCGGCCACACCGAAGAGTTCGAAGAAGAGTCGATGGTAGGCAACAAGTTCGGGGTCGGCGAGGATGCCCCACGCGTCGTGTAGGCGGTCCGCGATGGGGATCTCGGAATCGCGGATCAGATCGAGGAGGTGGGTGATCCCGGGAAAGCGAAGCCCGGCGCGGCGCAGTGCCTCGAGGAGCAGTCCGGCCTTGCTTCCGAAGTAGTACAGAAGCATGCGATTGTTGGAGCCGAGTGCGCGGCTGAGCCCCCGAAGCGTTGCCGAGGAGACACCGAACTCGAGGACGTAGTCGGCGGCGAGGTCGAGAAGGCGGTCGCGCTCTGAAACTTCTGGACTACTCACCGCTCGACCCTACTTCTCGGGCGGCACCAATCCGTGGACAGCGAGCACGTCGAGGACGTCCTCTGGCGACGTACCGAGATCCCAGCGTCCGAAGATCAACAGCTTCTCCGTGTCGGTGGGCCGGTCGACGATGTCGATCTCGAGCATCGGGACGCGTCGACCCAGACGCGGGTAGCGGACGAGACGCACGCGGTCGATCTGTTCGCGGGTGAACGTGTGCCGGGCGCGCAGTCGCTGTACCGCGATCGACTTGGTTCCCGCGTTGTCGATCACCGCCAGGCGGGGACGCTGACGCAGGGCGAGTCCGCCCATCACGAACAGCCCGATCACCGCGAGGGCGAGCAGGAAGCGTCCGGCAGGCTCCGTGGGCGCGAGGATCGAGGCGATCGCGAGGGCAATTCCGCCGCCGAACATCGCGTAGACAACACCCATCGGAGTGGCCCACGAGACGACCTCTGTGGCGTTGTCACGAGGCTGTGGATGAAATTCATCCTCGAGCATGTGGATAACTTCCTAGGTTGTCCACAGGAGTTATCCACAATGGGGATGAATGACACCCATGTAATTGAGAGACGGTCACGATCCGAGCCGAATCAGATAATCGCTGGTCAGCGCCATCTCATGGTCATCACAAGGCCCACAACCATGAAGCCGAAGCCGACGAGGAAGTTATAGTTTCCCAAGTCGTTCATCCACGTGATCGAATCCGCGGCCAAGTAGTACACAATCAACCACGCCAGGCCGAGAAGCATGAATCCGAGCATCACGGAGACGTACAACGTGCTCGACGGACCCATCTTCACCTTCACCGGAGTGCGGTTTGCTGGGTTGACTGTGTAGTCGTTCTTCTTACGGACCTTCGACTTGGGCATGGCGTCCTCGCTCTACGGTGTGACCTGCATGTGTTACCTACACGCTAACGTAGCTGTGTCCAGTTGGTCACCGGCCGACCTGCACAATCCGGGAGGAGCCACGTGTCTTCGGGTGAATCTTCACGAACTGTTTGGCACATCGGTGTACTTGCCGTCTGCCTGGTAGCCGGTCTGATGGTCGCCACGGCGCAGAGATCCGCCGAGGAAAATCAGCTCCAGGTCACCGAAAGCACCAGGCTTTCCGATCTGGTCCGCAGTGCACAGGCCAATGCCGAAAAAGTTTCGGCCGACCGGGACGAACTTGCCGCTCAGCTCGATTCGCTGCAGGAAGACGCCGCTCGGTCCGACGCCGGCGTGGCAGCGGCTCTCGGTGACATCAAGAACATCTCCGCAGATGCAGGACTGACGGAGATGACCGGCCCCGGCGTCGTGGTCACCATGACGGACGCCCCGCGCAACGCCGACGGCAAGTATCCGGTCGACGCCACCCCGGACGACCTCGTCGTGCATCAGCAGGACGTCCAGAGCGTCCTGAACGCACTGTGGGCCGGCGGGGCCGAAGCGGTGGGCATGCAGGACCAACGGATCATCAGTACGTCGGCGCCGCGGTGCATCGGAAACACCCTCCTTCTTCACGGCCGTACATACAGCCCGCCGTACGTGATGAGCGCGATCGGCGATGTTGCGCGCCTCGAGGCGGCACTCGCTGCCGAACCGGGCATTCGGATCTACAAGCAGTACGCGACCCGCTTCGGCCTCGGGTACACGCAGGCGACGCCGTCGCAGATCACGGTCCCCGCCTATACCGGCGGATAGCACGGGCGTTTACCCTGCTCTCATGAGGATTCTCGTCGTCGACAACTACGACAGCTTTGTGTTCAACCTGGTGCAGTACCTCGGCCAGCTCGGAACCGAAGCCGTGGTCTGGCGCAACGACGATCCACAACTGACGGCAGACCTCGAGGGTGCAGTAGCGCAGTTCGACGGCATTCTCCTGAGCCCTGGCCCCGGAACTCCGCAGCGCGCGGGAGCGACGATGGATCTGGTGAAGGTCTGCGCCGACACCAAGACCCCGCTGCTCGGCGTCTGCCTCGGACACCAGGCGATCGGTGCGGCTTTCGGCGGAACCGTCGACCGCGCTCCCGAACTGCTTCACGGCAAGACGAGTCTGGTTCACCACAAGGACGTCGGCGTCCTGGCCGGGCTGCCCGATCCGTTCACCGCTACCCGCTACCACTCGCTGACGGTTCTCGAGGACACCATTCCCGAGGAACTCGAGGTGACCGCACACACCGAGAGCGGCGTCGTGATGGCGATGCGTCACCGCGAACTGCCGATTCACGGCGTCCAGTTCCACCCGGAGTCCGTCCTCACCCAGGGTGGGCACCGGATGCTCGCGAACTGGCTCGCAGTCTGCGGTGAGGCGCCTCCGGAAGGACTCGTCGCAGCCCTCGAGGCCGAGGTCGCGTCGGCGCTCGGTGGCGCATTGCCCGCAATTCTCTGACACCTGTCCACAAAAAAGTGCCTCCCGGAAATCTCCGGGAGGCACTTTTTCAGTTTGCTAGCGGCCGGGGATTCCGAGCGCTCCGACGCTGACGGTGATGACCGCGTCCTTGGAGATCTCCGAGCCCGGAGGCTGCGTCTGCGAGACGATCTTGCCCACCATTTCCGGGGTGAGCGTCGTGCTCTGGTTCTGCACCAGCTGCGACGCGGTTCCCGCCCAACCGGCTGCGCGAAGCGTGGTCAACGCCTCGGACACCGTCTTGTTGGTCAGATCAGGCATCGCGACCTGGTTGCCGTTGGACACTCGCAGCGTCACGGTCGAACCCTTGGTGGCCGACGTGCCACCGGTCGGGTCGGTCGAAACGACCTGTCCCTTCGGCAGTCCCGAATCGATCTCCGTGATCTGGACGACGAACCCGGCACCTTCGATGTTGGGCCTCGCCACCTCTTCCCGCTGACCGGTGACATCCGGGACACGAACCTGCTCCGGACCGGTGCCGACGGTGATCGAGACCGCGGAATCGAGAACAACCGACACTCCGACGGCCGGGTCCTGATTGACGATCTTGTCGACCTCGGCAATGGTCGACGCGGCCTTGCCGATGGTCGGGTCAAGTCGGAGTCCGACGGAGTTGAGCTTCTTCTCGGCGTCGTCCTGGCTCAGGCCGGTCAGGCGCGGGATCGCTACCTGCTCGGGGCCGGTGGACACGTCGATGGTGACGGTGCTGCCCTTCTCGATGCGCACCCCGGCAACCGGACGCGTCGTGATGACGTTTCCGGCGGCGATCACCTTGTCCGTCTTCTGCTGACGCTCCACCTGGAATCCGGCGTTGGTCAGCGTCGCCTCGGCGACGTCAGCGGGTTGGTTGGTGAGGTCACCCGGAACGGTCACCATCTCGACCTTCGGCGAGTTCACCCGAATGAGGAAGAACGTCACCAGTCCGATCACCAGAAGCGCCGCGATGCCCATCAGGGCGTAGCGTCCGCCCTTCTTCTTGGCAGGCGGGTCGGCAGCGCGAGTTGTCCGTGCAGGAACCGGCTCGACCGGATCAGGAGCAGTGCGGTAGTTCCCGGTGTCGGAGCCGACGGCGCCGAGGATGGTGGTGCGGTCCTCGTCGTTCATCACCATCGGCGCACTCGGACGCTGACCGCCCAGGACGCGTACCAAGTCGCTGCGCATGTCGCCGGCGCTCTGGTAGCGGTTGGCCGGGTTCTTGCTCATCGCCTTGAGAATGATCGAATCCAGCTCGCGCGGAATGTCGGGATTGATCTCCGACGGCGTCTGCGGATCCTCACGAACGTGCTGGTACGCCACGGCGACCGGTGAATCACCCTTGAACGGCGGCTCGCCCGTCAGAATCTCGAACAGCACACAACCGAGCGAGTAGACGTCCGAACGTGCGTCCACCTGCTCACCTCGCGCCTGTTCCGGCGAGAGGTACTGAGCGGTGCCGATCACGGCAGCCGTCTGCGTCATCGGGCTCGACGCGTCGGAGATCGCGCGGGCGATGCCGAAGTCCATCACCTTCACGGCACCGGCACGGTTGATCATGATGTTGGCGGGCTTCACGTCGCGGTGCACGATGCCGTTGCGGTGGCTGAAGTCCAAAGCGGCACAGACGTCCGCGATCACTTCCATCGCCTTGCGCGGAGACATCGGCCCGGTGCTGCGCACGATGTCACGCAACGTGTCGCCGTCGACGTACTCCATGACGATGTACGGCAGCGGCCCGGCGTCGGTCTCGGCTTCACCGGTGTCGTAGACGGCCACGATCGCCGGATGGTTCAGTGCGGCAGCGTTCTGCGCCTCACGACGGAACCGCAAGTAAAACGTGGGATCGCGCGCGAGGTCTGCACGCAGCACCTTGATCGCGACGTCGCGGCTGAGTCGGAGGTCGCGCGCCAGGTGAACCTCGGACATTCCGCCGAAGCCGAGAATCTCACCCAGCTCGTAGCGGGAGGAGAGATTGCGGGGTGTCGTCATTGGTCTTGTCCTAGCGGTTCTTCAGCGTCTCCGGGATCCGCCAACGGCTCAGTGGTCGTTGTGGTCGTCGTTGTCGTCGTGGTGGTGGTTGTGGTCGTCGGAGTGGTTGTTGTCGTGGTCGGCGTTGTTGTGGTGGTTGTCGGCTCGGTCGTGGTTGTCGTCGGCCGAGTCGTCGTGGTGGTCGGCTCGGTGGTCGTCGTCGTCGGCCGAGTTGTTGTCGTGGTGGGCTTGGTCGTCGTCGTGGTCGGCAACGTCGTGGACGTGACGACGGGCGGTGTCGGGTCGCTGGGACCGTCGGTCGCGATCCAGACTCCGCCGATGATCAACGCCAACAAGATCAATCCGCCGCCGGCCCATGCCACGGCCTTCTGCCCACTGGTCATTCCGCCGGCCGCCGCGTCGTCCGCAGCAGCTGCGCCTGTCGCCGGACCCGCGTACGTCGGCGGCATGACCTGCGTGGCACCCGTAGCCGGCGACGCGCTGGCGGCACCGGTGGCGAGCAGACCGGGCGGCGGTGGACGCCTACCCGCCCGAACGGCTGCAACGGCGTCGGCGAACTCGCCGCCACTGGCGTAGCGTCCGGCCGGATCCTTGGTCAACGTGATGTCGATGAGCTCGCGGATGTTGGGCGGCAGGTCGTCCGGCATCGGTGCCGGGATTTCCTGCACATGCTTCATCGCGACGGTCAGCGCGCCGTCACCGGTGAACGGGCGTCGACCCGAAAGTGCTTCGTATCCGACGATTCCCAGCGAGTACACGTCACTCGCCGCGGTCGCGTCCTGACCGAGGGCCTGCTCGGGCGCGATGTACTGGGCGGTGCCCATCACCATTCCCGTGCGTGTGACGGGCGAGTTCTCGACGGCCTTGGCGATGCCGAAGTCCGTGATCTTCACCTGGCCCGTCGGCGTGATGAGGATGTTGCCCGGCTTCACGTCGCGGTGCACGACACCGGCGTCGTGTGCGACCTGCAGGGCGCGGCCGGTCTGCTCGAGCATGTCGAGGGCATGCGGAACCGCGAGGCGACCGACGCGCGCCAGGACGGCGTTGAGCGGCTCGCCGTTGACGAGTTCCATCACCAGGTACGCCGTGGAATCGCCCGAGCTGTCGCGGGTCTCGCCGTAGTCGTAGATTCCGGCGATACCGGGATGGTTGAGCTGCGCGGTGGTGCGGGCCTCGAAGCGGAAGCGCTCCAAGAACTCCGGATCGGAAGAGAACTCGGACTTGAGTACCTTGACGGCGACGCGACGGTTGAGCCGGGAGTCGGTGGCTTCCCACACCTGACCCATCCCACCGGTGGCGATGAGACGGATCAATCGGTAACGATCGGCGATCAAAGCGCCGTTGTTCAACGCCACGGTTCAGCCCCCTTGGATTCCGGCTGCGATGACTGCACGACCGATCGGCGCAGCAACCGAGCCACCGGTAGCGGCAAGTCCGCGGTCACCACCGTTCTCGACGATGACGGCCACGGCGACCGTCGGATTCTGCGCCGGTGCAAAAGCGATGTACCAGGCGTGCGGCGGAGTTTCCCGCGGGTTCACGCCATGCTCGGCGGTACCAGTCTTGGACGCGATCTGAACGCCGGGGATCTTGCCGTCGCCGCCGGTGAAGTTCTCCGAGCCGATCATCAGATCGGTCAGCGTTGCGGCCACTGCCGGCGAGATCGCCTGACCCATCGACACCGGTGACGGCGTACTGAGGTCGGTCAGATCGGGTGCCTGCAACTGGGAGATCAGGTTGGGCTGCATGCGCACACCACCGTTGGCGACGGTCGCGGCGATCACTGCATTCTCGAGTGGGGTCACCGCGACGTCGCGCTGGCCGATGCTGGTCTGGCCGAGGGCGGCGTCGTCGGAGATGTCGCCGACGGTGCTGTCTGCGACCGGCAGCGGGATCGCGGGAGTGTTGGGTCCGATGCCGAAGGCGCTGGCCTCGTCCTTGATGGCGTCGGCGCCGTCTTTGATGCCCAGTTCGACGAAAGCCGTGTTGCACGAGCGCGCAAACGCTTCACGCAACGACGCCGTCGGGTTGGGGCCGCACGTGCTGCCGTTGTAGTTCTCGAGGGTCGTGCTCGTGCCGGGCAGCGTGATCTGCGGAGCCGCGGTCAGCTGGTCGTCCGGGGTCGCACCGTTGCCAAGAGCTGCGGCCGTGGTGAGCACCTTGAACGTCGAGCCGGGCGGGTAGGTCTGCGAGATCGCACGGTTGACCAGCGGATCGTTGGGATCGGCATTGAGCTCGTCCCACGCCTGCGTGGTTTCGGCGCCGTCGTGACTGGCAAGCAGGTTCGGGTCGTAGCTCGGCGTGCTGACCATCGTCAGAATGCGTCCGGTGCTCGGCTCGATGGCGACGACGGAACCGGTGTAACCCTTGCTGGTCAACTGGTCGTACGCCACCTGCTGCATGGCCGGATTGAGCGTCGTGACCACGTTGCCGCCGCGCGGATCGCGTCCGGAGACCAGATCGAAGAAGCGCTGGCTGAACAGCCGGTTGTCCGAGCCGTTGAGAATCGGATCCTCGGTGCGCTCGAGGCCGGCGCTGCCGTACTGCATCGAGTAGAAGCCCGTGACCGGTGCGTACGGGTACGGATTCGGATACTGGCGCAGGTACTTGTACCGGTCGTCGGTGGCCTGGGAGGCCGCCAGTACCTGTCCGGCCGCCGAGATCTGACCTCGCTGGCGTGAGTACTCGTCGAGCAGCACCCGCGAGTTGCGCGGGTCGGCTCGCAGGTCGTCAGCCTTGATGACCTGTACGTACGTGGCGTTGGCGAGGAGCGCGACGACCATCACCATGACGGCCATCGCGACGCGGCGCAGTGGAGTGTTCATACGCGCGGCATCATCTCGGTATTGGCGTCAGCGATTGGGGGCGGACCTTTCTTCTTCGTCACTACCGGCGCACGAGCCGCGTCCGAGATCCGGACGAGGATGGCCAGCAGTAGGTAGTTCGCGAGCAGCGACGAGCCGCCGTACGACATGAACGGTGTTGTCAGACCCGTCAGCGGGATCAGCTTGGTGACGCCGCCGACGACGACAAAAATCTGGATCGCGATGGTGAACGACAGACCGGCGGCCAGCAGTTTGCCGAAGCTGTCGCGCACTGCCAATGCCGTACGCAGGCCGCGCACGATGAGAAGCAGGAACAGCATCAGCACAGCGGCCAGGCCGATCAGACCGAGCTCTTCGCCGATGGTCGCGATGATGAAGTCCGTCTTCGCGAACGGCACCTGGTTGGGTCGGCCACTGCCCAGACCTGTTCCGGCGATACCGCCGGTGGCCAGGCCGAACAGTGACTGCGAGATTTGATAGCCGGTATTGGCGTAGTCGCCGAGCGGGTCCAGCCAGGTGTCGACGCGAACGCGTACGTGTCCGAACATCTTGTAGGCGAAGAAGAATCCGATGGCCAGCAGTCCGCCGCCGATCACCAGCCAGCCCACACGCTCGGTCGCGATGTAGAGCATCACCAGCACGGTGCTGAAGAGCAGCAGCGACGTACCGAGGTCGGTTTCGAAGACGAGAACGCCTACCGAGACGATCCAGGCGAGCAGAATCGGACCGAGATCGCGGGCACGCGGAAAGTCCATGCCCAGGAAGTGTTTACCGGCCGAGGTGAACAGGTCGCGCTTGGCGACGAGCACGGACGCGAAGAAGATGATGAGCAGGATCTTTGCGAACTCACCTGGCTGAATGCTGAATCCGGGCAGACGAATCCAGATCTTCGCGCCGTTCACGCTCGAGAACTTCGCCGGCAGGATCGCGGGAATCGCCAAGAACACCAGACCTGCGAGGCCGAGGGTGTAGCTGAACCGCGCCATCAGGCGGTAGTCCTTCAAGAACACGAGCAGCAACACGAAACCGGTGATCGCCAGCGCAGTCCACATGACCTGCTGGTTCGCATCCGGAGACGGTGCCTCGACGCCGTTGTAGAGCGCTGTCTGTTCGTCGGCGAGGTCGAGTCGGTGGATGAGCACCAACCCCAGGCCGTTGAGCAGGGCGACGATCGGCAGCAACAGCGGATCGGCGTACGGCGCATACCGCCGAATTGCCAAGTGCGCGATCAGGAACAAGCCCGTGTACGCGAGCGCGTACTTGGCCAGATCGAGAGTGATCTTCTGTTCCTGGCTCGCCTCGACGAGCAGAAGCGAGACCGTCGTGATGATGACGGCAAAGCCCAGGAGCAGCAGCTCCATGTTTCGACGGGTCGACTGGACCGGCGCCGGGGCAAAACCTCCAGGCGGACTCGGAAAGGCCGTCCCCGCAGCTGCGTTGGACGACATCAGTTGACCGTCCTGCAAGTCTGACCGGGCACTTCGGTCGGCGTAGGTGTAGTCGTGGGTGCCGCCGTCGTCGGCGCAGCAGGCTCCGCGGGCGGTGCGGGGGGCGGCGTCGTCTCCGGTGCCGGCGGGGGAGTGGGCGCGGCCGTCGTTGTCGGAACCGGCTCACAACGAGGAAGCAGATCGCCGCCGATGAGACGGATCATCTGGCTCTGCGCATCTTCACGCTTGCCGGACGGCAGCCCGGCGCGCACCTGCTCCTGCGCCGACGGCTGCAGATCCGTCACCTCGAGGATGTTGCAGTTGCTGGGAATCGCGTCGGGGGAGACGAGGGTCAGGACGTCGTCGTCGCCGACGCAACCCACCAGATCCGCGTCTTGCAGCGAGTAGCCGAGCACCGAACCGGGGATGCCGCGCAGCACCGTCACGCGGCCGTTGTCTTCGCCGACGTAGTAGTTGTTGCGGATGACGGCGCGGCCGATCACGGCGCCGACGCCGACCAGCGCGATCAGCACCACAGCGAGGACCACCCACCACAACCGGTTCCGCTTCTTCTTCGGTTCCGGTTCGGGTTGGGAGACAACTCGCTTGGGCGTCGCGCGCGGCGGACGCATGGCAGCGGCGCGGCCGGCAGCGGTGTTGGGGGGAGGGGAGTCCTCTTCCTCTTCCGTCGACGCGGCACCCGCGACGATGGGATGCGACTGGCCGTAGTCGAGGTCGATGACATCGGCGACGACGACGGTGACGTTGTCGGGACCGCCGCTGCGCAGCGCCAATTCGATGAGACGGTCGGCGCACTGCTCCTGCGAGCCTTCGCGCATCGTGTTCTCGATGGTCTCGTCGCTGACCACGTCGGAGAGGCCGTCGGAGCAGAGCAGGTAACGATCGCCGGCGCGGGCTTCGCGCACGGTGAGCGTCGGCTCGATCTCGTTGCCGGTCAACGCCCGCATGATCAGGGATCGCTGCGGGTGCGTGTGTGCCTGTTCGGCGGTGATCCTGCCCTCGTCGACCAGCGACTGAACGAACGTGTCGTCGCGGGTGATCTGCGTCAGGTGGTCGTCGCGCAGCAGGTAGGCGCGCGAGTCGCCGATGTGCACGAGGCCGAGCTTGCTGCCGGAGAAGAGGATTGCGGTGAGCGTGGTGCCCATGCCGTCGAGTTCGGGCTCTTCCTCGACGTGATCGGCGATGGAATCGTTGCCCTCGCGGGTGGCTGCCTCGAGCTTGCCGAGCAGATCCTCGCCGGGCTCGTCGTCGTCGAGATGCGCCAGAGCGGCAATCATCAACTGCGACGCGACCTCACCGGCCGCGTGGCCGCCCATACCGTCGGCCAAAGCCAGCAGACGGGCACCGGCGTACACGGAATCTTCGTTGTTGGAGCGCACGAGACCGCGGTCGCTGCGCGCCGCGTAGCGGAGAACAAGGGTCACGGGCGTAGCTCGATTACCGTCTTGCCGACGCGAACCGGGGTGCCCAGCGGGACGCGCACCGCAGTGGTGACCTTGGCGCGGTCCAGATAGGTGCCGTTGGTCGAACCGAGATCCTCGACGTACCAGTCGGCGCCGCGCTGCGAGAGCCGTGCATGGCGCGTCGACGCGTAATCGTCGGTGAGAACGAGCGTCGAATCGTCGGCGCGACCGATCATGACCGGCTGTGAACCCAGGGTGATGCGGGTGCCGGCGAGGGCGCCCTGCGTGACCACTAGGTACCGAGGCACCTTCGCCTTGCCCAGCGAGGGCAGGACCTTTCCGGCGCGGGTGTACCGCGGCGGAACCCTGACCCCGGAGCCGGCATAGATGTCGGAGCGGAGAGTGCGGAGGACTGCCCAGACGAACAGCCACAGTAGGAGCAGGAAGCCCGCCCGTGTGAGTTGCAGAATCAGGCCCTGCACGGCTGTCCACCTCCTTCTATGGCTCGAGCCCCGCCGCAGCGGGGTTCGAGCATTGTCGACTGGCAGCATCATAGGGGGCTCTGGGCCCCGAAGATCACGATACTGACAGCCGCGTGACGGCGGCGCGCCGACGGACCGCCGAATGTTCGATTGTTATCGGAAAAATCCTGGCGTCCGTTTCTCAGCTCAGAGAATGCGAACCAGAATCTCCGAGTGACCTGCGCGAATGATGTCGCCGTCTGCCAGCTGCCAGTCCTGGACCGGTGCTCCGTTGACGGTGGTGCCGTTCGTGGATCCCAGATCGGACAGCATCGCGGTGCGGCCGTCCCAACGGATGTCGATGTGGCGACGTGAGACGCCGGTGTCCGGGAGGCGGAACTGAGCTTCCTGGCCGCGGCCGATGACATTGCTGCCGTCGCGAAGCTGGAAGTGGCGTCCGCTGCCGTCCTCGAGCTGCAGGGTTGCCGTCAGGCTCTGGGCCGTCGGCGCGTATCCACCCTGCGGCTGGGCATAGCCCTGCTGCGGGTAGGCCTGCGTCTGCTCGAAGTTGCCGCCCTGCTCGTAGCCGGCCTGCTCGTACGGCTGCTGTGTGTACGCCTGCTGGTCGTAGCCGCCCTGCTGGTAGCTCTGCTGGTCGTAGCCCGGCTGATCGTAGGACTGGCCGTTGTACGGCTGCTGGTAACCCTGCTGGTCGTAGCCGCCCTGCTGGTAGCCCTGCTGGTCGTACCCACCCTGGTACGCCTGCTGGCCGTAGCCCTGCTGGTCGTACGGCTGCTGCTGGTAACCCTGCTGGTCATAACCTTGCTGGTCGTAACCGGCCTGCTCGTACGGCTGCTGCTGGTTCGGGTACGCCTGCTGGTCGTAGCCCCCCTGCTGCTGGTTGTAGCCCTGCTGGTCGTCGCCTGTTCGGTAACCATCGCCGCGGTCGTAACCGTTCTGGTACGGCGCTTCCTGGCCCTGCGGAGCGGCGTAACCGCCGTCGTCGTGGGAGTACCCGTTCCGTGCCGGCTGCTGCGGTTCGGGCTGGCGACCCGCCGGTTCGCGGCTTGGTTCGTAGCCTGAGTTCTGCGTCATGGGGCCGGCTCCTGGTTGTGACGGGACTGGATTGGAAACAGGGGGAACAATCGGTGCGGGTCGCTGAGGCGGCCGTTGTGGAGGCCGCGACGAAACCTGCGGAACATGCGACGGCGGCGATGCCTGCTCGGCGTCACCATCCGGGTCGACGGTTCCGCGGGTGCGGAACTGACCGGTGTGGAGCGTAGGCGAAGGCTCGAAAGTGACCGAGATGTCGCCGTACGTCTGCCAACCCTGATCGCGGATGAAATCCTGCAGGTGTCGGCTGAAAGCTTTTGTCGTCAGCTCGCGATCAGCTGCCAACTCTTCGTGATCGGAGTTGTTGATGGTGATCACGTAGTTGTTGGGGGCGAGAAGAATTCCGCCGCCGAGGTGCTCGACGCGGTCACGTGCCTCCTGCTGGAGCGCCGCCTCTACTTCCTGCGGCACAACACCACCACCGAAGACCCGCGCGAATGCGTCGCCGACAGCTCCTTGGAGCTTTCGTTCGAAACGCTGCACGATGCCCATCGGGCCCTCCTCTCGCCTCGCATCTACGACGGCAAAATGCTCGGCAAGTAGCGCCGGCACCGCCTTGTCGCGTGTCGTCCAAACTGCTGTACAGGTTCCACGGTACTGTCAAATGTCGCTTCGGCAGTACCTGGCCGCTGTTTCAGCATGGTATCGGTTCTGGGCTTTTGGGTGCTCGGTGTTCATCGATTCGTGCCCTGATCTGCACGAATAGAACTTTCAAAGTTTGTCGTGATAATGTTTCGGCGTTGCTCGGGCGAGTGGCGGAATGGCAGACGCGCTGGCTTCAGGTGCCAGTGTCCTTAGGGACGTGGGGGTTCAAGTCCCCCTTCGCCCACCACAAGACGAGGCTACAAACTCACAAGAGTTTGTAGCCTCGTTTTTTGTTGTCGGCTAACTGGTCGCAGCCTCAATGAAGCTCAGAACGAAGTCCAGTGCGGTGCCCGCAAACGAGTCGCCGACTGGTTGAGGGGCCGCGGCGGGCGCAGTGATCTGAGGGGTCATCATCTCTGACGGCAGTGTGCCGGGCGGGAGATTGATGATGGCGTTGATGTCGTAGATGGTGTTGTCGGGACCGTTGGTCACCGAGAACGAGATACTTCCGAAGTCGGCGACCGGAGTGTCGGCTGACGCAGTACCGACTGCGCTACCGAAGGTGATCGCGGCAGCTAGTGCGCCGACACCGAGGGCGGCGGTGGTTCGGGACAAACAAGTAGGCGTTTCGAGTCCATTCACAGATGTGCTCCCTTTCGTGGTGACAGCACCCGCGTGGGAACGCGGAGGAGCCACGAGATTGCAACCACTATCGAGGAAGATAACGGACATCACCCCATGCCGGGGTGGTTCGGCACGAAGTGCTTCGCCGTTCTGGAGTTGTGGCACCTGTGGACAGCGAAATGCGATTGTTGGCTCTTAAAGGCTTATTTCAGATGCACTACGTGACTGAGTGTCGGAATCGAGTTGTCCATGACATCTGGCGACCGATGGCCACTGAAGAATGGCTGTTGGGCCTCGAAGGAACGCTGGCCACCAGATGGGGCAAGGCCAAGATTCTCTGTCTAATGGCGACAAACTGGTCAAGATTGCCAAACAGGAGCAGCGTAAGTCGAAGGAAAATTCAAAGAAACCCCGTGACATGCAGGAGCAGATCCTCGCAGAGCGGCGCCGCGCAAACGACCTGAAGGAGGCCGAGTTGCGCGCACAGTTCGCACCGAACACCTTGGAAGATTCACCGGACAACGATTGGCCCGATCGGAACGATGAGCCGCGACGTGCCAATCGTGGCGGCTGGTGGGGCTACAGTAACCCGGCTAACAAGGATCGCCGTGGATAAGCGATCACCCGGCCGAAGTCTGTGTCCATCAATCTTTCGTTTGCGATACGGGGGATTCCTGCGCCCTTCAGAACTGGATTTGCATCTACTTTGGACGCCTGCTAAGATTGATAACTCAATCCTTTGGAGGATTGAGTTGATCTGTGTGTAGCTCAGCGGATAGAGCGCCCCTCTGACGAAAGGGGAGGTCGCGGGTTCGATCCCCGCCATACACTTGAAGGAACGCCCCGGAGTGGCTTTTGCCCCGGGGCGTTCCTTCGTTCGTGGCCGATTCGGACCTGACCTGACTGAGGTTCGGCGATGAGGGTCCAGCAGTGTCCAAGAAGTGTCGGTGAATTTCAGTCGCCGGCGAGGCGGCGTGCGACGGCTGTGAAAACCTGTCAATTATCTCCAAGTCACGGCGTGACCTGACACCGAAGTGTTGCGGAAACCCGTCCCATTGCTTTTATCCCGCAACTTCCAATTTCGTGAGTTCTGCAACACTGTGCCCTTGCGAGCGACTTTTGGGCTACGCCAGGGGTTTAACCGCCGACCAGAACCCGGAACTACAGCAGGACGCACTGAAAGCGGCCGGGCTGTTTTCGCATATGGACGGACAAAGCATCAGGAGCGAAGACGGATCGGCCCGAGTTGGCGGCCGTCATGGAAGCACTGCGCCCCGGTGACACCCTCATCGTGTGGCGACTCGATCGCTGCTGCACCTGGTCGAGACGGTCACTGAACTCGAAGCGCGAGGCGTGGCGTTCAAATCATTGACCAAGAGATCAACACGACTACACCGGGCGGCAAGCTGCTATTCCACATCTTCGGCGCCCTAGCGGAATTCGAGCGCAACCTCATCCGCGAACGCACCATGGCAGGACTCTTCGCGGCTCGTGATCGCGGCCGCATCTGCGGCCGGCCATCCTCGCTGACCGTCATAGAGAAACGGCAAGCGAGCAAGATGAAGGGCGACGGGGTATCCATGACAGAAATCGCGGAAGTGTTGAACGTCGCCCGTTGCGCCCTGTACCGAAATCTCCAGTGAGACAGCGAAATCCACTGGTTTGAACAAGGATTGCGTTCACCGGCCACTCACATATCGCCACACGTTCCAATGCCAGCTCCGTCTGTGTCGACACCAGTGCAACGCGCCCATCCGAAAATATAGAAATTATCAATACATCCAGGGTTGTCGAAAGGGTAGGTGCTAGTGCCGCGCGCCTAAAGTTCTTTAACAGTACGATTTGAGATACTTCACCCATGCGGATTAAGCCTCTGGTTTTGCGCGACGGGACGATATCGAATTGGCGAGGCGGGTGCGGTCGAGGTCGATCCCCTCGGGCGCGGCGCAGCGGGCACGGATCATT
>NZ_JAWLSC010000060.1:0-559 GCF_033142465.1 Rhodococcus sp. IEGM 1318
TTCTCCGGGATCCCGATCTGCATCGGCAACGTCGGAGCCGTCCGATCCAATGCCTGAATCTGCGATTTCTCGTCCACGCACAGCACGATCGCGTTTTCCGGCGGATCGAGGTACAACCCCACGATATCGGTCACCTTCGCAACCAGTTCCGGATCGGTGGAAAACTTGAATGTCTCACTGCGCCAAGGCTGCACACCGTACTCACGCCAGATCCGCGCGACCGTGCCGTACCCGATCCCCAAATGGTTCGCGAGCAAACGCGAACTCCAGTGCGTAACACCGTATTTCTTCGGCGGCGGCATCAAGGTCGCGGAGATGATCTCCCGGTGATCGAGGCTCCGCGGCCGGCCGGACCGGGCATCGTCCTCGAGGCCGGCCAACCCGTCCGCATCGTAGCGGGCACGCCAAGAAATCACCGTCGGCCGCGACACCCCGACCAGCTCTGCGATCGACGAATTCGACTCACCTTGAGATGCGAGCACAATGATCCGTGCCCGCTGCGCCGCGCCCGAGGGGATCGACCTCGACCGCACCCGCCTCGCCAATTCGATATCGTCCC
>NZ_JAWLSC010000061.1:0-558 GCF_033142465.1 Rhodococcus sp. IEGM 1318
CATGATTGAACTGAGGGGATTGACCAAGGTTTACGGACCGACGAAAGCGGTGGACGATTTGTCGTTCACGGTCAAGCCGGGCATCGTGACGGGCTTTCTGGGCCCGAACGGTGCCGGCAAGTCGACGACGATGCGGATGATCCTGGGTTTGGATCAGCCGACGTCGGGTGCGGCGTTGATCGACGGCAAGCCGTACCGGGAGCTGAAGACACCGTTGCGGACGGTGGGGGCGTTGTTGGATGCGAAGTGGGTGCATCCCAATCGCAGTGCGCGGGCGCATCTGCAGTGGATGGCCGCCTCGAACGGGATTCCGAAGTCCCGGGTCGACGAGGTGCTCGGGTTGGTTGGGTTGTCCGAGGTGGCGGGCAAGAAGGCCGGCGGGTTCTCGTTGGGTATGTCGCAGCGTCTGGGGTTGGCCGGTGCGTTGTTGGGTGATCCGAAGGTGTTGTTGTTCGACGAGCCGGTCAACGGTCTCGATCCGGAGGGCATCGTCTGGATTCGTAAGTTCATGCAGCGGTTGGCGGCCGAGGGCCGCACCGTGCTCGTGTCGAGTCACCT
>NZ_JAWLSC010000062.1:0-536 GCF_033142465.1 Rhodococcus sp. IEGM 1318
CTGAAAGTCGACCCCGACCTCGGGTTGCCGATCCTGACGCCGTTGCGAGCAGATCCGTCCCGGTACGTGCAGGATTCGGTGGCGAACTGGATCAACGACGCAGCGAAGACGAATCCGGATTGGGCACGCACCCAATGCCGGCGATGGCTCACCGAATACGAAGCGAACGCGGCGACCGAACGGATCGCGCGCCGAGCTCTCCGCTCCCTCCATTAATCCCTGTCGAAAGGAAACCACATGACCGTCATCGAGATCGTCGAGTTCACCACCCATCCGAGCACCACGGCCGAAAACCTGAAGCGAGCATTGGACGCACTCGACCGAGAACTACCAGATATCGGTGGCTTCCAGTCACGAGAGTTGTATCGCGCTGCTGGAACAGACAACGGTTGGCTCCTCAAATACCGATGGGCCACACTCCTCGAAGCTCAAAACTCGATGAGTAAAGTTGCGCACACCGATGCCTTCGCCAACTTGATGGCATTGGTGGAGAACCCGGAAACGATGAAGATGAGCTACGGCATACCCGCCTAGAC
>NZ_JAWLSC010000063.1:0-514 GCF_033142465.1 Rhodococcus sp. IEGM 1318
CCCTGGGCGCTCTACGGTCTGCTGTTCACCATCGTCGTGCTCTTCTCGATGCAGGGCGAACAGATCACCTCCCAGCCTTGGGATGTCGTCCGGATCGCGTTGCCGCTGCTGGTGTACTTCGCACTGATGTGGGGCGGTGGCTATATCCTCGGTGCCGCAATCGGATTGGGCTACGAACGCACCACCACGCTCGCGTTCACCGCTGCGGGTAACAACTTCGAACTCGCGATCGCCGTAGCCATCGCTACTTACGGCGCCACCTCGGGGCAAGCCTTGGCTGGTGTTGTCGGCCCGTTGATCGAGGTGCCGGTGCTGATCGGTCTGGTGTATGTCTCCCTTGCTCTGCGTAAACGCTTTGCCGTCAAAGAGGTTTCATCCAGTCGGGAAAGAGCGGGTTCATGAGCAAACCATCGGTGTTGTTCGTCTGCGTCCACAATGCCGGCCGATCGCAGATGGCTGCCGGTTTCCTGAGTCATCTCGCGGGTGACACCATCGAGGTCCGTTCCGCTGGGTC
>NZ_JAWLSC010000006.1:0-25712 GCF_033142465.1 Rhodococcus sp. IEGM 1318
GTCGGCTGATCCAAACCCAGGATCATCCGCATCGTCGTCGACTTGCCGGCACCGTTCGGGCCCAGAAAGCCCGTCACAATGCCCGGCTTGACCGTGAACGACAAATCGTCCACCGCTTTCGTCGGTCCGTAAACCTTGGTCAATCCCCTCAGCTCGATCATGAAGACCAGTCAACCACGAAAACCGAACTGTCGGAACTTTCCGCCGCTCACAGAGAAAACCGTTGCGCAAGTTCGTTGTCGACGTTATTGTCGAATGTATGTTCGACACTACCGGGGGGTAAAAGTGACGACGCCAGTAATTGAACAGGCGGTATCCGAACAGGCGGTATCCGAACAGGCGATACCTGTACAGGCGATATCTGAAGAGTCGATCGGACAATTCCGAGCTTCACTCGTCAGCATGGATCGTTCCATCGACAATGCAGCACGCGTGAACCTTTTACGCGCACTAGAAGAATTGAAGGCCAGTTGCGCTGGGGCCCAAGCCTTACTGGCTGCCGACCTCGATGCGTTCACCCGCAAGGACCGCAGCGAACGAGGTGTTCCGCGCTCATACCAGGGCCGCGGAATCAACGCGCAGATTGCACTCGCACGGAGGGAGTCGGCGTGGTTCGGAACTCAGCATCTGAACCTGGCCCGCGCACTGAACGACGAGATGCCGCACACACTTCGATTACTCGTCGACGGCTCCATCAGTGAGCATCAAGCGACAATCCTCATGCGCGAGACTGCGTGTCTCACCACCCAGGATCGCGCTACATTGGATCGTGAGTTCTGCTGCGACGCTGCAATCTTGGACGGATGCGGCAACCATCAACTGACAGAAAGAATCCGCGCACGCACTGCCGAAATCGACGCCGACAGTGTCGCCAGACGAGCACGCAAAGCCGTGGGAGACAGACGAGTGACGGCGCGGCCTGCGCCCGACACGATGTGCTGGCTCAATGTGTTTCTTCCCGTCGCCGAAGGTATCGTCGTACATGCCACGCTCGGGAGCGACGCAGATTCCGTTCTTGCGGGCGGGGATGAGCGCACGCGAGCTCAGATCATGGCTGACCTCCTGGTCGAGCGCGTCACCGGAATCGGCCGCGCCACACCGACACCCGTTACCGTGAATCTGGTTGTCTCCGATCAGTCACTGCTGGGCGACAGCACCGACCCTGCACACGTCCACGGGTACGGACCTGTACCAGCCGACATTGCACGCGAATGGATCGCCAAGTCCAGCGAAGACTCCGAAGCGATGGCAACGGTCCGAAAGATCTACGCATGCCCCGACACAGGTGCGATGACCGCGATGGAGTCAACGGCGAGAACCTTCCCGAAGGGGTTGGCGCGATTGATCGAACTCCGTGATCGAAGCTGCCGCACGCCGTGGTGCGACGCGCCGGTTCGCCACCGCGACCACATTCGCGATCACAACAAGGGTGGACCCACCAGTGCAGCCAACGGCGCAGGATTGTGCGCGGCGTGCAATTACGCCAAGCAGGGCTTGGACTGGTCTGCCGAACCTGCACCAGGCAACCGGCATACCTTCACCACGACGACACCTACCGGGCACCGATACTCGTCTGCGGCTCCGCCACTTCCGATACCGTGGGCCGGTCCCGATGCGGCCTAAGTTCCTCGGTGCGCCAGTGCATTCACGAACACCTCGGAAATCTCCGAGGGATCGCGAGCGATGTACGTCGAACCGCCCGTCACGCGGGATATATCGGCGAGCGCCGCGGCATCGGCGTCGTCGGTGATGCCGATGGTGACGATGATGACCGGTCGAGCCGGATCCTGCTCGCGTGCAAGTACATCGAGCAGCTGCTCACGGCTGATGCTGTCAGGGTCTTCGTTGGCGCCGTCGGTCAAGATGATGACGCTGTTGACCGCTCGCGGATCGTACGATTCCTGAACCTTACGGAAGGCGGCCAAAGTCGTGTCGTACAAACCCGTGGCGCCACGCTTGAGTTCGGTGAGCCGGTTCGCCTGATCCGCCATCAACTTTCGTTGAGTCACGCCGTCGACAATGGTGTCGTACCGCCTGATCGGCACCAATTCCTGGAAGTCCTGGGTTCCGTTCATACCTTGGGACAACGCCCACAGACCGGCAGCGACGCTGTCCGGGAAGACCTGATTGCCGGCAAGCGCCGCAGCAGTGGTCAACTGCATGCGTGTCTTGCCGCCGGCCGCCGGATAGTCCATCGAAGCCGACACATCGATCGCGACGAGCGTTCGGATCGGCTTGGCCATCAACGCCCAAGCACCCAGTGTTTGATCGGCCACCGACTGTTCGGACACGGTCAGTGCCGTGACGTCACCGACTCCACCTTCGACAGCACCTCCGCCGGAAGTACGGAAACCGCTGCGTGTCAGAACTTCCTGTGCAGATTCACTGTGCAACAGATCGGCGATGGCCTCACTCTTCTTGGCTGCGGCATAGTGCCGATCCGGTGCCGAAGCACTGACCACCAGGGGGTAATCCATGATCATGGTTCCCGTTGCCGGCACGGTCGCGGAAATCTTCGACTCGGCTTTCGTGAACTCGACTACCTGTTGCTCGGTCGAAACACCGACCTTGCCGGAGCTGACCAATTCGGTGAGCATCTTCTGTCCAACCGGCTGATCTTCGGTACGAACACTCTCGGCTTGGGCATGAGGTACGAGGGCAGCTCGAACCGATTCGGAGGTGGCGCCGGTCTCCGCGAGAGCTCCGAGAATGGGCGCCGATGCAACCCCGGTGAACAACGGATTGCCCAGCGCAAGATCGGGGACCTGTAGCGCCGTGAGCCAACTGGCAAACTGTTCGCCACCGCCGGAGGCGAGGACGACGGGCGAGGTGGCGATGGAACCGCCGGCGGCAGCGACCGGTCCCTTTGCCGTCAATGCAGCTTTGCCGACCCACGCTGTCGAATCCGGTATCCACATGTCCGGAGCGTCCACACCTTTACCCAAAGTTCCCGCGACGTCGCCCGGCAGCGCAGAAGTGACCGTGATCCGCGAACAGCCTGTCTGCTCCGGCGACGATTCTGCGAGGATCTCCGTCACTGCAGGCGCGATCGCAGGATCTGCTGCCAGCGAGTACTCGTCGACGCTCTCGCATGAATCGGACTGTGTTGCCTTGAAGACCACCACCCCGGTGGCGACTACCGCGACGGCAACCAACCCACCCACTGCGTAGAACCCGATCGACCGCCCGCTGTCAGGACTCGAATGCCGTCCGCCCGCCATGAAATCTGCCCTTCCGAGGCCACTCGCACTAGGGCATACCGACGGCATGCGTGCGACTGGAGCTATCCCTACCGGGCGGTAGTGTAGCCAAGAACACAGAATTTCCAACTAGCGCTGAATCATCGACGAACCGGCGGGCCCACATTCCGGGACAGGCGGGCCGAACTCACGAAGCCTCGAGCGCCGGAGCGACTTTTCAGCAATCGGCTCCGCTCACCACAGGTCGCGCTTCTGGACCTTACCCATCGCGTTACGCGGCAGAGTCTCGGCAAAACGAACTTCGCGGGGACGCTTGTGCGCCGATAACTCTGCCCCGACCAACTCGACCAATTCGGCTTCGGTGACCTCGGGACTGCCTGGCTTACGGACTACGACGGCGATGATCCGCTGCCCCAGGTCGGCGTCGGGCACCCCGATCACCGCAACTTCGGACACTGAAGGGTGCCCGAGGATGGCGGCCTCGATCTCGCCGGCGCCGACTCTGAATCCACCGGTTTTGATCAAGTCGATGGATTCGCGGCCGACGATTCGGTGAAACCCACCCTCGTCGATGACGGCCACATCACCGGTCTTGAAGTAGCCGTCCTCCGTCCAGGACTCGGCGGTTGCGTCTGGACGGTTCAAGTAGCCGTCGAAAAGCATCGGCCCGCGTACCTGTAGGCCGCCGATGCTCTGGCCGTCGTGTGGCACGTCGTTGCCCTTCTCGTCACGAAGGCGAGTCTCGACACCGTGCAGCGGCACTCCGACCCATCCCGGGCGTCGCTCGCCGTCGAAACGCGTGCTCAGGGTCAGCATCGTCTCACTCATGCCGTAACGCTCGATCGGCGTCAATCCTGTTCGCTCACGGAGCTTTTCGAAGACCGGCACAGGAAGCGGCGCGCTACCGGAAACCAGAAGTCGGGCACCGGACAACGCCTTGGCAGCTTCTTCGTCTTCGGCGATACGCGACCAGACGGTGGGGACACCGAAGTAGAGGGAGCCTTTGGCCCGTGCGTAGTTTTCCGGTGTCGGCTTTACAGTGTGGATCACTCGGCTGCCGATCCGGAGGGGGCCGAGGATTCCGAGAATCAGTCCGTGCACATGGAAGAGCGGAAGCCCGTGCACCAGGGTGTCTCGCCACGTCCAGTCCCAGGCCTCGCCGAGCGCGTCGATCCCGGCTGCGATGGCCGAGCGACTGAGCAGAACACCCTTAGGCGGGCCGGTAGTTCCGGACGTGTACAGGACGAATGCTGTGGACTGCGGTGCCGGTTCGGGATAGCTGTGCCACGAGCGAGCGTGCAATCGGACGGGAACTACGGGCAGTCCTTCGCAGTGCTCGTCCGTTTCGCCGAGCCATGCCTGGGCACCGGAGTCACGCAGCATGTGCTCTCGCTCAGACCTCCCCGAGTCCGGCGGGACCGGCACAACGGTGACGCCGGCAATCAAAGCCCCGACGACGGCGAGAATCGTTTTCGCTGTGGGAGTTGCCAATACGGCAACCCGATCGGCCTGCGCCACTCGCTCCGCGACCGAGGTCGCGGCACCGAGGATGGCACTCCGCGAGAGAACCATGTCACCGATCGTCACGGCGTCGTCGAGGTCGTCACCGCGGGCAACAGCAAGGGGGTTCAGGGATCTCAGCAGCACCACGACAGCATCTCACAGCGCGGATGGTCGCAAAATTTCTCCTGCCCGACGCGCGTCCATCGAGTGCGGCGGGAACAGCGTCACCAGTGCAGCCCCCAAGAGAGCCCCGGAAAGAACGGCAAATCCGTGCGCGTCGTCGACCGTCACCAGGGCTGCGCCGCCGACCACAATCACGGCAGTCAGAACAATCTCGGGCATTCGCGGGCGCACCAGTACGCCGATCCCCGCGGCCGCCGCTGCCAGAGCAAGTGTGGCGCCGGAGTTACCTGCGCCGGTCGACGGGAAAACTGCGGTGGTGAGCAAACCGAACAGCAGTTGACCGAGCAGGAAGAGAGCCCAGCCGCGTGCGGCGCCCCAGAGCCGAAACGCCGGCGGCGCAATCACCGCCAGCGTCACGAGATTGGTGACGGTTCCTGCGACCCCTCCGTCCTGGACGAGCACCGAGGTCAGAATGCGCCACCATTGACCGTCGCGAATCAAAGCGGGATCACGACGAAACATGTCCAGCAGTCCCGGCATCAGCGCCTGCAGGATCGACGGAACTGCCACCACCAGCCAAAGGAGCGCGGCTGAAAGAGGGAAGTCTCCGAATATTCGACGATCCTTCAGCCAGGTGAGCATCAGCGCAACCGAGGCAAGAACGACGGCGACGATCAGTACCGCGTCCAAGCCGCCGGTCCCTGAGGTGGTCACAGCGCGACCTTACATCGGACTGATACCGACATCAGGGAACCTGACACCTGCGAAAGCACACAGTTCAGGCGGAGAGGCGCTTTGCTGCTGCGGCGATTCGTTCGTCTGTCGCGGTGAGAGCGATCCGAACGTGCTTGCTTCCGCTCGGTCCGTAGAACTCACCGGGAGCAACGAGGATCCCGCGATCGGCGAACCAACTGACCGTCGCTCGGCATTCCTCGCCGCGGGTTGCCCAGAGGTACAGGCCGGCCTCGGAATTGTCGACGGTGAATCCGGCGCCGCGAACAGCTTCGATCAACACGCTGCGACGCTCGCGGTACCGCTCGCGCTGGATGTTCTCGTGTTGGTCGTCGCCCAAGGCTGCGGTCATCGCGGCTTGGATCGGCAGCGGCAAGATCATTCCCGCATGCTTGCGCACCTCGAGCAGTTCCGACACCAGAGCAGGGTCACCGGTGACGAACCCGGCCCGATAGCTGGCAAGGTTGGACGTCTTCGAAAGTGAGTGGACCGCAAGCAAACCGGTCAGATCGCCGTCGTTGACGCGGGGATCGAGAATGGAGAGTGCATCCGCTTCCCACGTCAATCCGAGGTAGCACTCGTCGGAGACGACGATGGCGCCGCGCTCGCGCGCCCAGGCCACGACCTTCTGCAAGTGCTCGAGGCCGAGCACCTTACCGGTGGGGTTGGACGGCGAATTCACGAAGATCATCGCCGCCGACTCGGGACCGAGCTTGTTCAAGCCGTCGGCGCGCAGGACGCGTGCGCCTGCCAGCTTCGCCGCGACCTCGTAGGTCGGGTACGCCAACTCCGGAATGACCACTAGATCGTCGGCTCCGAGACCGAGTAGTTTCGGCAGCCACGCGATCATTTCCTTGGTACCGATGGCCGGCAGCACCGCTGCCGGATCGACGTCGGGAATGTTGTAGCGGCGATCCAGTGACTCCGCCACGGCCTCGCGAAGCGCGAGCGTGCCATGAGTCGTCGGATATCCGGGCACCTCGGCAACAGAGGCCAGAGCCTCCTGTATCACCGGATCCACCGGATCCACCGGCGTACCCACGGACAGGTTCACGATGCCGTCGGGATGAGAGTGCGCCTTGGCCGTGACCTCGGCGAGCGAATCCCACGGAAAATCAGGAAGCCCAGCGGCCACCGGAGTACGAGGCAAGATCTCTATTCCTCACCCATGGGAGGCAGCGCCTTGATGAACGGCGTGTCGTAGTCGACCTTGCCGAGCTTGGCGGCTCCACCAGGCGAACCGAGATCGTCGAAGAAATCGACGTTGGTGCTGATGTACGCATTCCACTGGTCCGGGACGTCGTCTTCGTAGAAGATGGCTTCGACGGGACAGACAGGCTCACACGCGCCACAGTCGACACACTCGTCGGGGTGGATGTAAAGCATGCGTCCACCCTCGTAGATGCAGTCGACAGGGCATTCTTCGATGCACGCCTTGTCCATCACATCTACACACGGTTCAGCAATCGTGTAGGTCACTGCCGATCTCCCTGCCTTCCTGTCGTGCATCGCCGCTGCAACACGCAGTTGCTCGGGGCCGAAAATCCGATACGACTCTCACGTACCGCGGGAACAGCCTATTATCCCCCTGCCTACCGACTCTGAGCAGTCGGGGGTAACACATTTCAGCCTACTGCGGTGATGTTCCTCGACCGAATCGCGATCCATTTCTCCCCCAGGGCGGCCGCGCGTACCAGTGCGCCCCGCTCACCGAGGTAATCCGCCACGACGCCGACCACCGGAATCTTGCCGAGAATCTCGTACGGTTTTGTCCGCGACGGCCGCTTGTGCAGTTCGTCGGTGATGGCACGGAAAGTCTTCGACGTGCGCCACAAGGTCCCGATCAGTGCGAACGGGCGCCAGGTCTCGTCGGTGCCGCTGACCGACTTTTCGGCGAAATCCTCGCCGGCGAGCAGATCTCGGGACTTCGTCTCTCGCCCGCACAGCACCGACGCCAGCAGGTCTACCTGCTGATCCCGTTCGGTCACTCCGTGTTCACGGGCAACCGCGACAAGCACAACGGCCTGATTCGCGAAAGCCAGCAGGTCCTGGATCGGCAACCGATTGAGGAGGACGCCGAAGATGCCGGGGAACGCGACGGCAACGGTGTTGAGTGCACCCAACCTGGTCGTCCACCACTTCGAGCGCTGCTCGTCCGTCATCACCGACCACGCCGCCGTCCCGGGGAACTTGACGACATCGAGGACCCAAGCGGCTGCGTCCAACACCATCGCGGCAGCGTTTCGCTCGGGATCAGTCGGCTCGAAGGTCCGACGCTTGATACCGAGCGGATCGCTGTAGGCGAGGTCGAGAACCGGGTTGATCCCCCACACCGCTCGATCGAGAACCTCGGCGACCTTGCGGTCCCCCAATACATCAGCCATCAGGCAATCGCTCCTTCGCGTCGTGCATGTGTGGTGGTTCGCTCGCGCGCCGGACGTCCGATTCCCTCGGCGATGGCGCGCAGTTCTGCGACGGTCTTCTCGGACCCGTGTTCGGAGCCGGCCATCCGCGAGATCGTCTCTTCCATCAGCGTTCCGCCGAGGTCGTTGGCTCCGCCGTTGAGCATCATCTGTGTTCCGGTAATGCCAAGTTTGACCCAGCTGGTCTGGATGTTGGGAATGCGGCCGTGCAGCATGATGCGTGCCAGCGCATGCGCAGCGCGGTTGTCCCGATTGGTCGGCCCTGGTCGTGAAGCGCCTGCCAGGTACAGCGGCGCGCTCTGGTGGACGAACGGCAGAAGCACGAACTCGGTGAACCCGCCTGTGCGGTCCTGGATTCCGCGAAGAACGTTCAGATGCCCGACCCAGTGGTGAGGCTGGTCGACGTGTCCGTACATCATCGTCGAACTCGAACGCAGTCCTACCTCGTGGGCAGTGGTGACCACTTCGATCCACTCCGCCGTCGGCAGTTTGCCCTTGGTGAGGATCCAGCGCACCTCGTCGTCGAGGATCTCGGCTGCCGTGCCGGGGATGGTGTCGAGACCCGCCTCACGAAGGGCCGTCAGCCAATCCCTGATGCTTTCACCGCTGCGCGATGCGCCGTTCACGATCTCCATCGGCGAGAACGCGTGGACGTGCATCGACGGCACGCGCTTCTTGACGGCCCGGACCAGGTCGGCGTAACCGGTGACCGGTAGCTCCGGATCGATACCGCCCTGCATGCACACCTCGGTCGCGCCGGCGACGTGCGCTTCCCACGCACGGTCGGCGACCTGGTCTGCCGACAGTGTGAACGCGTCGGCGTCGCCCTTGCGCTGCGCGAATGCACAGAACCGGCAGCCCGTGTAGCAAATGTTGGTGAAGTTGATGTTCCGGTTCACGACGTAGGTGACGTCCTCGCCGACGGCATCCTTGCGTAGCGCATCCGCCAGCGCCACAACGGCTTCCAAGCCCGGACCCTCCGCAGTGGCAAGGGCAAGATATTCGTCGTCCGAGCATCCGGCGGGATCGCGTTCGGCACTGCGCAGCGCAGCCAACAGATCGGTGTCGACGCGAATCGGGGCGCTCAGCTCGAGTACCTGTTCGCGCACGGTCTCCCAGTCGCCGAACGCACTGCCCAGGTCACTGCGGGTCTCGGTATTGCGCCCGTCCGTGTCGATCTCGCTGTTGAGATCGACGCGTCCGCTCGATTCCCAGGACTCGTCCGGCTCCTGCCACGGCCGACCCACCGGCTTGGTGTCGGGTAAGGCGAGGCCGGTCTTGGGATCCGCGAGCGCCTGAACGTGGCCTGCGATGCGCGGATCGATCCACGGAGCTCCGGCCAGGACATACGCCGGCTGAGCCGCGGTGCGTTCGGTCAGCGTGAAGCCACCCTCCGCACTGATCTCGGCCAAGGTCTCGAGGTTCGGCCACGGGCGCTCGGGGTTGACGTGATCGGGGGTCAGCGGTGATACCCCACCCCAGTCGTCGACGCCTGCGCCGAGCAGCGCGAGGCACTCGCTGTTCGAGACGAGGTTCGGCGGACTCTGAATCCGCATCGTGGGCCCGAGCAGTAGGCGCGCGACGGCGATGGCCGCGAGAAATTCGTCGAGTCCTGCATCAGGGGTGTTGCGCATCGCGGTATCAGGCTTGGCCAGGAAGTTCTGAATGATCACTTCCTGGATGTGGCCGAACGCCTTCTGCGACTTGCGTATCGCCATGATCGACTCGGCGCGCTCGAGGAAGTTCTCCCCGATGCCCACGAGAATGCCGGTGGTGAACGGAATGTTCAGTCGGCCTGCGTCGGTCAGGGTGCGTAACCGAACCGCCGGATCCTTGTCCGGGCTTCCGTAGTGGCATTCCCCCTTGTCGGTGAACAGCCGAGTTGCCGTCGTCTCGAGCATCATGCCCATCGACGGCGCGACGGGCTTGAGCCGCGAGAGTTCCTGCCAGCTCATCACACCGGGATTCAGGTGTGGGAGCAGTCCGGTCTCCTCGAGCACCCGAATCGACATCGCTCGCACGTAGTCGAGGGTGGAATCGTAGCCGCGTTCATCCAGCCATTGCTTCGCTTCCGGCCAGCGAGCCTCGGGGCGATCCCCCAGCGTGAACAAGGCTTCCTTGCAGCCCAATTCGGCGCCTGCCCGGGCAATTTCCAGAACCTCGTCCGGCTCCAGGAACATGCCGTGCCCTTCGGCACGCAGCTTCCCCGGCACGGTGACGAAGGTGCAGTAGTGGCACTTGTCCTGGCACAGACGAGTCAGCGGAATGAAAACTTTCCGCGAATACGTCACGGTGTTCGGCCGACCCGCTGCCAGCAGACCGGCATCGCGAACCTTGGCCGCCGAGGAACACAGATCGGTGAGATCGGTCCCACGTGCCTGCAGCAGCGTTGCCGCCTCGTCGACATTGAGGGTCGCTCCGTCGCGTGCGCGACGGAGAACTCGCCGCATCGCCGACGCTGACGGGCCGGGCGACGGACTGGACGAGGCGGACGCGGAAATACCTGGCATCGGAAGCATGGTGGGTTTGCCGGAGTCATCACCAGTTCGGTTCACCTAGCGATCATGCGCCATGTGAGACGACTAGTGCCACCCGGTGCCAGAAGTAGGAGGCCTCACCGCCCCGACAGCGCCTCGATCACGACGGCCGGTAGTCGTCGTCGACCTCGACCTCGACGCGTTGATCCACCACGTCAGCCACTGGCGCGTCGAGTGGAATGTCGGTCAGATCGGGTTCTTCGGGGGCGTTTGGATCTACGGGTGTCGATTGTTCGAGCGCATCTGATTCCGGAGCCTCCGGGTCGAATGTCGCATCTTGTTCGGTCATCACGTGCTCCCTTCGCGGTCGCCACACTCCACGATAGGGCCGATGTCGACAGATCGCCCCTCACTCGACCAAAGTAGTGCCCATGACTGCGCCGCAACCGCTGACCATGGCCGACCCATTATGGCGACCCAGCACCAAAGCCCCGAGGCTGTGGGCAATCACTGCCTCACTTTTCTGGGTACCCGTCATCGTCGCCGAAATCGTCTGTGCCGTCTTGATACCCGGAATCCCGTCCTGGGTGGTCGGCACCGTATTCGCGGTCACCGTGCTCTTCGCTGCGACCTACATTCTGATGGTCCCGGCGTGGCGGTATCGAGTCCACCGATGGGAGATCAGTGACACCGCGGTATACACACGCACCGGCTGGTTCACCCAGGAACGACGCATCGCACCGATCTCGCGCGTGCAGACCGTGGACACCGAGCGCGGACCGATCGACCGCATGTTGGGTCTGGCAACCGTGACGGTCACGACGGCGTCGTCGGCCGGGGCCGTGAAGATCTCCGCGCTCGACCAGGAAATCGCCGACCGCACGGTCGCTCAACTGACGGAGATCGCGGGCACCAACGTGGGAGACGCAACGTGAACGAGAAACAGTTGGGCGACCCGACCGCGATCGACATCCCCGCCGAGGCGGAAACGGCAGCTGCCGAGGCAGCCGAAGAGGAGCAGCCCTGGCTCCGCCTCGACCGACGCATGCTTCTGGTCCACCCCGTCAACGAAGTGGTCAAACTGCTCCCGGTCCTGCTCGTCTCCGTTGTTCTCGGCAGCCAATCCGGGAATCACTGGTGGGGACTCGGCGTCGTCACTCTGCTCGTCATCTTCGGTCTGTTGCGGTATTTCACCACCACATACCGAATCGGGCCCGTTCACGTACAACTGCGCACCGGGGTCTTCCAGAAGAAGCTGCTCTCCGTCCCGCGCAGCCGCATCCGTTCCGTCGACGTCGAGGCCGGGGTCATGCACCGGTTGCTCGGACTGTCGATCGTGCGCATCGGGACCGGCCAACGCGCTGGGAGCGGCCATGATTCGAACAAGTTCGAACTCAATGCCCTCTCGACCACCCTGGTTCCGGATCTACGTGCCGCACTGTTGGCCGGCGCACAACAGGCACGCAACCCCGAGGTCCCCGGTACCCCGGTCGAAAACCTCGGCGAACCAGTCGACACCGAGATCGGTCACTGGGAGCCGAGTTGGGTTCGCTACGCCCCCTTTTCGTTCACGGGAATCGCCATCATCGCAGCGATCATCGGCATCTCTTTCCAGTACGGCATCGGCACTGCCGTCGCGAAATCGTCGGCAGTAAGCGACAGCTTCGACTCACTCGAGAGCCTCGGCATCGCACTGATGGTCGTCATCGCACTCGTCGTGTTGCTAGTGCTCTCGAGCGCACTCGCCTGCGTTCAGTATCTGATCGCGTTCGGCAACATGAAACTCACCGACAACGGCCGCATTTTGCACGTCAGCCACGGCCTGTTGAAGACCCGGCAGACCACACTCGACCGAGCCCGACTGCGCGGCACGACGCTCAAGGAACCGCTCCTGCTGCGTCTGGCCCGCGGCGCGCGCCTCGACGCCATCATGACGGGAGTGAGTGCTGAGAAGAAGGAATCTTCGCTACTGCTCCCGCAGGGACCACGGGGGGAGGCCGAGCGAGTGATGGCCACCGTGATCGGTGACTCACGCCAAGCGTCCGCTCCCCTGATGAATCACGGCCCGGCCGCGCGGCGTCGCCGATACACCCGAGCACTGTTCCTCGCAGCGGTGGCGTTGCTGGTCTGCGTGGCGTGCGCGGCTTCTGGTCTGAATGTACCGATCTACGCGTGGTTCGGGGTCGCCGTACTCGCCATCGGTGGCACTGCCCTCGCCTACGACCGATACAACGGCCTCGGCCACGCAGTCCTACCCGGGTGGTTGATCACCCGAAGCGGTTCGCTAGATCGCCAGCGTCACAGCCTCGAATCCGAAGGTGTCATCGGATGGACGGTGCGCGAGACGTTCTTCCAACGACGCGCAGGCGTGGCAACCGTCGTCGCCGCGACGCCCGCGGGCACCGGAAGCTACGAGGTGATCGATCTCCCCGCCGAGAACGCGTGGGCATTGATCGAGGCCGTCACTCCGGGCGGTGGCGACGTGTGGGCAGGTCGTCGATGATGAGCCTCGCCAGCGAACCGAGACGGGATCGCTCCGGCTGGATCGTCGGAACACCGAGGAGTTCCAGGGGAGCGGCCGTCACCGGTCCGACACAGTAAGTCGGTACCGGTCCGCGCATCGCTACGACGAACCGCTCCAGCTCGCCCATTTCTTTTGCCGTGCTGAGCATCGAGGAGACCGCGGGGGCGCTGGTGAAGGTCAGCGCGTCGATTGCGCCGGAACGAACGGCAGCAACCAGTGCGCGGACGGGCGACTGATCCGGCGGCCGGATCCACCGATACACCGACACCGGAGTGACGATCGCGCCGGTATCGGCAAGGGAAGCGCTCAGATCCGTCAACGGCTCCCATTCGGTGATGGTGCCGTGCAACTGGACTGCGACGCGTAAACCTGCCACTCCCTCGCTTCCGAGGTGCGCCAGAACTTCCTCGGACGACTCACCCGAAGGTGACCACTCCTCACGAAGTCCAGCACCTCGAATGGCGCCCGTCGCTTTGGGGCCGCGGGCGATGATGCGTGTCCTGGCGAGAGCCCCGAGGAACTCGTCGGTCAAACCCCAGGACGCGACGGCGTCGAGCCATCCGCGAAAGCCGATTCCGGTACTGATCACGACCAGATCCGGTGGATCGGCGATCAGGGCGGAGGTCTGGGTGCGCAGGTCTCGATCGTCCACCAACGGCAGCACATGGATCACCGGCGTCCGAACGATCTCTGCACCTCGACGTTCGAGGAGCGTCGCAAATTCTTCGGCACGCCGTTCTGCGGTCAAGGCGATCGTCGCACCCGCCAGATCATGTTCAGCCACAGGCTGAGTGTCCCTTATGTATGGGTTACTTTCCTACGCGCGCGCCGAGATCTATTGCGAACTGAGGGTGGCAAGCCTGTTGATCGCCACTTTGAAAAGGAAAACTGCCGCCGGGGCGATCGCACCGACCAAAAGCAAGAACGTCAGTGGGGACGACAGCACCAGCACATCGCCGCCGGGGCCGCCCACCATGCACACCAAGAACCCGACGATCCAACCGGCGAGCGGCAATGCGGCCCTGCCCGGAGTCGTGACAGTGCGGGCCGCGATCACCAACACGAGGTTCGCAACCGCGGCTACGAGAATGCTGATGGGAAATGCCGTCGTACCGAGATGAGTCGGCAGGAATAGAACGGACAGCACCGCGCACAGGAATCCGTCGAAAATCAGGACGCCGAGGATGACAGGGTCGAGCCATGACAGCGACGTTCCTGTCGAGGCGTCCGAGTTCTTCTCGACCGTGATCATGGTTTTGATAGTGGTCTATCGGTCGTCATCGCGCGAGCGCGGGGTCCCCTCCCGACAAGCACCCCGGCTCGCGCCCGAAAAGTACGAAACCGATCAGGGAACCGGCGGGAACCCGAGCAGCGTCAGCAGATGACTTTGCTGATCTGCGAATGCGTAGAGCGATCCGTAATACATGTCGTGGTAGTAACCAGCCATCGGACGCAACGAATCGACAAAGGCGACGATCTGGTTCTGCAGGTCCCAGTTGTACATTTCTTCAGCCCCCAGGCTTTGCTGTTACCGAAAGGACCACCCATCCGGTGACACGCATCACACACCACTACGGCGCCGATCGCAATCCCTGTGAGCCGACGCGCAGGTCAGCTGTGCAGCCCGCCGAACAGATCGCTCTCGCGACCGTCCTCACCCACAGGACCGAGTGTCCCCGCCACCAACACAAAATGCTCGACCGTCAGGATCGGCTGGACCACGTTGTTCGATAATGCGAACTCGGCTCCGCTCGGGGCTACCGTCACCTGAGTGGCGTGGGCGCTCAATGCCCGCGCCTTCGCATCGATGACGCCGCGAACGTCGATTGCCGTCGTCACGTCTCCGTCGTCGACGCTCGGCAATTCCGCGGGCTCGGGCAGACGCCAGTTCGCTGGGAACTCGGAAATCGCCGCGATGCCACGCTCGAGTCCGCTGCGCTCGGTCACGGTCCAGTAGAACTTTGGGGTCGACCACGGCTCGCCGGCCTCGGGATACGCCGTCGTTGCTGCAGCTTCGACGGCTGCTGCCGTGATCGCGTGTGCCTGGATGTGGTCCGGGTGCCCGTAGCCGCCGTTGGGGTCGTACGTGATCACGACGTGCGGCCTGATCTCACGAATGACGGCGACCACCGCGCCGACTGCCTCGTCGAGTCGTGCATTGACAAAAGCACGGGGATTGGCGGCCGACGGTGTGCCGATCATTCCGGAGTCGCGATACCGACCGGCACCGGCGAGGAATCTAGGAGCGGCACTACCCAGGGCCGACAGAGCAGCGCTCAGTTCCGCAATCCGATAGCCGCCGAGTTGGTCCGCCTCGGCAGCCACGAGCCCGGCCCACAGGTCACCGATGACTTCGCCTTCCTCCCCCAACGTGCAGGTGAGGACCGTGACCTCGGCACCTTCGGACGCGTAACGCGCGATGGTGCCACCGGTGGTAATCGTTTCGTCGTCCGGATGGGCGTGCACCAACAGCAGTCGTTTCGCCGACGCGGTCACTTTGCCACCCTCACCCAGTCCGTAGCGTTTCCGAATATCCCGACCTGCACCGGCCCGTCGAGGACGACGCCCTCGACTCCGGTCCCGACCGCGACCAGCGCTCGGCTCTGCACGATCGGCAAGACCGCCGCAAGATCCCACAGCTTGGGCTCCGCGTCGGCGACCAAAGATCCGAGATCCCCGACGCCGCTGAGCGCTTCGTCGATCCGGCCTTGCAGCGCAGGATCGCACAGCCCGGACAGATTGCTCGGAGCCTCGATGCTTGTCGTGCGGACAGGCTCCGGAGACTGGGACGGCGACGGTGTGGGTACCACCGAACCTGTTGCAGGAGTGGAAGGCACTGTCGGGCAACTGAATCGGGAGGCCAGTGAAGTGGCGGTGTCAGCGCCTGCCCGGCTCCAACCGACGATCATGTCGACGCGTCCTGCAGTCAGATCCTCGCCATAGAGCTCCTCCGGCGGCACCGATTCGACGGTCGCCAGGATTCCCACGTCACGCAATTCGTCGGCAGCGGTGTTTGCCACGGCGATCGCGATGTCGTCGTTTTCAGGAGCGCCGATCAGCAGGGTCAACTGAGCACCGTCCCGGACGATCGATCCGACCGTTCCAGTGCCCGTGACGATTCCGGTGGGCGGTGCCGTCAGGTAGCCGGCTGCGGTCAGCTCGCCCAGCGCCTGCTCTCTGGTCGGTTTCGGCGGCGCGGTGGGCGCATATCCCGGATCCGACGGAGCGAGGATCTGAGCTTTCACCGGAGCCGACGCCGATTCACTCCCGGCCGCCACTACGGCGAGCAGGTCCGGATCTAGCAGTCCCAGAACACCTTTACGCACTCGAACGTCCGCGAAGTTCTTGCTTCGCCCATTGACGTTGATGTCGAGAGTGCGCGGAACGTAGGAGAATGCCGTACTGACACCCGGGATGGCAGACAGCTGAATATCCGTGGCACTACCCGAATGAACTTGCGCCACTTGAGCATCGTCGGTACGCAATGCATCCGCCAACTGCGCAGCCGTTCCTCCGCGTCGCAAAACTATCTGATCCGGGTCTGAAGGCTTGCCCCAGAATCGATCGTTACGTTCCAACACGATTTCGTCTCGACCGCGGTCGACTGAGCGCACGTGAAAGTGGGCTCCCGACACCGGAATCCCCTCACTCAGGCCGGTGCTGAAACCGCCGGGAGTGTCCTTGATCAGGTGGGACGGAAGAATATCGGTGAACAACTCTCGCCACGCCGGATACGGCGCACGCATCACGACGTTGACCGTCTTGCCACCGCCGGACGAGTTCACGTCGTCGATCATCTGGTAGCCGGCGGGGTTGACCACACCGGGAACCGAGATCATCTGTTGCCACAGGTAGCGAAAGTCTTCTGCCGCAATGGGAGCACCGTCCGACCATTGGGCTTCGTTGTGCAGTTGGTAGCGAATCGTGAACGGGGCTTCCGACGTCACTTCAGCCGAAACGAGAAAAGAATCGTCGATCACCCACTCCGTCGCACCAGGTTGTGTCGGCGAATTGATCGGGCGAAACGCACTGGGCAGTACGAGGTTGCCGACTGCGGAGTTGACCGGCGACTGATCCGCGAGCAGGTGCGGGTTGAATCCGCCTCCCACCTCGTCGATTGCCACAGTGACCTGCTTCATCGCCGGAACGACCGGAGTCGGTGTGGGCTTGACGGTTTCGGTGCTCTCGACCGGAGGCGGCGGATCGGCTGTACATGCCGTCAGCGACAACGCCGTCACTGCCACTACCAACGCCAAGTAGCGACGTCCTGAGGCCACAGACAATTCCTTCCGTACGGGGCCGCGTCGCCCCTTCACACTCGATTTCCGGACAGAACCTTCGCCCGGAAACCATGAAGGCGAATGTACCTTTCCGCCGAAAACTCGGCTGAAAGGCACATCCGCCTGTCAGGTTGTAACCGACGAAAGACTACAGAGCAGCCTTGTCGCGAGACTTGCTGCGCGAACGCTCGCGAGCGCGCTCGGTTGCATTGAGATGCACCTTGCGGACGCGGACGTCCTCGGGGGTGACCTCGACGCACTCGTCGCCGGAGCAGAATTCCATGGCCGCTTCGAGCTCGAGCTTGATGGGCTTCGCGAGGGTCTCCATCACGTCTGCGGACGACTGCCGCATGTTGGTCAGCTTCTTCTCGCGGGTGACGTTGATGTCGAGGTCTTCTTGACGGGGGTTGATGCCGACGACGTGGCCCTCGTAGGTGTCGGCGCCGGGCTCGACGAAGAAGGTTCCGCGGTCAGCCAGCTGGATCATGGCGAACGGCGTCACTGTGCCGGAACGGTCCGACACGAGCGAACCGGTGTGGCGTGCACGAATCTCGCCGGCCCAGGGGCCGTACCCGTCGAAGACGGCGTTGGCGATGCCGGTTCCGCGGGTATCCGTGAGGAATTCCGTACGGAAGCCGATAAGGCCACGTGAGGGAACGATGAACTCCATACGAACCCAGCCCTGCCCGTGGTTCGACATCTGAACCATCTTGCCCTTGCGGTTGGCCAGAAGCTGAGTGATGGCACCGAGGTATTCCTCGGGGCTGTCGATGGTCAGCTCTTCGAAAGGCTCGTGGATCTTGCCGTCGACAGTCTGAGTGACCACCTGCGGCTTTCCGACGGTCAGCTCGAAGCCTTCGCGACGCATCTGCTCGACGAGGATGGCGAGCGCGAGCTCTCCACGACCCTGGACCTCCCACGCGTCGGGACGACCGATGTCGAGGACCTTGAGCGAGACGTTACCGACCAGCTCCTGGTCCAGGCGAGCCTTGACCATGCGCGAGGTGAGCTTGTGACCCTTGACGCGGCCGACCAGCGGTGAGGTGTTGGTACCGATCGTTACCGAGATAGCCGGCTGATCGACAGTGATGCGAGGCAGCGCAACCGGGTTGTCGAGGTCGGCGAGCGTGTCGCCGATCATGATGTCCGGGAAGCCCGCAACTGCGCAGATATCGCCGGCAAGCGCAACCTCGGCGGGAACACGCTCGACACCGATGGTGGTGAGCAGTTCGGTGATCTTGGTCTTGGTGATGACGGGCTCGCCGTCGACCTCCCGGCACCAGGACACGGTCTGGCCCTTGCGCAGTTCGCCGTTGTGGATGCGGACGAGTGCGAGGCGACCGAGGAACGCCGAGGCGTCGAGGTTGGTGACGTGGGCCTGAAGCGGCGCGTCGACCGTGCCCTTGGGGGCCGGGACGTACTCCATCAGAACCTGGAACAGAGCGGCGAGGTCTTCGGCGTCGGGAGCCTGACCGTTCTCGGGCTGCACCGTCGAAGCCTTGCCCTCGCGGCCGGAGGCGTAGAGAACCGGTAGCCCGAGCGCAAGCTCGGCGGCCTCGGCGGCCTCGTCGGAGAGATCGGACGCGAGGTCCAGGAGCAAGTCCTGAGCCTCGGAGACAACCTCTTCGATGCGGGCGTCGGGGCGGTCCGTCTTGTTGACGACCAGGATGACGGGCAGCGAAGCGGCGAGCGCCTTACGCAGCACGAAGCGCGTCTGCGGAAGCGGGCCCTCGGACGCATCGACGAGCAGGACGACGCCGTCGACCATGGACAGACCGCGCTCGACCTCGCCACCGAAATCGGCGTGGCCCGGGGTGTCGATGACGTTGATGACGGTCACCGAACCATCCTCGTTGCGCTTGTGCACCGAGGTGTTCTTCGCGAGGATCGTGATGCCCTTCTCGCGTTCGAGGTCGCCGGAGTCCATGACGCGATCGACCAGCTCGGCGCGCTCCTCGAACGCGCCGGACTGACGAAGCATGGCGTCGACGAGGGTGGTCTTGCCGTGGTCGACGTGTGCGACGATGGCAACGTTACGGAAGCTGGTGGTGGTCACGCGATGGCTCTCCTGGCTGAGTTGATTCGGCCACGCGAAAGTCAAGTCGCACGGCTCTTCTGGTGGCCGCTGCACGAGTGTGTGATCCGAATCAGGGCACGAATCGCCTGAATAGGCACCGCGGCCTAGTAAATACTACTCGCTCCGAGCGGATATTCCTGCATTGTGCGGCCTCGATCACCGCCCCCACCAGCCAATAGTGATCTGCACCACGCTGAAGCGCGTAGGATTACGACCTGGAGAAACAGGATGTTTAAGGGTACGCTAACCTCGTTCCAAGAGCGGGCTCTCCGCCGTAGCGAAACAGGAAAGCCGCAGCGTCACATGGGAAAAGTCAAGGCAAGCAAGGTCTCGAAGCTCAAGCCGAAAAAGAAGTGCTGCCGCAAGAAGACGCGGTGCATCAAGTGCCCCGTCGTCATCATGCGGATGAAGAAGCTCGAGAACGAGGGTGCATCCAAGAAGGAACTCAAAGCCGGCCTCAAGAAGGCCCGTGCGGCGTAGGCGCCCTCAATTCCTCCAGCAGCTCGGGGATCCAGGCCCGATCGTTGTCGACCAGATCCATCGACAGGAGTTCTTCGGCGTCGACCCATGCCAACTGAGCATGGTCGAGCGCGACCGGTTCGCCGGACACCAACTCCGCCCGGTACGCCCGCAAGACCAACCCAGGCGACAGGGGCACATCGACGCCGATTCTGGCGCCGCACCGAACTTCGACCGCGAGTTCCTCGCGTAGCTCTCGCGCCAACGCGCTCTGTGGTGATTCGAACGCTTCGACCTTCCCGCCCGGCAGTTCCCAGCGGCCGGCCAACGCCGGCGGACTCGTCCGCTGCGCGAGGAGCAGCCTTCCCCCACGGAAGATCGCACCGGCAACAACTTCGCGATCCCTTGCAGGCACATCACTCATCGCACCATGATGGAGTATGGCCACTTTGTTGTCCGACTCCGCAATCCAAAGCGCACTCGACGAACTGCCCGCGTGGCAGCTGTCCCCGGGCTCGATCACTCGCACCGTCGACTCCGCAACCTTCCCGGACGCGATCGCCCTTCTCCAACGCATCGCGGCCGTCGCCGAGGCCGCAGATCACCATCCCGACATCGACGTTCGATGGCACAAGGTCACGTACACGCTCTCGACACACTCGGCCGGCGGACTCACCGATCTGGACTTCCACCTGGCCCGCCGAATTGACACCCTTGTCGACGATTCGGTCCGTTTTGACTGATCTTCGAGTGAACATCCCTCGCAATCTGACGTAACAGTTGCATCAACTTTCACATAGATCACTTCAGTCACAGGTATGGTCGCCGTAAATCACGATCGAGGCCGGTCATGCCATAGACTCCCCCCGGTGCGTAGCTGCTCAGCAACTGAACAGCTGTACAACCCGGGGGCTCTGTACATAGAGTGACCCCTCGAGCCGTCAAACGCGGAGATCGCCTAGGCGCCCGCGCGGTATGACTAAGGATGGGGAAACAGTGCTTCGAACCCGAGGTATGCGAAGGGCGTTCACCGCCGTCGCTATTGCCGCAGCAGCAGGACTGGCATTGCCGGTACAGGCAATGGCCGATCCGGCAGCACCCGAAAGTGTGCCGATCGAGTTCCTCGCATCGTTTGCGCCCGCCATCATCGGCGCCGCTGCAGGTCCGGCTGACGTCGCCGGCGGCCCGCAGCAAGCGTTGCTCGACCAGGCTCGTGCGATCCTGAACTCCCCCGGCATTCCGCCCGAGATCAAAGCCACCCTCGAGAAGGTCATCACCTTCCTCGACGGCAGCGGCGGCGGCGGACCGGAAATCCCGAACGAGAACGCCCCCGTCATCGCGCAGTTCCTCTACCCGACGTTGGGCAAGGGCTGCATCTCGGCAACCGCCGATTCGGTCGGAACCGCACTTGCTGTCCCCGGCCCGGCTCACCTGCCTCCTCCCGGCCCCGCTGCCGGTCAGGCCGGATTCGTCTTCACAGCTCTCGGTACGGCTCCCGCCGTCGACGACCAGCCGGTGCCGATGACCGTGACCTGGGTCAACATCGACAACCAGCGCAGCGCCACCCAGAACCTGACCAACGCCGCGCGCATCAATCCGGACGGCCCCGCCACCCTGTCGGCTATCGCCGACACGGGCCCCGGACGCGTCCTCTCGGTGATCAGCGGTTCGCTGACAACCCAGCCGGAAGGCGCAGATCGCATCACTTGCAGCTTCCTCCCGACCGTGGGCATGTTCGCGGTCGCTTGATCGAAGTCTTGTGAACGGGACCCGCCGAATTTCGGTGGGTCCCTTTTGCTTCTCCGATCACCGTGATAGACCCGATAGATGGGACATCTACGAGTGGACATCACGCATGGCCGTTCAGACCGGAAATCGAGCCCAGACGACCAGTCCATACGGTCACACAAGTCGACTCGATCGATACTGTCCATCCGATCCGAGGGGTTCATTCTGTCGATCGGATCGGCGTACTCGATTCTGTCGATCGGTAGTGTCGGATCTTTCCTGTCCATCGGAAGCATCGGATCTACGGCATCGGTCCTGAGTTCGGGCTCGTTCGCCAGTCTCGGGTCCGCACTGTCCGGTCTGTCGCGCTGGTCGTTACTCTCCTGGCGTGGAAATCATGCAGCGCCCGAGGAACATCCGAAACTAGTTGTCATTGCGCCGGAATCAGATTCGAGCGATCCGGATCGCTCGCTGCGGTCCGTTTCGCACTCTCAGACCTGATTCGGTCGCGGCCAGTCGCGGCCCTCCAAGTTCTCCACCGAGCGATTGAATTGCCGGAGTAGATCACCGAACGCAAGACGCTGCTCCGGCGTCCACTCGCGCAGGACCTTTTCGACGCCCGCTGTCGAATGTTCGCGATCAGCACGAAGTTTCGACAGCCCCTGCGCTGTCGGCCGAACCTTTCGCGCCAGGCCACCGTCTGGATCCTCCACGCGCTCCACCAAGCCCAACCGGCGCAGGGCACCAATCTGCCGGTTGATGGTCGAGATGTCGAGGGAGAAAGCGCAGGAGAGTTCCTTGAGGCTCATGGGATGCTGTAATTCCAGTCGTCCGAGCAGCAGATACGCCGACCGGTCCAGATGAAGTTCCGCTCGTTGAGCGAGCGCGTGATAGCGCGAGAGCAGAGTCAACTCGTACTCGATATTCACCAGTTCGGGGTCCCGGTCCATCCTCATATTGTGCAGACTACACACGATGTGTAGCGTGCACACTGGGGCGAACGCACCGAAACAGAACATGCCATGGCGGGAGCCGAATGTCCGTTCAGACAGGGTCGTCGAATGTCGACGAGAATACCCCGGACGAGAAAACCACGGACACGAGCTACGCACCCTCGGGCCCCGTGCTCACCGTTCTCGGCCTGTGCGGAATCGTCGTCGCCCTGATGCAGACGCTTGTCGTCCCGATCATTCCGCAATTGCCGCACCTGCTGAACTCTTCTCCCGCCGACACGTCGTGGGCGGTCACCGCAACGCTCCTCGCCGCTGCCGTAATCACGCCGATCAGCGGACGCCTCGGCGACATGTTCGGCAAGAAACGAATGCTGCTGGTCAGCCTCGGGATGGTCGTCCTGGGCTCGGCCATCTGCGCGATCGCGCCCTCACTGATCGTGCTGGTGATCGGACGTGCACTTCAAGGTGCATCGGTCGGGGCAATTCCGTTGGGTATAGCCATCATTCGCGACGTTCTGCCGCCGAAGAAGGTGGCCGGTGCCATGGCGGTCATGAGCGCAACCCTCGGCGTCGGCGGCGCGATCGGACTACCGATCGCCGCAGTGATTGCACAGAATGCCAACTGGCACTTCCTGTTCGTCACTTCGGCGGTATTCGGCTTGATCTGCATCGCACTGGTTGCGTTTGTCATTCCGGAATCGAAAGTACGTCGCCCGGGACGTTTCGACTTCATCGGAGCGTTCGGCCTCACCATCGGACTGATCACCCTTCTGCTCCCGATCACGAAGGGCGGAACCTGGGGGTGGGGCGATGCGAAAACACTGGGACTCCTGGCGGTTTCCGCCCTCAGCTTCCTGGTGTGGGGATGGTGGGAACTTCGACGCAGCGCACCGCTGGTAGACCTTCGCGTATCGGCCCGGCCGCAGGTTCTCTTCACCAACTTCGCGTCGATCGCCGTCGGCTTTGCCATGTACGGCAATTCCTTGACGCTCCCCCAACTCCTCATGGCACCGACGTCCACCGGTTATGGCCTCGGATTGTCCATGGTCGCAGCAGGACTCGCACTTGCCCCCGGGGGGCTTGTCATGATGGCGCTCTCACCCGTCTCCGCTCGGATTTCAGCTTGGCGAGGTCCACGAATCACGTTGATGCTTGGCGCCCTCGTGATCGGATTAGGTTATGCCTTCGCATATTTCACGGTGTCGAGCGTCTGGCAGGTCGCTGTGGCCGGAATGTTCATCGGCGCGGGCGTCGGGCTCTCGTACTCGGCCATGCCCGCCTTGATCATGGGCGCGGTACCCATCACGGAATCTGCGGCCGCAAACGGACTGAACTCACTGATGCGATCGATCGGCACGTCGACGTCTGCCGCGATCGTGAGCGTCGTTCTGGCCGGGATGACCATCACCGTCGGCACCGCGGTGATCCCCTCGTTCGAGGCGTTTCGTGCCACGTTCCTGATCTCCATCGCCGCCGCCGTCGTGACAATGGTGTTCGCCGGATTGATTCCCAAACAGAAAGTCTCGTAGGGGAATCAACCCGGCGGAGGACTCACTTCTCCGAAGAGCCTTCGATGCTGCCCGTCTGCAACTTCGACAGAAGTGTGTAGATGAAATTGATGATGATATCCACGTGGTGCCCTCTCACATAACGGGTCCCCGACCCGCCAACGACGGTACCGCAGAACTCTTCTGCATCGAATCGCCGACAATCAATTCTGCAACGTGTTCTAATTTGAGGCGACGACTACCCGAGGAGCCTTTCATGACCTGGACGCGGACCGAACTCGAAGACGCCTTCGCGGGTTACCAGAACACCGTTGTCGAGTGCACTCGTTCCGGCGATTGGAACGCCTTCGCGGACATGTTCACCGAGGACGTCGTCTACGTGGAACACGCTTTCGGCACCCTCAATGGCCGAGAGGCCGTACGCAAGTGGGTGACTCGCACGATGACCGAGTTCCCGGGACGCCGGATGACCGAGTTCCCGGCCAACTGGTTCGTCGTCGACGAGCAGCGTGGATGGATCGTGTGCGAGATCGACAACCCGATGGAGGATCCGGGTGACGGATCCAAGCACGGCGCCGCCAACATCACGATCCTGCACTACGCAGGCAACGGATTGTGGTCTCGCGAAGAAGACGCCTACAACCCGATGAACTTTCTGTCGATGGCAAAAGCATGGTGCCTCGCCGCCGAAGCGGCGGGCACCCTCCCCGATGACGCTAAGGCCTGGCTCGCCAAATTCGGCGCTATGGTGCGATAGATCCCGTCGGCAACGAGGATCCGACGGGCTGAGCCGGACCGACCGAGCCGGCCAACGACCACTGCCCGTAGTCGCGAGTGAGGATCGAATTCAGATCCACGCCAACGCCGTCGACCTTGCGCTTGTCGATCTCGAACTGATGCAGGTTTGCCCGCGGGTGCACATACCCTGCGGGCGAACCCCAGTTATGCTGCCAGAACCAGGTTCCCACGCCTGCACTGATCATCGCGTCGATCACGCGAGTGTTTCCGTAGACACCGAGCGCTCCGTTGCCGACAACCGAGGCCCACCCCTCGAGGTACGGAGTGATCAGCGCCGTGATCTCGGTACTGGTGGGATTGTCGTCGATCGACGCGTAGATCGGCCGACCAGAGGGCCCACCGGCCGCAGCGTGTAGTTCGAGGCCACGGGAAGCATGACGCTTGCCGGCTTCGCGAGCTCCGCGCCAGTCCGCCGTTCCGCCCTTGCCGAATTGATAGCAGGAAACGACTTGGAGTCCGGCCGCCGTCAGCGCGTCGGTTTCCCGCGCCAGTACGGGCTTGCCGACCATCCAATCGGCGCCCGGGCGCCTGTCCGAAACGTATCGAATGGCGCCTGCATACCCGGCGGCCTTGATTGCCTGAGCGGACGGCACACCGGCGGCGTAATCGAGCAAGGTCCCGAGCGAACCGGCATTGGCCACCGACGTCGTACCGCTCAATGCAGCGAGTCCGGCAGCTGCCGATCCAGCGGCGGCATACTTGAAGAGGTTTCTTCGCGAGACGTGCACAAAGCTCCGATCATCGGCGTGTCCCGCTCGAAGTGGCGGGCAGGCAAGCTATCTTCTTTCGCTCGCATTCCACCACAGTCACATCATCCCCGCCATGCACTTGGCCAACATGAGCCACATTTGCGACAAATGGGCTCAGTGCCCGCTCACCACGCAGCTGGACGAGACAGAGAAGTGCCCCCGAGCCACAGGCTCGGGG